>JADLHF010000232.1 GCA_020848935.1 Acetobacteraceae bacterium
CCCGCCATGCGGGGCCCGGTCAGTTCATCCCCGCCATGCGGGGCCCGGTCAGTTCATCCCCGCCATGCGGGGCCCGGTCAGTTCATCCCCGCCATGCGGGGCCCGGCAGGTTGGCAAGCCGGGACGCGCCCGGCAAGATGGCGGGGTTGGTTGGGGGATTTGACATGCGCATTCTGGTGCTCGGTGCCGGCGGCATCGGCGGCTATTACGGTGGGCGGGCCGCGGCCGGCGGCGCCGATGTCACTTTCCTGGTCCGCCCACGCCGCGCCGCCCAGATCGCCGCCGGTGGCCTGGTGATCAAGAGCCCGCTGGGCGACGCCACCGTCGCCGCCAAGACCGTGCTGGCCGAGGACATCAAGCCGGGCTGGGACGCGATCATCCTGGCCTGCAAGGCGTACGACCTCGACAGCGCCATCGCCGCCATCCGCCCGGCCGCCGCCGGGGCAAGGATCATCCCGCAGCTCAATGGCATGCAGCACCTCGAACGGCTCGACGCCGCGTTCGGTGCCGAGGCGGTGCTCGGCGGCACCTCCGGCATCGCGGTCACGCTGGACGACGACGGCACCGTGCGCCACCTGAATGCCATGGCCACCTTCGGCTACGGCCCGCGCATGGCCACCCAGGCGGCGTTCTGCGACGCGCTGCAGCCGCATCTGGCGAAGGGGGGGTTCGACCTGACCAATTCGCCGGAGATCGTCCAGATGATGTGGGAGAAATGGGTCTTCCTGTGCTCCATCGCCGGGATGAACTGCCTGTTCCGGGCCAATGTCGGCAGCATCGTCAGCGCCACGCCGGACGCCGCCGCCCTGATGCTGCAAATGGTCGATGAATGCACCGCGGTGGCCACCGCCGCCGGCCACACGCCGCGCCCGCCCGCCGATGCCCGCGCCCGCAGCCAGCTCAGCGACCCCAAGGGCCAGTGGATGGCCAGCATGCTGCGCGACCTCCAGCGCGGCGGGGCCGTGGAAGCCGACCACGTGGTGGGCGACATGCTGGCCCGCGCCAAGGCGTTCGGCACGCCGCACACGCTGCTGGCGGTCGCGTATACCCACCTCAAGGTGTACGAGGCCGCCCGGGCCGCGGGTTGAGGGCGCTGCAACAGATATCCCGTTCCGTATCCTTCCACCCGCGCCGCGTCGTCCGCACCGGCGTTAGGCGGCCATGGACGTCGGCGCGCGGCCTCGCCATTTCTCTGCGATCTCGATGGAGCTGCAACGATGACGATTTCGACCTTCGATGATCTGCTGCGGGAAGCCCGGGCGCAGCCCGAGCCGCAACGCCTGCTGTTCGTCTTTACGGTGGCCGAACTGCCGAGCGACGCCTCAGCCGACCAGCGGGCCCGCTTCCTTGCGGGAAGCGGCGGGGCGTTGGCGCCGCTGATGTATGTGGACAAGGCGCCATCGGAGCTCACGACATTCGCCGCCCTGGTTGATGAATCCGAGCAGTTCGGGCCGCCCTGGTCCATCGTGTTTGTCGGAGCACTTGCGGGACATGCTGGCCAGGCGCCCACCAGTGACGACGCGGAAGCGGCGCTGGGGCAGATGGTGGAATTCATCAAGCTCGGCAAACTCCATAAGTATGTTGCCTTCGATCGCCAGGGATTGCCGGTGATGCTGGCCTGAGAGCGCACCGCGATGGTCATTCATCTGGCCCTCGGACAGCAGCATCCGATGCGGACGGCCCTGGCCATCGCACACGGGGCGTGCCGCGCGAGCGCGGGAGCTCCACCCAGATACGCGCAGCTTGCGCCGAGGAGAGCCAAGAACAATCGGACATGGCGGACAGCTCCGCCATGCCCGGACTCACCTCAGCCCAAGCCGAAGCAACGAATATCTGGGTCGTGACCCTGGAGCGCCGCGCCATCGGCATCATCCATGACGAGGCGATGGTTAATGATCTCCCAGGCGCGATCGTCACGCAGCCGGGCAAACCAGCGATGCACCCGGTCCCGGGCGGGAGGCTGCCCGGGACCGACCGCCATGCGATGCCGCCGCGCCGCACGTGGCAGGTCGCGTCGCCGATCGCGCGCATCGGCCAAGGTCGCGTGCGGCCGCAAACCGCCCCGGCGGGGAGGAAAGGCTGAAGCCTCGCGCACGGGATGTCGGTCGGGTCGCTTCCATTGCGCCGCCCGGCGCGGCTATGCTGCCGCCGGGCGGCCGGGGTCCATATCGCCGTCCCGTCCCGTGTGTTGCAACCTCCGCGAATCACGATCTGCCCCGGCTGCCCAGCCCGGCACGCCTTCATGCCGAGGTCGTTCCGAAACAGCCTCTCGGAAAGAGAAGACCATTCTTGCCTGGCCAGGAGGCATCCATGATCGACCTGCCCTATCGCAACAATGTCGGCGCGGTGCTGTTCGACCGGCGCGGCAAGGTCTTCGTGGCGCGCCGCGCCGACCTGCCGAACGCCGAGGGCACGCCCGGCGGCTGGCAGTTGCCGCAGGGCGGCATCGACGCCAACGAGGACCCGCGCGGCGCGGTGCTGCGCGAACTGGCCGAGGAAATCGGCACCGACCGGGCGGTGATCATCGGCGAGCATCCCGACTGGTTCACCTATGACCTGCCGCCGGAACTGATCGGCGTGGCGCTGGGCGGGCGGTTCCGTGGACAGCGGCAGCGCTGGTTCGCGCTGCGCTTTACCGGCGAGGACGCCGATATCCGGTTGGATGCCGATCCCGACCCCGAATTCGACGCCTGGCGATGGGTGGCGCTGCAGTCGCTGCCGGGGTTGGCGGTGCCGTTCAAGCACGCCATCTATCAGGTGCTGGCGCGCGATTTCGCCCGCTTTGCCACCCCGGGGGAGGATTGATGAGGCTGATCGCCGCTCTGCTGGCCGGTCTGCTGGGCGCAACCCCGGCGCTGGCCGACGAATCGACCCGCATCGGCAGCGTCTCCACCACCTTCCGCCTGCTCGGCCGCAACGACCGCATCGTGGTGGATCGCTACGACGACCCGCGGGTGGACGGCGTGTCCTGCTACATGTCGCGCGCCGAGACGGGCGGCGTGAAAGGCTCGCTGGGGCTGGCCACCGACCCCAACCGGTTCTCCATCGCCTGCCGCGCCACCGGCAAGGTAACGCTGAAAGGCGACATACCCGACAACGAAGTCGTATTCGACGAAAGCATGAGTTTTTTCTTCAAGGAGGTGCGTGTCAGCCGGCTGTTTGACCGCGAGAAGCGTGTTCTGGTTTATCTTGTCTGGTCGACGATGAGCGTGGGTACCGACGGATCGGCGTTCAACAGCGTCACGGCAGTGCCGCTGGAGCGTTAAATCGCGGCACCCCCCTTGCGCGAAGCGCGGCCGCGGTGTTCGTATGCGGTCCTTACGGGGGAAATCTCCGGCATCGACAGGGAAGCTCCATGAACAGACTCGCATTATTCTCCGGCATCGCCGTGGCTACATTGGGACTTCTGGGAGCCCTTGCGCCATCGACCGAGGCCCAGACGCCACGCCGCGGTGGCGTGGTACGGATGACCGCCCCCTATGCGTCCGCCTTCGGCAACCTCGACCCCCACATGTCGGGCCGCTCGCAGGACGGCCAGGTGCACATGACGTTGCACCGCTCGCTGTACATCTGGGACAGCGCCAAGGGTGAGCCCAGGCTGGAACTGGCAACCGCGGCGAAATCCTCGGCCGGCGGCACGGTATGGACCTTCACGCTGCGCCAGGACGCGTTCTTCCACAATGGCCGCAAGATGGTCGCCGACGATGTGGTCTGGAGCTTCAATCGCCTGATGTCGCCCAATCAGGGCTTCGTCGGCGCGCGCTGGGTCCGGCTGATCAAGGGCGCCGTCGATGTGGAAAAGGGCGATGCCAAGGAGATTTCCGGCATCAAGCAGATCGACGATCACACGGTCGAGATCACCTTCACCCAGAAGGTCGAGCCGGGCTTCCTGTTCTACAACATGACCACCTCGATCCTGCCGAAGGAGGAGGTGGCCAAGCCGACCTGGGCGACCAACCCGGTGGGCCTTGGCCCGTTCAAGTTCAAGGAACACATTCCGGGCTCGCGCCTGGTCGCCGAGCGGTTCGACAAGTTCTACAAGCCCGGCCTGCCGTATCTCGACCGGGTGGAATTCCCGATCATGGCCGAGGCCTCGGCGCGTGACATCGCGTTCCGCAACAAGGAGGTCGACACATCGATCCTCGGGCCGGTGCAATACGTCGCCTATGGCAAGGATCCCGAGCTGAAGAAGCACATCCTGGAAGTGGCCGAGGTGTTCACCCGCGCCATGACCATGAATCACGAGGTAAAGCCGTTCGACGATGTGCGGGTGCGCCAGGCGATCAATCACGCCATCAACACCAAGCTGATCGTGGAGCGGCTGGCACGCAACAAGGCCTATGTCGCGACCTCCTGGCTGCCGATCTCGGTGCCCGGCTATGACAAGGACATGAAGCCGTACAGCTATGATCCCGCGCTTTCCAAGAAGCTGCTGGCCGAGGCCGGGCTGCCGAACGGCTTCGAGTTCGAATGGACCACCAGCCAGAACGAAAGCTGGGGCCTGCCGATCGTGGAGGCGGTGATCCCGATGCTGGCCCAGGTCGGCATCAAGGTGAAGACCAAGGTGGTGGAGGTCGCGGTGCTGACCGACCTGGCGCTGAAGGGCGAGTTCCAGGCCTATATCGGCTCCAGCCAGACCGGACCGGACCCGTTGCAGACCCTGCGCTGCTTCCATTCCGCCACCCCGCGCACCTCGTGCAACGTCACCGGCTACAAGAACGCCGCCTACGACAAGCTGCTGGACGAGGCCGGCACCACCGACGATCCGGCGCGCAAGCTGGGGCTGCTGAAGCAGGCCAACGCCCATCTGTACACCGCCGCCCCGGTGTGGTTCTTCAACTACAACAAGGCGGTGATGGCGTACCAGCCCTGGGTCCACGGGCTGATCGGCAACCCCACGGAGTTGGTGCACCAGTACCCGGAGTTCATCTGGGTTGACGCCTCCTCGCCGGCGAAGTAATCGGCGCGCCCCCTTCCGGTTCGGAAGGGGGCGGCAACCGGCTCCAATCGACAGCAAGAAAAACAGGCGTCGTCTTTTTCGGAAGAAGAAGATGACCCTTGCCTTCGTTCCACAGTCTCGCTGCCCAGCCGCCCACTAGGGAAGCCTTATGTTCGGATTTGTCCTTCGCCGCGTGTTGCAGATGGTGCCGATGCTGATCGCCATCGCATTGCTGATCTTCGTCCTGTTCAGCCTGATCCCCGGCAGCTTCGCCACCGGCCAGCAGGACGAGGGGCTGGGGCTCGACATGGCGGTGGTGGCGCGGATGCGCGCCGAATTGGGGCTGGACGACCCGTTGTATGTGCGCTTCGGTCGTTATGTCCAACAACTCGCGACGCTGGACCTCGGCATCTCGTTCCGCTCCAAGCAGCCGGTGATCGAGATGATCTCCGCACGGCTGTGGCCGTCGCTGTCGCTGACCGCCGCGGCGATGGGCTTTGCGATCTCGGTCGGGCTGCCGTTGGGATTTGTCGCGGCCTTGCGGCCGGGCAGCGTGGCCGACCTGTCGCTGATGGTGATCGCGGTCTCCGGGCTGTCGCTGCCGGTCTTCTGGCTTGGCATCCTGCTGATGTATCTGTTCGCGCTGACATTGGGCTGGTTCCCGAGCTTCGGCTATGGCGACGGTGGCCTGTGGCACCTCGCCCTGCCGGCGATGGCGCTGGGCGTCAGCCCCATGGCACTGCTGGCGCGCACCACGCGGGCGGCCGTGCTGGACATCATGAACGCCGATTTCGTCCGCACCGCGCGCAGCAAGGGCATGAACGAGTTCCGCGTGGTGGTGTGGCATGTGCTGCGCAACGCGCTGGTGCTGGTGCTGACCACGATCGGCCTGCAATTCGGCTCGCTGCTGGGCCAGGGCGTGGTGGTGGAAAAGCTGTTCGCCTGGCCAGGCGTCGGCTCGCTGCTGGTGGACAGCGTGTTCCAGCGCGACATCCCGGCCGTGCAGGGTTGCATCCTGATGATCACCCTGTTCTTCCTGGTGATCAACACCTCGGTCGATATCGCCTACAAGCTCATTGATCCGCGCATTCGGTACACCTGATGAAAATACAGGCCAATCTGGCAATCGGCGGGGGCCTGACGGCCCTCGCCCTTTTCGTGGGCGTGTTTGGGCCGTGGCTGGCGCATACCGACCCGATCATGGACGCCAACCTCATGAACGCGGAGCTGTCGCCCTCCGCCGAATTCTGGTTCGGCACCGACCAGCAGGGCCGCGACATCTGGAGCCGGGTGATGTACGGCGCGCAGATCTCGCTGACCGTGGGCATCGGCTCGCAGCTGATCAACACCGCCATCGGCACCACGCTGGGGGTGACGGCGGGCTACTGGGGCGGCTGGTGGGACGATTTCGTCAACGGGCTCACCAACCTGATGCTGGCCATTCCATCGCTGATCTTCGCGCTTGCGATCATGGCGATCCTGGGGCCGGGGCTGACCAGCCTGATGATCGCGCTGGGGCTGACCAACTGGAGCTATACCTGCCGCATCAGCCGGGCCCAGGCGCTGGCGGTCCGCACCCAGGGCTATGTCCAGGCCGCCCGCGTGCTGGGCTACGGCGATGTGCGCATCATGTTCACCCAGATCCTGCCGAACACCCTGGGGCCGATCATCGTGATCGCCACCCTTGGCATGGGCGGCACCATCCTGGCCGAGGCGGCGCTGTCGTTCCTGGGACTGGGCGTGCGGCCGCCCGCGCCCTCCTGGGGCTCGATGCTGTCCGATGCGCGCGAGACGATCACCACCGCGCCCTGGCTGAGCCTGTTCCCGGGCTTGGCGATCTTCATCACCGTGCTGGGGCTGAATCTGCTGGGCGACGGCCTGCGCGACGTGCTCGACCCGCAATCGCGGAGCCGGCGATGAGCGGCGACATGAACCTGCTGGAGGTCGAGGACCTCCGCATCGAGCTGACCGCGGATAATGGCCGCTACCCGGCCGTGGAGGGTGTATCGTTCACCATCGCCCGCGGCGAGACGGTGGGGCTGGTGGGCGAGAGCGGTTGCGGCAAGAGCATCACCGCACTCTCGGTGATGGGGCTGTTGCGCCACCCGCTCGCGCTCGCCGGCGGCAAGATCCGCCTGACCGGGCAGGAGATCCAGGACCTGCCCCCCGCCGAAATGCGCGCCCTGCGCGGCAAGCGCATCGCGATGATCTTCCAGGAGCCGATGACGGCGCTGAACCCGCTCAAGACGGTCGGCCGTCAGATCGCCGAGATGTACGTGCTGCACCAGGGGGCGAACTGGAACGATGCCGACGCCCGCGCGGTCGAGGCGCTGAAGCAGGTGAAGGTGCCGGCCCCCGAGCGGCGCGCGCGGGCCTATCCGCACGAACTCTCCGGCGGCATGCGCCAGCGCGTGATGATCGCCATCGCACTGGCCTGCGAGCCCGACCTGCTGATCGCCGACGAGCCGACCACGGCACTCGATGTCACCGTGCAGTCGGAGATCGTCGACCTGATGAAGGAACTGTGCAGCGCGAAGGGCACCGCGATCCTGATGATCTCCCACGACCTCGGCCTGGTCACCGACATCTGCAAGCGCGTTTGCGTCATGTACGCCGGGCGCATCGTGGAGCAGCAGGACTCGGAAATGATCTTCAACCGCCCGCAGCATCCCTATACCCAGGGGCTGGTCGCCTCCCTGCCCCGGCTTGGCATGCGCGCGCGCCACGGCCGGCAGCGGCTGACCGAGATCTCCGGCGTGGTGCCGGGCATCACCGCCTATCCCGACGGTTGCCGCTTCCATCCGCGCTGCGGCCGCAAGACCGAGATCTGCGAAAAAGTGGCGCCGGAACTGACGCCCTTGGCCGATGGCGCGCTGGTGAGGTGCTACCATTATGGCTGACACCGATCTGCTCGCGATTGAAGACCTGGCGGTGCATTTCCCCGTCGGCGGCGGCATGTTCAGCCAGCCGCAGATGCTGCGCGCGGTCGATGGCGTATCGCTGCGCATCCGACCCGGCGAGAGCCTGGGGCTGGTCGGCGAGAGCGGCTGCGGCAAATCCACCCTGGCGCTGTCCATCCTCGGCCTGGTCGACCCGACCAGGGGCCGCGTGGTGGTGGACGGCACCGCGGTCGGTACGGACACCGATCGCCTGGCGGTGGCCCGCACCGTGCAGATGGTGTTCCAGGACCCCTACGCCTCGCTGAACCCGCGCCAGACCGTGCGGCGCACCCTGGCCGCGCCGCTGCGGCTGCATGGCATCACCAATTCCGGCGAAGTCGCCGACCGGGTCGCCGAGATGCTGCGCCAGGTCGGGCTGCGGCCGGACCAGGCCGACCTGTATCCGCACGAGTTCTCCGGCGGCCAGCGCCAGCGTATCGGCATCGCCCGCGCCCTGATCCTCAAGCCCAAGCTGGTGATCTGCGACGAACCGGTCTCGGCGCTGGACGTGTCGATCCGCGCCCAGATCATCAACCTGCTGCTGGAACTGCAGGCCGAGATGGGGCTCTCCTACCTGATGATCTCCCACGATCTCGGCGTGGTCGAGCACATGAGCGACAAGGTGGCGGTGATGTATCTCGGCCGCATCGTGGAGACCGGCGGCTGGCGCGAGATTTTCGAGCGGCCGCGCCACCCCTATACCCGCGCCCTGATCGCCGCCATCCCCGACCCGCTGACCCGCGCCCTGGGGCGGGAGAAGGCGCACGGCGAGGTTCCCAGCCCGCTGAACCCGCCGCCCGGCTGCACCTTCAACCCGCGCTGCCCGCATGCGATCGACAAATGCCGCGCCAGCCCGCCGGTGCTGTCGCCGATCGAGGAGGGGCATCTGGTGAGTTGCTGGCGCGCGGAGGAGCTCTCCACCGTACGCGCCTAGAGCATGTCCGACAGGGCGTCGCCGCGCCCGCGGTCAAGGCCTTGTTGTCCCCCACCCCGGGGCGAAGCTTCCTGGAACCCCTATGATGCGTGCTCCGAGCTGGGTCTGCTCGATCCGCAGCGCGGTATGTATTATTTACAGAATGAATTCCGCCACCTAGGCTACCGCTGGTGTCACCGCGGGTGCCTTTCAGACCGCCGCGGACTGTATCGATTGGGGGAATTTGCGCCATGACGAAAGCGAGCATTTTCGGCATGTATCTGGCGGTGGGGGTCGCCACCGCTTGCCTCGCGGCGCCGGCGGCCGATGCGGCGGCATTGGGGGCCGGCGGATTTGCCGTGTCGCCCACGGGACACGGCGCCATCGTTCAGGTGCAGGCATGCACGCGGCAGGCGCCGTGCACCGGGCCCAAGGGCGGACGCTACTACCTCGGGGCTGGCGGGAAGAAGAAATACCTGAAGCGGTAGCGCCGCGAACGCCGCTATTCGGCGGCTTGGGCAACGCCGGTTGGACCGGTGATGCGGAACCCCTCGTACCCCTTCGCCGCCACCTCGTCGCACTTGTCGCGATAGGTACCGACGCCGCCGATATAGGGCATGAAGACCTGCGGCTTGCCGGGGATATTGGCGCCCATGTACCAGGAATTCGCCTGGGGGTAGAGCGTCTTGTGCGCCACCTCGTTGACATGGGCGACCCAGGCGCCCTCGGCGTCGGGCCGCGCCTCGATGCCGGCCATGCCGTGCGACTTCAGGTGCACCAGACAGTCGGTGATCCAGTCCACGTGCTGTTCGATCGAGACCATCATGTTCGACAGCACCGAGGGGCTGCCGGGGCCGGTGATCATGAACAGGTTGGGGAAGCCCGCGGTCATCAGGCCGAGATAGGTCTGCGGCCCGCCCTCCCACTTGTCCTTCAGCGTCTGGCCGGCGCGGCCCCTGATGTCCACCCGGGTCAGCGTGCCGGTCATGGCATCGAAGCCGGTGGCGAAGACGATGTCGTCGAACGCCGCCACCTTGCCCTCGCCCCAGGCCAGGCCGGATTCGGTCAGATGGGTGATCGGGGCGTTCCTGACATCGACCAGGGTGACGTTGGGCCGGTTGTAGGTCTCGTAGTAATGCGAATCCACGCAGATGCGCTTGGTGCCGATCGGGTGGTTGGTCGGGCACAGCAACTCGGCCACGCGGGGATCGCGCACCAGGCCGCGGATCTTGTTGCGGACGAATTCGGCGGCGACATCGTTGGCCGCCTTGCTGGTGACGATGTCGGCAAAGCTGCCCATGAAGCTGGTGCCGCCGGTCTGCCAGCGTGCCTCGTAGATCTTCAGCTGCTCGTCCAGCGGGGTTTCGCTCGCCTTCTGCTCCGACTGGCGGTTCAGGATGCCAGTTCTGGTAGCCCGGGCCTCCACGCGCTTGCGGGCATAGCCGTCCTTCCACCACCCCTCATACGCGTCGTCCATCGGCCCGTTGCGGGTGGGGATGGAGAAGTTCGGCGTGCGCTGGAACACCGTCAATTGCGCCGCCTGCTCGGCGATCACCGGGATCGACTGGATCGCCGACGACCCGGTGCCCACCACCGCCACGCGCCGCCCGGTGAAGTCCACCGGATGGTGCGGCCACCAGCCGGTGTGGAAGGTGCGGCCCTTGAAGTCGGCCAGGCCGGGAAAATCGGGGATGCGCGCGGTGGACAGGCAGCCGGTGGCCATCACGACGTAGCGGCAGGTGATGGTCTCCCCCGCCTCGGTGCGCACGTCCCAGCTTCCGGCTTCCTCGTCATACCGGGCCGCACTGATGCGGGTCTCGAAGGTGATGTCGCGGCGCAAATCGTAGCGGTCGGCGACATGGTTGGCGTATTGCAGGATCTCAGGCTGGCCGGCAAAGCGCTCGGACCATTTCCACTCCTGCTGCAATGCCTCATCCCAGCCGAAGGAATACTGCATGCTCTCCACGTCGCAGCGGGCACCGGGATAGCGGTTCCAGTACCAGGTGCCGCCCACCCCGTCGGCGGCTTCATAGACATGCGCCGACAGGCCCGCCTGGCGCATGCGATGCAGCAGGTACATGCCGGCAAACCCGGCACCGACGATCAGCACGTCAAGCGCGCGGGGGGTGCTCTTGGTCATCGTGTTCCGTCTCCGCTGGATCGGTCGCGTTGGAATGATTGTTGACATTGCGCGCGATCGGCGCGGTGAAAGTCAAGTGCGGCGGGCCGGCGTTGTGCCGTGGTGTGCAACGTGGTGACGTGCGCGAACGCGGAGGGCGGCATGGCGGCACAGGCATACGGGCGCACGGCCGGCGGGACCGCGGTGGAATGCTGGCCCCTGGGCGGCGGCGGCGGGGTATCGGCGCGCGTCATCACCTATGGCGCAAGGCTGGCCTCGCTGCTGGTGCCGGGGCCGCGCGGGCCGGTGGAGGTGCTGCTGGCGCGCGGCGACATGGCCGGCTGGCAGGACGACCGCGCCTATCTCGGCGCCACCGTCGGCCGCTTCGCCGGCAGGATCGAGGGCGCGCGCTTCACGCTGGACGGGCGGGAGCACGGTCTCTCCGCCAACGACGGCACCGCCTGCCTGCATGGCGGCTCGCCGGGCTTCGAGCGGGCGGTCTGGCGGGCGGAGGCCGATGGCGACGCGGTGGTGATGCGCCACCACAGCCCGCACGGCGAGCACGGCTTCCCCGGCGCCCTGGATGTCGCGGTGCGCTTTGCGGTGCGCGACGGCTGCGCGCTGGCGATCGACTACACCGCCACCACCGATGCCGCCACGGTGCTGAACCTGACCAACCACGCCTATTTCAACCTCGCCGGCGGCGGCACCGTGCTGGACCACAGGCTGACCATCGCAGCCGACGCCTTCGTGCCGGTGGGGCCGGGCCTGATCCAGAGCGGACCGCCCTGCCCCGTCGCCGGCACGCCGTTCGATTTCCGCACCCCCCGGCGCATCGGCGCGCGCATCGCCGAGCCCGACCGCCAGTTGCGCATCGCCGGCGGCTACGACCATACCTACCTGCTGTCCCCCGCCCCGGCTCTGGCGCCGCGCTGGGTGGCCCGGCTGGAGGAAGGCGGCATCGCCATGGACGTGCACACCACCCAGCCGTCGATCCAGCTCTATACCGGCAACGCCCTGGACCACCCGCGCCACGCCGCGGTCTGCCTGGAAACCCAGCACGTGCCGAACGCGCCCAACCGGCCGGAATTCGCCACCACCGTGCTGCGCCCCGGCGCGGTGTTCCGTTCGCAGACGATCTACCGCTTCTCCGGCTGAGGCGGCTCCGGCTGAGGCGACTCTGGCTGAGGTGACTCTGGCGGGTCGTCGAACAGGATGCGCTGCGCCGCACCATCCATGTCGTCGTACTGGCCGCTGCGGCTGGCCCACAGGAACAGCGCCAGCCCGCCACCCCCCAGTGACACGCTGAGCACGATCAGCCACAGGATCGCGGTCACGGCACGGCGTCGCGCAGCCGATGCAGGCGGAAGCTGTTGGCAATCACCAGCAGCGATGAGCTGGACATCGCCAGCGCCGCCAGCCACGGCGTGACCAGCCCCGCCATCGCCACCGGCACCATCACCACATTGTAGGCCAGCGACAGCGCGATGTTCTGCCAGGTCAGCCGCCGCATGTGCCGCGCGGTCGCAATCACCGCCGCCACCGGCGCCAGCGAGGCGCCCTGGAACACCACGTCGGCCGCATTCTGGCTGATCTCCGCCGCGCTGGACGGCGAAATCGAGGCATCGGCCGCCGCCAGGCACGGCCCGTCATTCAGCCCGTCGCCCACCATCAGCACCCGCCGCCCGGCCGCCCGCAGCGCCTCGATCGCGGCCACCTTGTCCACCGGGGTGCAGCCGGCGCGCCAGGTGGCAATGCCGGCGGCGCCGGCAGCGGCGGCCACCGCGGCGGCATGGTCGCCGGACAGCAGCTGCACCTCCATCCCCAGCGCCCGCAGCGCGGCGATGGTGGCCGCGGCATCGGGCCGCAGCGTCTCGGCGAAATCGAAGCGCACCGCCGCCGCACCGGGCCGCGCCAGGTACAGCGCCGGCATGGCCGCGCTGTCGGCAACACCGGCAAAGCCGGCGCTGCCCAGCCGCACCGGCCCCGCCGGCGTATCCCGTTCCAACCCGGCGCCCACCACCTCGCGCACGCCCGCCGCCGCCACCGCCGGCCCAGCCGCGGCGGCAAGTGCCCGCGCCAGCGGATGCCGGCTGCTGGCGGCAAGCCCGGCGGCCAGGCGCAGCGTCGCACTGTCGTGGTCACTGACCAGGTGCAGGGCCGGGTCGGTCAGCGTGCCGGTCTTGTCGAACACCACGGTGTCGATCGCGGCCAGCCGCTCCAGCGCCGTCGGCGACTTCACCAGCACGCCGCGGCGGAACAGCCGCCCGGTGCCGATCACCTGCACCGCCGGCACCGCCAGCGCCAGCGCACAGGGGCAGGTGATGATCAGCACCGCGGCACCGATCAGCAGCGCATCCGCCACCGCCATGCCCTGGGCCGCCCACCACCACAGGAAGGTCAGCAGCGCCGCGCCATGCACCACCGGGGCATAGCGCCGCGCCACCCGGTCGGCGAACACCACGAAGCGGCCGCGCCGCGCCTCGGCGGCCTCCATCAGCCGCACGCATTCGGCCAGCAGCGTGCCGCCGCCGGCCGCCGTCGCCCGCAGCGTCAGCGCGGCGCCCAGGTTCAGCGTGCCGGCAAACACGATGCTGCCCGGACGGGCCACCACCGGCAGGCTCTCACCGGTCACCAGCGCGCTGTCGATCAGCCCCTCGCCCGCCACCACCTCGCCGTCCACGCCGATGCGCTCGCCGGGGCCAACCAGGATGGCGGTGCCGGCCGCCACCGTGGCGGCATCGCGCCGGCTGACGGTGCCGTCCGCCGCAATCACGCCGACATCGCTCTGCTGCAAGGCGATCAACTGCTCGGCGGCGGCGCGGGCATGGGCGCGCGCGGAATGGTCCAGCACCCGGCCGATCAGCAGGAAGAACAGCAGCGCCACGGCACTGTCGAAATAGGCGTGCTCGGCGTGCTGGACGGTCTGCACCAGGCTCATCGCGGTCACCAGCGTGACGCCGACGCTGATCGGCACGTCCATGTTGGTGCGCCCCTGGCGCAGCGCGCCCCACGCCGAACGCCAGAACGGCCGGCTGGCATAGATAATCGCCGGCAGCGCAATCGCCGCACTCACCCAATGCAGCAGCGCGCGCGTCGCCGGCCCCATGTCGGAGAACAGGCCGATCCAGATGGCGATCGCCGGCAGCATGACATTGGCGGCGGCAAACCCGGCCACCGCCAGGGCGCGCATCAGCTCGCGCCCGGTGCGGTCCCGCGCCGCTTCCAGGCTGGCGGGATCGAACGGCACCAGCCGATAGCCCAACCGCTCGATCGAGCCCACCAGCCGGGGCGCCTCCTCCGCCGCCCCCCGCCAGGACAGGCGCAGGCGGCGCGTGGTCATGTTGACGCGCGCGGCCGTGACGCAGGGATCGCGGGCAAGCACGGACTCGATCAACCAGACACAGGCGCCGCATTGCAGCCCGTCCACCGCCAGGTTCAGCTCATGGCCGCCGCCCGCCACGCTGCGGACATGGCGCGCCAGGTCGGTACGCGGCGTCGGATCAACCAGCGGCCGGCGCGCCAGCGTGTCGCGCACCACGTCGCGGTAGTAGCGACCCAGGCCCAGTTCCTGGATGGTGGCGAACGCGGCGGCGCACCCGGCGCAGCAGAAGCGCTCGCCGGGCGCCGTCGCACCGCCGCAATGCGCACAGAGTGCCGTCTCGGCGCGCGCGCCCCCGGCCGGGTCATGGGCCAGGGCGGCGCCGCTCACGGCGCGATGATCCGCCGCGCGTGCCGGAAGCTGCGCCCCTCCGACCGGGCGACGAACAGCACGTCCCACTGGCCCCGGCCCGGCACGACTATGTCGCTGCGGAAGCGCCCGGGGCTCGCCTCGCGCATCACCAGCGCCAGCGGCGTTGCATGGCCCACCGGCCGGCTGGCGAAGGCCTCCAGCGTGCCGCCCGGCAGCGGTGCACCATCGGGGCCGGCCATCACCACGTCCAGGTGGCCGTCATGCAGCGCCACGTCCAGCGTCCAGCCCAGCGAAACCTGCCGCCGCGCCTCCTGCTGGATATGGCCATAGGCGTTGGAGGTGGCGAACGAGCCCTGCACCGCCAATCCCGGCGCGGTGCGATGGGCCAGCACCGCCATGCCGATATTCACCGCCACCACCAGGCCGAGGGCGGCGACAATGAAATACGGAAACAGCCGCCAGGCCGAACGCGGGGCAGCAACGGGCGCGACCATGCCAACCTCCTACCGCACCGGCCCCATGAACACCG
Organism: Acetobacteraceae bacterium; assembly: GCA_020848935.1. Taxonomy (GTDB): domain Bacteria; phylum Pseudomonadota; class Alphaproteobacteria; order Acetobacterales; family Acetobacteraceae; genus CAMDGX01. The sequence goes on from JADLHF010000232.1 coordinate 15,134, forward strand.
AAGCGACGGCGGTCGCCTCCCCGGTGGCCATGTTGCGCAGGGTGAACCCGAGCTTCTGCGAGCCGTCGGCCTGGCCCGCCGGATGGCCATAGACCAGCACGCGGAAGGTGCCAATGGAGTCGGCCGCCACCGCCAGCACCAGCTCCGAAGTGCGGTGCTCGGTATCGTCGGCCAGCACCATGCCGGCGCCGGGCAGCCCGGCCCCGGGCAGATCGGCCAGCGCCAGGGTGAAGCGCGCCGGCTCCGACGTCTTGTTCGACACCTTGACGGCATAGGCGTTGCGGATCGACCCGTCGCGCACCTTGACGAACAGCGGCGCGCGGTCGTGCTGCACCGACAGGCCGATCAGCGAACGCATCGCCAGCGCGGTGCCCATCGCGGCGGAGGCAATCACCAGCGCGCTGACATAGATCAGCGTGCGCGGGCGCAGCAGCCGGATGGCCTCATCGCGCGCGCCATTCCGCCGTGCATCGGTCTCCTGGCCCGCCTTGGCCTCCTGGCGCGCCAGCGTGTCCCACAGGATCAGCCATTTCGGCCGCCCGGTCCTGGTCATGATCTCGTTGCAGGCATCCACGCACAGCCCGCAATTGATGCAGCCGAGCTGCGCGCCCTCGCGGATGTCGATGCCGGTCGGGCAGACATGCACGCAGGCCTTGCAGTCGATGCAATCTCCCAGTTGGCTGTCATCCGTGCGCTTGCCGTGGCCGCGCGGCTCGCCACGCCATTTCTGGTAGGTGACGATGACGCTCTGCTCGTCCAACATGCTGGCCTGGAAGCGCGGCCACGGGCACATGTAGGTGCAGACCTGCTCGCGCGCCCAGCCGGCCAGGACATAGGTCAGCACGGTGAACAGCGCGGTGAAGAAATACACTTCCATGCTGGCCGTGCCGGTCCAGAATTGCACCGTCACCGTCGGCGCATCGACGTAGTACATGATCCACGCGCCGCCGGTCCAGAACGCGATCAGCATCCAGGCGCCGTGCTTGACCAGCTTGCGCCAGGCCTTGTCGAAGCTGTTGGCGCCACGGTCGCGCCGCATGCGCGCATTGCGGTCGCCCTCCACCAGGCGTTCCACCCACATGAACAGGTCGGTCCACACCGTCTGCGGACAGGCATAGCCGCACCAGACCCGCCCCGCCAACGAGGTCACCAGGAACAGGCTGACCGCCGCCAGGATCAAGGCACCGGTGAGGTAGTAGATGTCCTCGGGCCAGAAGGTGGCGCCGAAGATGTAGAAACGCTCATGGGCCATGTCCAGCAGCACCGCCTGGTCCGGCCGGCCCGGCCCGCGGTCCCAACGGATCCACGGCGTGACGTAATAGACCACCAGGCACAGAATCAGGATCGCCCACTTCACATTGCGGGCGATGCCCTGCACCGCGCGCGGATAGACCCGCACGCGATCGGCGTACAGCTGAACTTCCCCCGCCTTCTCGGCCGGCTTGGCGGCCGATGCCGGCGGCTTCCTGACCATGTTCATCTCCGGCTGGCCCGCATCCGCCTATTCGCCACCGCCGAGGCCATGGACATACAGCGTCACCGCACGGATCGTCGCCTCGTCCAGCCGGGTGTTCCAGTTGGGCATCACGCCCTGCTTCGGCGTGGCGATCTGGGCACGCACCGCCTCGCGCGTGTCGCCGTACAGGTGCACGCTGGAGCGCAACGCCGGCGCACCGACCTCGCGCATGCCCTCGCCCTTCTCGCCATGGCAGGCGGCACAGTTCTCCTCGAACACCTTCGCGCCGTCGGCCGCCCCTGCCCCGGCCGGGGCGGCGGGATCGTACAGGGTCATGACGAAATCGGTGACCTGGCCGATCTCGGCCGGCGTGAGGATGGCGTCGGCGCCGAAGCGCGGCATCTGGGAAATCCGCGCGTCCGGATGGGGGCTGCGAATGCCATAGGTGACGGTCTGGCGGATGGCATCCAGGCTGCCGCCCCAGATCCAGGCATCGCCGGCCAGCGCCGGAAAGCCCGGCCGGCCCTGTCCGCCGGCGCCGTGGCAGGCCTGGCAGTTCTCGGCGAAGGCCAGCCGCCCGGCGGCCATGGCCACGGCGTAAAGCGCGTCGTCCTGCTTCACCTCGGCCAGCGGCACCGCATTCAGCTTCGTCATCACCTCGGCGCGCTGGGTGGCCAGCTTCTGCACGTCGGCCGTCACGGTGGCGCGCTGGGAATAGCCAATCAGACCGGGATAATAGCTGTTGATCCAGGGCACCGAGGGATACACCACGGCATAGCCGATGCCCCAGACGACGGTGGCGACAAACGTCCAGAACCACCATTTCGGCAGCGGCGTGTTCAGCTCCTTCAGCCCGTCCCAGTCATGCCCGGTGGTGGAGCGCCCGGTCACCGGGTCGTGCTCTCCGCGCGAAGCATCGTCGCCCGAGGCTATGTTGTCGGCCATGGGCGCGCTCCTACTTGTCGTCCTGGAAGGGAATCATGGCGTCGCGCTGGAAGCGTTCCTTGCGGCCCGGCCAATAGACGCTGGCAACCAGCGCCAGGAACGCCAGGCCCACGAAGGCCACCGAATGGTCCAGCAGCCAGTGCAGGATGGTGATCATCGCCACGCCCTATCCTACTGCTTGAGGTTTTCGTTGGCCGGGTTGGTGAAATCCACCATCGTGCCCAACACCTGGAGATAGGCGACCAGCGCATCCATTTCGCTCACCACGCGCCCGCTGCCGGCGGCCTGCACCGCCTTGGGATAGCGCCTCTGCACATCCGAGGGATCGGCCTGCGGATCGGCCTGCGCCTCCAGGTCGGCGGCGACATTGGCCAACTGCTCTTCGGTATAGGGATTGCCCAGCGCGCGATTGGTGCGCATGTGGCGCGCCACCTTGGCCGCATCCACCGGCCGCGTGGCCAGGAAGGCGTAGCGCGGCATCAGGCTCTCCGGCACCATCGCCTGCGGGTAGGTCAGGTGGGCGTAGTGCCAGTCGTTGGAATACTTTCCGCCCACCCGCGCCAGGTCCGGCCCGTTGCGCTTGCTGCCCCATTGGAACGGCCGGTCATACATGCTCTCGGCCGCCAGGCTGTAGTGGCCATAGCGCTCCACCTCGTCCTTCAGCGCGCGGATCTGCTGGCTGTGGCAAGTGTAGCAGCCCTCGCGGACATAGATGTCGCGCCCGGCCAGTTCCAGCGGCGAGTACGGCCGCACACCCTCCACCTTCTCCACTGTCGTTTCGATGGTGAACAGCGGCACCAGCTCGACGATGCCACCGATCGAGATCGTCAGCACGGTCAGCACCATCAGCAGGACGGCGTTCTTCTCGATGGTTTCATGACGGATGAACATCGCCTTACGCTCCCGCGGCCACGGCGCGCGCCGGGCGAATGTCCGTGGCAGGGGAGCGGACGGTCATGATCAGGTTGTACGCCATGATCAGCCCGCCGGTCAGGAACATGACCCCGCCCAGCATGCGGATCACGTAGTACGGGTGCATCGCATTCACCGACTCGGCAAAGGAATACTGCAGGAAGCCGAACTTGTCGTATGCCCGCCACATCAGCCCCTGCATGATGCCGGCCACCCACATCGAGGTGATGTAGAGCACGATGCCCAGCGTCGCGATCCAGAAATGCCACTCCGCCAGCCTGTGCGAATACAGCCCGCTGCGCCGCCACAGCGCGGGGACCAGGTAATAGATGGCGCCGAAGCTGATGAACGCCACCCAGCCCAGCGCCCCGGAATGCACGTGGCCCACCACCCAGTCGGTGTAGTGCGCCAGGCCGTTCACCTCCTTGATCGACATCATCGGCCCCTCGAAGGTGGACATGCCGTAGAAGCCGACAGCGGTGACCGAGAAGCGCAGGCCGGGATCGGTGCGCAGCTTGTCCCACGCGCCGGACAGCGTCATCAGCCCGTTGATCATGCCGCCCCAGGACGGCATCCACAGGATGATCGAGAACACCATGCCCACCGTCTGCGCCCAGTCGGGCAACGACGTGTAATGCAGGTGATGCGGCCCCGCCCAGATGTACATGAAGATCAGCGACCAGAAATGCACCACCGACAGGCGGTAGGAATAGACCGGCCGGTTTGCCTGCTTGGGAATGAAATAGTACATCATCCCCAGGAACCCCGCGGTCAGGAAGAATCCCACCGCATTGTGGCCGTACCACCACTGCACCAGCGCGCTCTGCACGCCAGTATACACCGAGTAGCTCTTGGCCTCGAAGAACGACACCGGCAGCGCCATGTTGTTGCCCAGGTGCAGCACGGCGATGGTGATGATGAACGCCATGTAGAACCAGTTCGCCACGTAGATGTGCGGTTCCTCGCGCAGGAACACGGTGCCGATGAAGGCAATGCCATAGGCCACCCAGACGATGGTCAGGAACACGTCCAGATGCCATTCCGGCTCGGCGTATTCCATGCTCTGGCTGTACCCCATCACGTAGCTCAACGCGGCCATGACGATGAAGAACTGGTAGCCCCAGAACACGAAGTTGGCCAACGCCTCGCCACCGAACAGCCGTGCCCGGCAGGTGCGCTGCACCACATAGAACGAGGTGCCGATCAGCGCCGAGCCGCCGAAGGCGAAGATCGCCGCCGAGGTGTGCACCGGGCGCAACCGGCCGAAGCCGGTGAACTCCAAGCCCAGGTTGAAGATCGGAAAGGCCAGCTGCAGCGCCAGCAACACGCCCACGGTGAACGCCACCACCGCCCAGAACATGGCCGCGATGGTGAACTTCTTCACCACATCCTCGTTGTACGCGACCGCGGCGCGCACGGCCCGGGCCGGAGCCATCGCGCCGGCGCCGATGGCGAGGTCAGACATGGCCGCCTCCCTGCCGCACAGGATGGCGTGCAGACTCCATCCGGTCGAAATGGCGCTTGACCAGCCCGATGTCGAACACCGCCGCGAATACCGCCAGCGAGAGGCCAAAAACATACATCCCGTCGTCCAGCGCGCCTGACGCCATCACCAGTCCCGCCAGGCCCAGGACCAGCACCAGCAGGCCGACCACCAGGTCACCTGTTTGCTCATGCATGCGAATCGATTCCCCGTCGCGAACGGCCGGCGACATGTCCGGCATCGTTGAAACCTGCCCAGCGTTCTGCGACGCGGCATTGACGCAAATCAATGGCGCCGCCCTCCGCCATCGGCTACAGTGCCGCAATGGTCCCTGATCGCCTGCCGGTCCGCGTCCCGGCGGCATGTCTCCCCGTATCACGGCCGCGATGAGCGGATTGCTGGACAGCCTGGTCGTGCTGTGCGGCCCCGACCAGGCGGCGCGGGGCGTGCTGCTGCTGCCCGCGCTGCTGGTGGCCGGGCTGGCCGGCAGCGTGGTGCATTGCACCGCCATGTGCGGGCCATTCGTGCTGGGCCAGACGGCGGACCGGATGGCACGGCTGCCGGCGGGGCGGATGTGCGAGGCGGCCCGGCTGCGCGGCGCCCTGCTGCTGCCCTACCATGCCGGACGCCTGGCGACCTACACCGCGCTGGGCGTGGCGGCCGGCTGGCTCGGGGGCATGCGGATGCCCGCCGTGCTGCCCGGGGTGCTGCTGGCACTGGCCGGCGCGGGGTTTCTGCTGCTGGCGCTGGGCCGGGCCGGCGTCGTGGCGCCGGCGATGCTGGCGAGGCTGGCCCGCGCGCCCACCGGCTTCGCCGCCCTGGCCCGGCGTTCCGCCCGCTTCGGCGGCCTGCCGCTCGGACTGGCCCTCGGCTTCCTGCCCTGCGGCATGGTCTATGCGGCGCTGGCCGCCGCCGCCGCCTCCGGCCCGGTGGTGGGCGGGGCGGCGATGCTGGCCTTCGGCCTGGGCACGGTCCCCGCCCTGGTGGCCGTGGCGCTGCTCGGCCACGCGGCATCGCGACGCTGGCAGGGCGGGGTGAACCGCGCGGCACCCTGGCTGCTCGGCGCGAACGCCCTGCTGCTGGCAACCCTCGCCTGGCGCACGCTCGCCGCCTGATCCGGCGCCTTGGTGGACAGCGCGCTGACGCACCCCTAGGCTCGCCACCAATGGCCAACAAAAAGGCCGCACGGTGGAGGAACGGGCCCATGACAACCCGCAGACACGTGCTTGGCGGCAGCCTCGCGCTCGCCGCGTCCACGCTCCCCAAACGGCGCGCGCTGGCACAGGCGGCAGCCCCGGCCGCGGCGTTCACCCAGTCGGGCCTGGTGGGCAAGCTCGAAGGCCCGACCATCGCCACCACAGTGCCGGCCACCTTCCACGAGTCGCCGCTGCTTGCCGAACTGGTCCGCGCCGGCAAGCTGCCGCCGGTGGCCGAACGGGTGCCGGCCGAACCGATGGTGATCGCGCCGCTGGAGGGCATCGGCCGCTACGGCGGCACCTGGCGCCGCGCCTTCATCGGCCCCGGCGACGGCGAGAACGGCAACCGCCTGGTGGCCTCGGACAAGCCGCTGTTCTGGGACTTCACCGGCAGCAGGATCGCGCCCGCGGTGGCCAAGGGCTACGAGATTTCCGCCGACGGCCACACCATCACCCTGTTCCTGCGCCGCGGCATGAAATGGAGCGACGGCGCCCCGTTCACCGCCGACGACTTCATGTTCTGGTTCGAGGACCTGTACGGGAACAAGGACATCGTGCCCTCGCCCATCCCCGAGATGTCCGCCGGCGGCAAGCCCGGACGGATGGTGAAGGTCGATGCCACCACGCTGCGCTTCGAGTTCGACGCCCCGCATCTGCTGTTCCCCTCGATGCTGGCCGGCGACACGCTGATCGGCGGCGGGCAGGCCGCGCGGCAATCCGGCAGCGGCACCTTCGGCTGCTACGCCCCGGCGCATTACCTGAAGCAGTTCCTACCGAAATACTCCTCCGAAGCCGAGGCGAACGCCAAGGCCCGCGCCGCCGGCTTCGACAACTGGGTGCGCATGCTCAAGGTCCGCCACAACTGGGCGATCAACACCGACCTGCCCACCCTGGGGCCGTGGAAGACCACGCGGGCAATCAACACCCCCACCTGGGCGATGGAGCGCAACCCTTATTATTACGCCGTCGATACCGCGGGCAACCAGCTGCCCTATATCGACAACGTGGTGATGACGCTGGCCGACAACACCGAGATCGTGAACCTGCGCGCCATGGCCGGCGAGTTCGACATGCAGGAGCGCCACATGGACCTGGCCAAGCTGCCGGTGATCCTGGAGAACCGGGATCGCGGCAAGTACGACGTCCACCTCGACCTCGCCTTCAACGGCGCCGACACCGCGTTGCACTTCAACCTCAACCTGGTCTCCGACCCCGAGCTGGGCCGGCTGCTGGCCACCGCCGATTTCCGCCGCGCCCTGTCGCTCGGCATCGATCGCGACCAGCTCAACGAGACCTTCTGGCTGGGCCTCGCCACGCCGGGTGCGGCGGCACCGGCCGACGTGATGCCGGAGAGCCCGGGGGCGGAGTGGCGCAAGAAATGGTCGGTGCTGGACACCGCCCTGGCCAACAGGATGCTCGACGAGCTGGGCCTGGCCAAGCGCGACCGCGAGGGGTTCCGCCTGCGCCCCGATAACGGCCAGCGCCTGGTGATCCAGTTGACGGTGACCAAGGCCTTCCTCGACTGGCCGGCGCATTCCCAGATGATCGCGCAACAGTGGAAGCAGATCGGCATCTTCGCCGATGTCCGCGACCAGGAACGCGCGCTGGCCTTCCAGCGCGTGCAGGCTGGCGAGCACCATATCTTCGTGTTCGGCAATACCGGGTCGGAGCAGCTGTTCCTGTACCCGCATTTCGTGCTGCCGGTTGATATCGGCAACGGCATCCTGGGCATGGAACTGGCGCGCTGGTACGCCTCCAACGGCGCCATCGGCACCAAGCCCCGCGACCCGATGGTGCTGCGCGTGATGGAGATGTTCCGCTCCGCCACCACCCTGGCCGAACCCGAACGCAACCGGCTGGCGCAGGAGATCTGGAAGATCGTGATCGACCAGCAATTCAGCATCGGCATCTGCGGCCAGTCGCCGGCCTTCGCCGGGGTGCGGCTGGTGAACCGCCGCCTGGGCAATATCCCCGCCCGAACCTGCATCGCCCAGCACTGCCGCACGCCGGCCAGCGGGCATCCGACGACGTGGTACTTCAAGGCCTAGCCGGAGCTTGCCAAGGCAGCCGGAGCTTGCCAAGGCAATTGCATATGGCTGAACCGCCGGCTTGGTGATGCGGCAAAAGCAAGAGCCACGAAGAGGTGGAGAGGAATTCTTCTCTCAGCCTCTCCGTCTCTCCGCCTCTTTGTGGAGATTTCTTGCTTGTTCACGATGCGGATCACGGCCCGTACGTCAAATGCGATTGCCCTGGGAGCTTGCCAAGGGCCCTGGAAGCTTGCGAAGGGCACTGGCCTCGCTGGCGGTCTTGATCTAGCTTGCGGCGCATGCAATGCGGCCCACCGACACGAGGCCGCGGACCCCCTTTGACGTCCGGAGGATCTCGTCATGACCACCCGCAGGAAATTCCTCGGCGCCGGCACCGTGTTCGCCGCCGCCGCCGCGCCGAGCATCGATGCGCTGGCCCAGGCAGTGACCAGCAAGAGCGCGTTCGACCAGTCCGGCCTGGTCGGCAAGCTGGCCGGACCAACCCAGTCCACCACCATTCCCGCCTCCTTCAAGGAAGCGCCGCAACTGGCCGAGATGGTGAAGGCCGGCAAGCTGCCGCCGGTCGCGCAGCGCCTGCCGTCCGAGCCGCTGGTGCTGAAGCCGCTGGAATCCATCGGCAAATACGGCGGCACCTGGCGGCGCGCCTTCATCGGCCCATCGGACGGCGAGAACGGCAACCGCATCATGGCCTCCGACAAGCTGCTGTTCTGGGACTTCACCGGCAGCAAGATCGTGCCCTCGGTGGCCAAGGCGTACGAGCTGTCCGCCGACGGCAAGACCACCACCCTGCACCTGCGAAAGGGCATGAAGTGGGGCGACGGCGCGCCGTTCACCGCCGATGACTTCGTGTTCTGGTACGAGGACATGTACCTGAACAAGGACATCGTGCCGAACCCGATCGCCGACATGGCCGCCGGCGGCAAGCAGGGCCGCGTGGTCAAGATCGACGAGGTCACCGTCCAGTTCCAGTTCGACAACCCGTACTTCCTGTTCCCCTCCATGCTCGCCGGCGACACGCTGATCGGCGGCGGCCAGGCGGTGCGCCAGGCCGGCGGCAACAGCTACGGCGCCTATGCCCCGGCGCACTACCTCAAGCAGTTCATGCCGAAATACTCCTCCGAGGCCGAGGTCAACGCCAAGGCCAAGGCCGCCGGCTACGACAACTGGGTGCGCATGCTGCACGTCAGGAAGGATTGGCAGCTCAACCCGGAACTGCCGACCCTGGGACCGTGGAAGACGGTGCGGCCGATCAACACTCCGATCTGGGCGATGGAGCGCAACCCGTACTATTACGTGGTGGACACCGACGGCAACCAGCTGCCGTACATGGACGGCATCGTGATGACGCTGGCCGAGAACATCGAGGTGGTCAATTTGCGCGCCATGGCCGGCGAGTACGACCTGCAGGAGCGTCACATCGACCTGGCCAAGCTGCCGGTGCTCCTGGAGAACCGCGACCGCGGCAATTACGACGTGCACCTGGACCTCGCCTATAACGGCGCCGACACCACGCTGCACGTCAACATGAACCACACTGCCGACCCCGAAGTGGGCAGGTTGCTGGCCACGGCCGATTTCCGCCGCGCGCTGTCGCTCGGCATCGATCGCGACCAGCTGAACGAAACCTTCTGGCTCGGCCTCGCCACCCCCGGCTCCACCGCGCCGGCCGAGGTGATGCCGGAAAGCCCCGGCCCGGAGTGGCGCAAGAAATGGTCGGTGCTCGATGTCGCCCAGGCCAACGCCATGCTCGACAAGCTCGGCCTGACCAAGAAGGACAGCCAGGGCTACCGCCTGCGCACCGATAACGGCCAGCGCCTGATCATCCAGCTCACCGCCATCAAGGCGTTCATGGACTGGCCGGCGCATGCCCAGATGATCGCCCAGCAATGGCGCAAGATCGGCATCTTCGGTGACGTCAAGGAGCAGGAGCGCGGGCTGGCCTTCCAGCGCGTGGTTTCCGGCGAGCACCACATCCTGGTGTGGACCAATGGCGGCACCGAGCTGCTTTATCTCTATCCCTCCTGGGCTTTGCCGGTGGACGTCGCCAACGGCGCCTATGGCATCGAGTTCTCGCGCTGGTACGCCTCCAACGGCACCGGCGGCACCAAGCCGACCGACCCGCACATGCTCAAGGCGCTGGAACTGTTCCGCTCGGCCGCCGCCATGCAGGAGGAGGCGCGCAACAAGAACGCCCAGGAAATCTGGAAGATCATGGTCGACCAGCAGTTCCACATCGGCGTGTGCGGCCAGTCGCCGGCGCTGATGGGGGTGCGGCTGGCCAGCCGGCGCCTGGCCAACATCCCCGGCCGCGTCTGCATCGCCCAGCATTGCCGCACGCCGGGCAGCTCGCATCCGGCGACCTGGTACTACAAGGCCTGACAGGGTGCCCCGACAAGCAAGGCGAGGGCTCTGCCGTCGCGGCGCGAAGCCGCGCCACGGGCGACCCGCTGGGGGCAGCGGCCCCCAGACCCCGACCATACGTCATGAGGGTCCAGGGGGCTCGGCCTCCTGGCGGGTCCAGGGCGGAGCCCTGGCCTTGGTCTTCCTATGATTGCCTTCATCACCCGTCGCCTGCTTCTGGGCGTGATGACCGTCTGGCTGATCTCGATTCTGTCCTTCGTCATCATCCAGCTCCCACCAGGCGATTTCGTCGATGCCTACATCGCCCAGCTCTCCTCCTCCGGCAGCCAGGTCTCGGCCGCGGAGGCGGAGAACCTGCGCAAGCTCTACGGCCTGGGCGAACCGTTCTATGTGCAGTACGGCAAGTGGCTCGCCCGCATCGTTACCGGCGATTTCGGCGAATCGATGGAATGGCGCCGCCCGGTCACCGAGGTGATCGGCGACCGGCTGTGGCTGACCCTGCTGCTGAGCCTCTCGGCGTTGCTCGTCACCTGGGGCCTGGCGCTGCCGATCGGCATCTTCTCCGCGGTGCGGCAGTATTCCTTCGCCGACTATGCCTTCACGCTGGTGGGGTTCATCGGCATCGCGGTGCCGAACTTCCTGCTGGCGCTGGTGATCATGTATTTCTCCTTCGTCTGGTTCGGCGCCAGCGTCGGCGGGCTTTTCTCGGCCGAGATGGCGCTCGCTCCCTGGGGCTGGGACAAGGTCTGGGACCTGATGAAGCACCTGCCGCTGCCGGCGGTGATCCTGGCGCTGGGCGGCACGGCGCAGTTGATCCGCATCATGCGCGCCAACCTGCTGGATGAATTGCGCCGGCCCTATGTGGTGACGGCCCGCGCCAAGGGCCTGTCGGAATTCCGCACGATCGTGAAATACCCGGTGCGCGCGGCACTCAACCCGTTCGCCAGCAACATCGCCTACCTGTTCCCCTATCTGGTCTCCGGCTCGATCATCGTGTCGATCGTGCTGGGGCTGCCGACCGTCGGGCCATTGCTGGTCAAGGCGCTGGTGGCGCAGGACATGTTCCTGGCCGGCACCATCGTGCTGCTGCTCGGCGTGATGACGGTGGTGGGCACCTTCATCTCCGACCTCGTGCTGATGTGGGTCGATCCGCGCATCCGCCACCAGATGGACTAGGCTGATGGCGCAGATCGATTCCGAGAAATATGCCGTCGCCACCCAGCTGCAGCTGACCTGGTGGCGGTTCCGGCGGCACCGGCTGGCGATGGTCAGCATGGTGCTGCTGTTCGCCTGCTACCTGCTGGCGGCCTTTGCCGATTTCCTGGCCACCACCGACCCCCACGCCACCGACGCGCGCACCAGCTATATCGCGCCCCAGGGCATCCATCTGTTCGACGATGACGGCAGCCTTCGCCCGCATGTCTATGGCATCAAGGGCGTGCGCGACATGAAGACCTTCAAGCTGATCTACACCATCGATCCGTCGCGGAAGGTCTATATCGAATTCTTCGGCCAGGGTTACGAATACGACCTGTTCGGCTTGATCCCGACCCGCGTTCACCTGATGACGCTGAAGGATGCCGAACGGGGCGATGGCATCTACCTGCTGGGCACCGACCTGCTGGGCCGCGACCTGTGGTCGCGGTTGATGGTGGCCACCCGGGTGTCGCTGACCATCGGGCTGGTGGGCGTGACGATCAGCCTGTTCCTCGGCGTGCTGCTGGGCGGCATTTCGGCGGTCTATGGCGGCATCGTCGATACGGTGATCCAGCGCACGATCGAGGTGATCCGCTCGATGCCGACCATCCCGCTCTGGCTCGGCCTGGCGGCGGCGCTGCCGAACGACTGGAGCGTGCTGCAGATCTACTTCGCCATCACCATCATCATCTCCCTGCTGGCCTGGACCGACCTCGCCCGCGTGGTGCGGGGCAAGTTCCTGGCACTCAAGGAGGAGGATTTCGTGATGGCGGCCGAACTCGCCGGCGCGTCACAGGGAAGAATCATCTTCCGGCACATGCTGCCGAGCTTTGCCAGCCACATCATCGCCGCCGTCAGCCTGGCCCTGCCCGCGATGATCATCAGCGAGACGTCGCTGAGTTTTCTCGGGCTGGGGCTGCGGCCGCCAGCGATCTCCTGGGGCATCCTGTTGCAGGACGCCCAGAACATCCAGACCTTGGCGCTGGCGCCGTGGCTGCTGATCTCGGCCATTCCGGTGGTGGTGGTCATTCTCGCGTTCAACTTCCTGGGCGACGGCCTGCGTGATGCGGCGGACCCCTATGGCTGAACCGATCCTTTCCGTGCGCGACCTCAAGACCCAGTTCTTCGGGCCGGAGGGGGTGGTGCGTGCGGTCGATGGCGTGGATTTCGACGTGTTCGAGGGCCGCACCCTGGGCGTGGTGGGCGAGAGCGGCTGCGGCAAGTCGGTGACCGCGCGTTCGGTGCTGGGCATCGTCGATCGGCCGGGCCGGGTGGTGGGCGGCAGCATCCTGCTGCGGCCGGCCGGCGGCGGTGCCGCGGTGGACCTGGCGAAGCTGTCCAACGAGGAGATGCGGAAATACCGCGGGCCGGAGATCGCGCTGGTGTTCCAGGAGCCGATGGCCTCGTTCAGCCAGCACTACACGATCGGCAACCAGATCGGCGAGGGCATCAAGCTGCATCTGGGGCTGGATGAGCGGGCGGCGAAGAAGCGGGCGATCGAACTGCTGGACATGGTGGGCGTGCCGCAGCCGGCGCGGCGGGTGGACGACTATCCGTTCCAGCTCTCGGGCGGGCTGCGCCAGCGGGTGATGATCGCCATGGCGCTGTCCTGCGACCCGCGCGTGCTGATCGCCGACGAGCCGACGACGGCCCTGGACGTGACCACCCAGGCGCAGATCCTCGACCTGTTGCGCTCGTTGCAGCAGCAGAAGGGGCTGGCGATCATCCTGATCACCCATGACATGGGGGTGATCGCCGAGATGGCCCATGACGTGTCGGTGATGTACCTGGGCCGGGCGGTGGAGACGGGGTCGGTGAAGGAGATCTTCACCGCGCCGCGCCATCCCTATACCCGTGCGCTGCTGCGCTCGATCCCGACCGTGCTGGCCAAGCCGCGGACACGGCTGCCGACGATCGAGGGCTCGATCCCGCACCCGTTCGAGCGGCCGAAGGGCTGCGCCTACCATCCGCGCTGCGCCGAGATCATCGGCCCGGTATGCGAGAAATTCGAGCCGCCGGCGGTGAACACGGCGGATGGGCGGCAGGTGCGCTGCTTCCTGCATGGCGGCGCCCCGGCGCAGGAGGTCGCGGCATGAGCGAGACCATCCTGGAGGTTCAGGGCCTCAAGAAGCATTTCCCGATCCGCCGCGGCCTGTTGCGCAAGGTGGTGGGCCAGGTGAAGGCGGTGGACGGCGTCTCGTTCTCGATCCGCCGCGGCGAGACGCTGGCGCTGGTGGGCGAGAGCGGCTGCGGCAAGACCACGGCGGCGCGCTGCATCCTGCGCGCCTATGTGCCGACCGGGGGGACGATCCGGTTCAAGGTGGAAGGGCGGGAGGTCGATCTCGCGGGGCTGAAACGGCGGGAATTGCGGCCGTTGCGTCGGCATATACAGATGGTGTTCCAGGACCCGTATTCGTCGCTGAACCCGCGCATGGTGGTGGGCGACATCATCGGCGAGCCGATGCTGATCAACGGCATGTCCGACGCCGCCGCCCGCCGCAAGCGGGTGGAGGAGCTGATGGAACTGGTCCAGCTGCCGCGGGCGTACTACAACCGGTTTCCGCATGCCTTCTCCGGCGGGCAGCGGCAGCGGATCGGGATTGCGCGGGCGTTGAGTTTGAACCCGTCGCTGATCGTGGCCGACGAGCCGGTGAGCGCGCTGGACGTTTCGGTGCAGGCGCAGATTTTGAACCTGATGCTGGATCTGCAGGACCAGTTGGGGCTGACCTACCTGTTCGTGGCGCATGACCTCTCGGTGGTGAAGCATGTCAGCGACCGGGTGGCGGTGATGTATGTCGGCCGGATCGTGGAACTGGCCGAGACCGAGGCGCTGTTCGACCGGCCGCTGCATCCCTATACCGAGGCGCTGCTGTCGGCGGCGCCGACGCCGGTGCCGGGGGCGGTGAGCAACCGCATCGTGCTGGAACGCGAGATCGCCGACCCGGCCAACCCGCCGCCGGGGTGCGCGTTCCACCCGCGCTGCCGCTATGCCACCGATGTGTGCCGGCAGGTGCTGCCGGAGTTGCAGGAGGCGGAGCCCGGCCGGCTGGTGGCGTGCCATCGGGCGAAGGAGCTTTCGCTGGCCGGCGTTGGGGCGGCGGAGCACGTGGTGGCTTAGGCCAGATGGCGGGCGATTGCCG
>JADLHF010000233.1 GCA_020848935.1 Acetobacteraceae bacterium
CCCGATGCGCTGGTGATCGTGCCCTCCGCCGCCGGGCCGGCGAAGCGCCGGGTCCGCGACCTGTTGCCGCTGCCCTATCGCCGCTGATGCCGCGCCCGAATCCCTATTTCCACGGCCCGCAAACCGACCACTTCGACGGCCTGCGCTTCCACCTGCCCGGCCAGACCCGCGACAAGAGCCTGCGTGAGCGGCTGCGCTGGCATTTCGGCGGCGGCAGGGCGAAGTGGCCCAGGCGGTTTCCCAGCCCCTTCGCCGACACCCCGCCGGCGCGCGTCGCCGGGCTGCGGGTGGTGCTGGTCGGCCATGCCAGCTTCCTGATCCAGGTCGCCGGGCTGAACATCCTGGTCGATCCCGTCTGGTCCGACCGCGCCAGCCCGGTGGCCTGGGCCGGGCCGCTGCGGGTCAATCCGCCGGGAATCGCCTGGCCCGCCCTGCCGCCGATCGACGCGGTGCTGGTCACCCACAACCACTACGACCATCTCGACCTCGCCACCCTGGCCCGGCTGCGCGCCCGCCACCCGCTGCGCATCATCGCGCCCTTGGGCAACGACAGCATCATCGACCCGGTCACCGCCGGCGGCACCGAGGCGCTGGACTGGGGCGACAGCCGCACCCTGTCGCCGGACGTCACCGTCCACCTCCGCCCCGCCGCCCACTGGTCGGCGCGCGGCCTGCGCGACCGCCGCATGGCGCTATGGGGCGCCTTCACCCTCACCACCCCCGCCGGCGTCATCCATCACATCGGCGACACCGGCTACGGCGACGGCGCCACCTTCCGCGCCATCCGCGCCGAGTTCGGCCCGCCCCGCCTGGCGATCCTGCCGATCGGCGCCTATGCCCCGCGCTGGTTCATGCGCGACTACCATATCGACCCCGGCGAGGCGGTGCAGGCCCTGGCCGAACTCGGCGCCGCCCAGGCGCTCGGCCACCATTGGGGCACGTTCCGCCTGACCGACGAGCCGATCGACGAACCCCCGGCCCAGCTCGCCGCGGCACTGGCCGCAGCCGACATCCCCGCCACCCGCTTCCCCGCCCTGCGCCCCGGCGAGGCCTGGAGCCCGTGACCCCTTTGCGCTACCCTCGCGGCAACACGACGGGAGGACTATCCAATGCGCACCTCATGGCGCCCCACCGCCCTCATGCGTGCCGGCCTCATCGCCGCGGCCTTCGCGGCACCGGCCTCGGCCGCCGAAGTGCGCCTTGCGGTGCGCACCGACCTCAGCTCGGTCGATCCGCACTATCACGTCTATGTCCCCAACCGCTCGGCCTCGCGCCACATCTTCGACTCGCTGACCAAACTCGGCCCGCGCGGCGAGGTGCGCCCGGGCCTCGCCGAATCCTGGCGCGTGCTCGCCGACGACGTGTGGGAATTCACCCTGCGCGAGGGCGTTACCTTCCACGACGGCACGAAGCTCGAACCCGACGACGTCGCCTTCACCATCGCCCGCGCGCCCGCGGTGCCGAACTCGCCATCCTCGTACCGCCAGTACACCAAGCGGATCGACCGGGTGGAGGTCACCGGCCCGCGCACCCTGCGCATCCACACCAAGGGCCCGGCACCCACCCTGCTGGTGGACCTGGAGGCGATCTCCATCCTCTCGCGCAAGCTGGCCGAGGGCCGCCCGACCGCGGACTACAATTCCGGCGCGGCCGCCATCGGCACCGGCCCGTACCGCTTCGTCGAGTGGCAGGCCGGCCGCAGCCTGATCCTGGCCCGCAACCCGGCCTACTGGGGCGGGGCCGAGCCGTGGGACCGCGTCACCATCCGCCCGATCGCCAATGACGGCGCCCGCGTGGCCGCGATACTCTCAGGCGATGTGGACATGATCGAGGGCGTGCCCGGCGTCGATCGCGCCCGCCTCGCCGCCGCCGCCAACCTCGCCCTGCACGAATGCGACGCCTTCCGCATCATCTACCTGCAGATGGACAGCGCCCGCGACGTCTCGCCCGGCCTGCGCGACGCCAATGGCGGCCCGCTGGACCGCAACCCGTTCAAGGATGCCCGGGTGCGCCGCGCCATGAGCCTGGCGATCAACCGCGACGGCCTGGTCGAGCGCCTGCTCAGCGGCCAGGCCAAGGCCGCCGGCCAGTACGTGCCGTCCGACGTCGCCGGCGCCAGCGCCAACCTGCCGCCGCTGCCCTTCGATCCCGACCGCGCCCGCGCCCTGCTGAAGGAGGCCGGCTGGGCCGACGGCTTCTCGGTCTCGCTCGCCGGCTCCAACGACCGCTACCCGAACGACGCCCAGGTGGCCCAGGCGATCGGCCAGATGTACGCCCGCGTCGGGATAAAGACCGAGGTCAACACCATGCCCGCCGGCCAGTTGTTCAGCCGCGGCAGCAAGCTCGAATTCAGCGCCATCCTGTCCGGCTGGGTCGGCAACGGCGAAGCCTCCTCGCCGCTGGTCGCCCTGATGGCCACCTACGACGCCAAGACCGGCATGGGCCCCTCCAATCGCGGCCGCTGGTCCAACCCGGACTACGACGCCGCCATCGGCGCCGCGCTGCGCACCCTGGACGACGCCAAACGCAACGCGCTCTACGCCAAGGCTGCCGAGATCGCGGTGGCCGAGATGGGCATGATCCCGGTCTATTTCACCATCAACACCTGGGCCACCCGCGCCGATCTCGTCTATGCCGCGCGCGGCGACGAGGCCTCTCTGGCCATGGGCCTGCGCCCGAAATAGCCCTGCCACCGGCGTGCGCCTGAATTGAAGGAGCGGACATCATGGCCCAGCCAACCGCCGAGGCCGTCGCCGACGCGCTGTGGAGCGAATGGCACCGCGGCCGCCACATGCCGGCGGAATGGATGGGCCGGCTGTCGATGGACACGGCCTATCGCGCGCAACTCGCCCTGATGGACCGCTTCGCCGCCGCCGGCGAGCCGCAGGCCGGCTGGAAGGTCGGCCTCACGGCGGCGGCCATGCGCGCCCAGTGGAACATCCACGAACCCTGCTTCGGCTTTCTCCTCCACAGCGGCCACAAGCCTTCAGGCCACCGCTTCCGCTTTCCCGGCATCATCGCCCCGGGCTTCGAGAACGAATTGTGCCTGCGCATCGCCACCCGCCTCGCCGGCCCCGGCGTCACCCTGGAACAGGCCACCGCCGCCGTCAGCCACGCCGCCCCGGCGCTGGAGATCGTGGAAAAGCGCGGCCCGTTCAGCGAGGACATCGCGCTCGCCATGGCCGACAACGCCCAGCAATACGCCTTCGTCACCGGCCCCGAGGTCCCGCTCACCCCGGCCAACCGCGACCTCGCCGGCGCCACCGTGGCGGTCGATGTCAACGCCACGGTGATCGACCAGGCCGCCGGTGCGGAGGTGATGGGCGGCGGCGGCTTCCTCTCGGTGCAGTGGCTGGCCAACAAGCTCGCCGAATTCGGCCGCGCCCTGGAACCGGGCATGCTGGTGATGTCCGGCTCCTTCACCCGGCAATACCCGATCGCGCAGGGCGACCGCATCGAATCCCGCTTCACCCCGTTCGGCACGGTCACCGCCACCTTCGACTGATGCGATTGGCTCAGTTGGAGCTGAGCCGCCGCAGCCACTCCCGCGCCACGCGCGAGCCGGCGGCCGCCGCGGCGCGGAACAGCCGCGTCGCCTCCGCGGTGTCCCGCGGCGCCCCCCAGCCATGGTACAGCATCACCCCGATCTCAGCGGTGGCCGCCGCCGAGCCGTTGGCGGCAGCCTTGCGCAGATGCCCCAGCGCCGCGCGGTCGTCCGTTGCCACGCCATGGCCGGGGCTGAGCCGGGCCGCCAGGGTCAGGTCGTACAGCGCCAGCAGGCGCTGCCACCGGGTCTCGCCCTCCAGCCGCAGCGCAACCTGGTACAGCCGCAGCGACTCGCCCAGGTCGGGCGCGGTGCCGATGCCCTCGTACACCATGCGCGCCGCCGCACGCGCCGCCTGCGGCTCGTCGCGCTCGGCGGCCCGCAGGGTGAGCGCCAGCGCCAGGGTGGCATCCTGCGCCACGCCCCGGCCGGTCTCGTACAGCCGCCCCAGGGCGAACTGGGCCGACGGATGCTGGCGGCCGGCGGCGCGCAGATACCACGCGGCAGCCTCGCCGATATCCTGCGTCACCGCCCGGCCGGCCTCATGGAACACGCCCAGCCGGTACATCGCCTGGGCATCGCCCCGCCCGGCGGCACGGCGGTACCACGGCAGCGCCTGCGCATCGCTGGCCGCCACGCCGTCGCCGGTCTCGTACAGCGACCCGATGCGCCGCATCGCCTCGGCATTGCGATGGGCGGCGGCGCGCTGGAACCAGCGCATCGCCTCGGCCGCGTCCTTGCCCACCCCGCGCCCTTCGCCATAGGCGCGGCCCAGCGCCAGTTGCGCCCCGGCATGGCGCTGTTCGGCGGCGCGACGATACCAGTCCAGGGCCTGGCTCTCGCTGGCGCGCATGCCGCGTCCGGCCGCGATCATGCCGGCCAGGTTGAACTGCCCGTCGGCAAATCCGCGCCCCGCCGCCCGCCGCAGCCATTGCAGTGCCTGCAGGTCATCCGGCGCCACGCCGACGCCGGTGGCATACATCAGCCCGATGCGGTTCTCGGCGGCGGCGAACCCCTGCGTGGCGCTGCGGCGGTACCATTCCAGCGCGGTGGCGGCGTTCTGCGCCACGCCGTCGCCGCGGTCGTACAGCCCGCCCAGGTTGAACTGCCCGGCCGCCAGGCCCTTGTCGGCGGCGCGGCGGAACCATTGCAGCGCCAGATCCGGGCGCGGCGCCATGCCCCGGCCGGCCTCGTACATCAGGCCCAGCGCGTTCATCGCCCCGGCATCGTCCTGCGCGGCGGCGGCGCTGAAGCGGGCGAAGGCCTCGGCGTTGTCGCGCGCCACGCCGCGGCCCTCGACATACAGGAACCCCAGCGCCACCTGGGCGGCGGCATGGTTCTGCGCCGCCGCGCGCGCGAACCACAACGCCGCCAGCAGGTCGTCGCGCGGCCCGCCGATGCCACCGGCATAGCAGCGGCCGAGGGCGAACTGCGCATTGGCATGCCCGCCCTCGGCGGCGCGCTGATACCAGTACACCGCCCGCGCCGGGTCCGGCGTGCCCAGTTGCCCACCCTCGTACAGCGCCGCCAGGTTGCTGGCGGCCGGCAGGTTGCCCTGGGCGGCGGCGGCACTGAACAGCGCGGCGGCACGCGGGAAATCGCGCGGCGCGTCGCGGCCGAAGGCCAACAGGTAGCCCAGATTGTTCCGCGCCACCGCGTTGCCCTGCGCCGCCGCACGCGCGTACCACGCCATCGCCTGCTCCACGTCGCGCGGCCCGGCGGTGGCGTTGTCATAGGCCAGGCCGAGGCGCAGCTGCGAGTCCGCCAGCCCGCTTTCCGCCGCCCGGCGGTGCCATGCCACGGCGGCCACGGGATCGCGCGCGACGCCGATGCCCCCGTCCAGCCGCACGCCCAGCTCGTGCTGTGCCACGGCCACCCCCTGTTCGGCAGCCTGGCGGAACAGCTCCGTGGCCGCAGCCTCGTCGCGCGCCATGCCGCGCCCGCTGGCGGCCATGCGGGCGAGGTGGAAGCGGCCCATGGCATTGCCCTGCCCGGCGGCACGGCGCAGCCAGGTCACCGCCTCGGCATCGCGCGCCGGCGTCGAGGGCGCGCGGCCCAGCAGGTTGCCAAGCCGCACCATGGCCACCGCGAAATCCTGCCCGGCGGCGCGGCGATACCATTCCTCCGCCCCGGCCAGGTCGCCCTGCCGCTCCAGCGCCAGGCCCACGGCATCCGCGGCCGGCGCATGCCCGCCCGCGGCAGCCTGCAACAGCCAGTGCATGGCGCGGGCATCATCCCGCGTCACGCCGCGGCCCTGGGCATAGATGTTGCCCAGGTTGAAGGCGGCGGGGGCATGGCCCAACGCGGCCGAGCGCTCGAACCAGCCGCGCGCCGCATCGAGGTCGGCGGGCACGCCCTGGTCACCCATCAGCATCATGCCGATGGCATTCGCCGCCGCGCCATGCCCGGCCTCGGCCGCGGCGGTGAAGGCGGCCATCGCCGCGGCCGCATCATGCGCCTGGGCAGCGGCGAGCCCGCGACGATAGGCCGCCTCGCCATCCCGCGGCTGCGCCCGCGCGGCCCCCGATGGCGCGGCGGCGGCCAGTACGGCGAACAGGAACAGGGCGGCTCTTGTGACCATCGCCCGATCATAGCCGCCCGGCCGCACCCCGCGTAGCCCGAAACGGCACCCACCCGTCAGCGAGGCCGCCGCCCGGCGCGCAGGTCGGCCAGCGCCACCGCGGCGCCGGCGGCATAGGCCGCCGCACCGAACAGCGGGGCGGCAACCGCGCCCAGCGCGTCGGCCAGCGCCCCGGCCAGCACCGGGCCCAGCAGCTGCCCCAGCCCCAGCACCGCGGTGGCAACGCTGAAGGCACTTGCGTAGTCGCCGGCACTGCTGCGGGTGCGCGCCGCCGCGGTGATCAGCGCCGGCGTCGCGGCCAGGCCCAGCCCCACCAGCACCGCGCCGCCCAAAGCCGCCACCAACCCCGGCAGGCTGGCCACCGCCGCCCCCACCGCGGCCAGCGCCATCGCCCCCGGCAGCGCCAGGGGCCGCAGCCGCGGCCGCGCCAGCACCGCCAGCGTCAGCAGGCTGCCGGCCAGCGTCGCCAGCCCGGCGGTGCTCCACGTCAGCGTCACCACCGCCACCGTCTCGCCGGCCGCCGCCAGCCGCGCCCCGGCAAAGGTGGCATAGGCGATGTAGCCCAGCCCGAAGCAGAAATACGTCGCCACCAGCCAGGCCCAGCGCGACGTCGCCACCGCGGCCAGGGTGAAGCCGGGCTCGCCCGCGGCGGCAGGCGCCACCTCCCGCGCCGCCGGAAATCCCACCGCCAGCACCACCGCCACCACCGCCGCCGCGACAAAGACAAGCCGCCACAGCGCGGGTTCCAGCAGCCACGGCGCCGCCAGCCCACAGCCCAGCACCGCCACCGCCAGGCCCGCCCAGAGCAGCACGCTGGCCTGTTCCCGCGCCGCAACCGCAATGCCGCCCAGCACCGTCACCAGGATCGCGATCACCGCCCAACCGCCGCCGAACCCCGCGGCCAGCCGCCCGGCACCGAGCAGCCAGGGGCCGGTCGCGGGATCGGTCGGCACCAGCGCGCACACCAGGGCACCGGCCGCCGCCAGCCCATGGCCCAACCGCCCCAGTCCGGCCATGCCCACCCGCCGCGCCAGCGCCGCCCCGCTCAGCGTGCCGGCGAGATACCCACCCAGATGCACCGCGTTCAGCACGCCGCCGGCGGTGTAGCCCAGCGCCATCTCGCTGCGCAGCGTCGGCAGCACCACGCCATAGCCGAACCGCGCCAACCCGATATGCAGCGAAACCCCCAGCGCACCCCAGGCCAGCAACCGCCAGGGCAGGGCGCGCCTCACCTACGCATCCGGCGCACCACCGGCCATGCCCCGGCCAACCCGCATCACTCGAATCCCGGCCGCGGAATCTGCCCCATGGTGATCTGCGCCAGCCCGCCATCGACGATCACATCCTGCCCGGTGATGTAGCCGGCACGGGGCGAGGCCAGGAACAGCACCGCATCGGCGACATCCGCCGGCATGCCATAGCGCCGCGCCGGCACCAGCTTCGCCCGCGCCGCCGCCACCCCCTGCGCGGTGTAGAACGCCTCGGACATCGGCGTGCGCACCATGCCGGGGCTGACGCAATTGCTGCGCACCCCCATCGGCCCCCATTCCAGCGCCAGTTGCCGCGACAGCATCGCCACCCCCGCCTTGCCCGCCGAATAGGCGCCGGACTGCCCCTGCGGGAACGACGCGGCGATCGAGGCGACATTGACGATCGCCCCGGCCCCGCGCTCCCGCATCGCCGCCCCGAAGGCCTGGGCGCACAGCAGATACCCGGTCAGGTTCACCGCCAGCATGCCGTTCCATTCCGCCAGGGAGAGCGTCGCCAGCGGTCCCGGCCGCAGGATGCCGGCATTGTTCACCAGCACCTCCGCCGCCCCCAGCCGCGCCGCCACCGCCGCCGCCGCCGCCCGCACCGCGCCCTCGTCGGCCACGTCGCAATCGAACCCCGCCGCCCCGATCTCGCCCGCCGCCGCCGCCGCCCCCGCGCGATCCAGCAGCGCCACCGTCGCCCCCTGCGCCACCAGCGCCGCCCCGATCGCCCGCCCCAGCCCCCCGGCGCCGCCCGTCACCACGCAGACCTTGCCCGCCAGCCCAAGCCAGGTATCGCCCATCGCACCCTCCCGTTCCCCGGCCAAAGCGTGGCAGGCCGGCAATACCGGCGCAACCGATGCACGCGGCCGCGCGCTGCGCTAGTCTGGCGCGGGAATCAGGGGAGCCCACCGATGACCAGCCATCGCCACGCCCACGCCGCCACCGCGCAACCGGCCTGACCGCGACCCTGGATCAGAATCCATGCCCGTGCGCACCGAATACGTCACCACCCGCGACGCCATCCGCCTGGCCACCGACATCCGCCTGCCCGACGGCCCCGGCGCCGGCCCCGGCCCCTTCCCGGTCGTCCTCAGCCGCACCCCCTACGGCCGCCACCTCCCCGGCGGGCGCGAGAACACCGCCGCCGACCCCCGCATCGCCACGCCCGACGAACTCGCCGCCCACTTCACCGCGCGCGGCTACGCCATGGTGATCCAGGACACCCGCGGCCGCTTCGCCAGCACCGGCGCCTTCGTCAAATACCTCACCGACGGCGCGGACGGCGAAGACACCCTCGCCTGGCTCCGCGCCCAGCCCTGGTGCAACGGCCAGATCTGCACGATCGGCCTGTCCTACGGCGCCCACACCCAGGCCGCGCTGGGCTGCCTCGACCCGCCCGGCCTGCTCGCCCAGGTGCTCGACTGCGGCGGCTTCCTCGACGCCTGGCACCACGGCGTGCGCCAGAACGGCGTCTTCGAACTGCGCCAGGCCACCTGGGCCTGCAAGCAAGCCCTCCTGTCGCCCGAGGCCGAAGCCGACCCCGTCCTGAAGGCCGCCCTGGAAGCCGAAAACATCTTCGACTGGTTCGCCGCCCTGCCGTGGAAGCCCGGCCACTCCCCCCTGCGCCACCACCCCGACTACGAATCCTACCTGTTCGACCAGTGGCGCCACGGCCCGCGCGATGCCTTCTGGACCCAGCTCGGCATCAGCACCGCCACCTGGCACGCCCGCTACAGCCCGGCCGCCTGCGTCCACCTCTCCGCCTGGTTCGACCCCTACGCCCTGGGGGCGATCGGCAACTTCCTCGGCCTGCGCCCCCGCGGCAAGCAGCGCCTCATCCTCGGCCCCTGGACCCACGGCGAGCGCAGCCGGACTTTCTCCGGCGACGTCGATTTCGGCCCCGAAGCCCCGATCGATTCCTGGGCCGGCAACTGGCATGAATACCGCCTGCGTTTCTTCGACCACGCCACAAGCGGCACCCCGGACGACGAACCCCCGGTCCGCCTCTTCGTCATGGGCGGCGGCACCGGCCGGCGCACCGCCGAGGGCCGGCTCGACCACGGCGGAACCTGGATTTCCTCCGATGACTGGCCGCTCCCCGGCACGCGGTTCGTCCCGTACTACCTCCACAACGACGCCACCCTGTCGCCCGACGTGCCGCCGCCCGCCGCCACCCCGCTCAGCTACGATTTCGACCCCGCCAACCCGGTGCCCACCATCGGCGGCAACTTCTCCTCGCTCGAACCGATCGCCACCGCCGGCGCCTGGGACCAGGTCGCC
>JADLHF010000234.1 GCA_020848935.1 Acetobacteraceae bacterium
AAAAAAACGCTTGGCGCGCCGGTGAATAACTAACATACTAACACAAATGTCCCAGCTCCCCACCCTCTTCACCGCCATCATCGCCGCCCTGCGCGTCGCGATCGGCACCCATGTCGGGCGCCATCCGGCCCAGGCGCCGCTGCTCAACCACGCCTGCGACTACCTCTCCCGCGCCATGCAGCGCTTCCAGCGCCTCTTCGCCCGCTGGCGGGCCGGCACCCCCATCCGTGCGCGCACCGCACGCCCCCGCCATCCCGCCGCCCCGCGCACCACCCCCCGCTTCCCCACGGCCAATGCCTGGCTCACCGCCCGCGTCGGCTATACCGCCGCCGGCCACGGCTCCCAGCTCCAGTACCTCCTCGCCACCCCCGAAGCCGCCGATTTCATCCGCGAAGTGCCCCAGGCCGGCCGCCTCCTGCGCCCGCTCTGCCACATGCTCGGCATCGCGCCCGCCCCCCTCGGCCTCGCCCTCCCGCCGGCCCCGCCACGCCCCCGCCGCATCCGCCAACGCCGGCCGCCGCCGCCGGAACCCGCCACCCCGTACCGCCCGCTGCCGGCCTATGTCCGCGCCGCCGTGCGCGCCTGGAAACCGAAGCGCGCCCGAAGACCGGAACCCGCCTGACCCGCTATGCCCAGGCACAATTTAATTGTTACGACTTCTTATTGTTCCACCGCCACCCGCCGCACCATCCCCACCATCACCACCGCCCCCAGGCAGATCACCCCGGCGGCGATGAAGATCACCCCGTAACTCCCCAGGTGATCCCGCAGCACCCCTCCCAGGAACGCCGCCGCCCCGCTGCCCACCTGGTGGATCGCATTGATCCACCCATACATCAGGCTCCCCCGCTCCCGCCCGAAATGCTGCGCGCACAGCCGCACCATCGGCGGCACCGTGGCCACCCAGTCCAGCCCGTTGATCATGATGACAATCGCAAACCCCACCGGCGTATCGAAGCTGAACGGCAGCCACGCCAGCGCCAGCGCCCGCGTGAAGAAGTAGATCCCCAGCAGCCACCGCGAATCGAACCGGTCGGAAAGCCACCCCGAGGCCAGCGCCCCGACCACATTGAACACCCCCATCCCCGCCATCACCCCGGCACTCGCCACCGGCGTGAACCCGGCATCGATGCAGGCCGGGATCAGGTGCGTGCCGACAAACCCGTTCGTCGTCGCCCCGCAGATGACAAACGACCCCGCCAGCAACAGGAAGGTCCGGTTGCGCAGCCCCTCCCCCAGCGCCGCCACCGTCCGCCGGAACGGATTGCCCGTCACCCCCGGCGCCGGAAGCGGCGGCCCATCCTCGCCATACGGCGCCAGCCCGATATCTCCCGGCCGGTCCCGCATCCCCCACGCCACCAGCGGCACCAGCGCCGCCACCGCGGCCACCAGGGCAAACACCATCGCCCGCCAGCCGAACGCCTGCGCGATCCACGCCAGCACCGGCAGCAGCAGCAGCGTCCCCGCCGCCGCCCCCGCCGTCAGCCCGCCGGTCACCACCCCGCGCCGCGCCGTGAACCACCGCCCGGCCACCACCGGCACCAGCACCATCGACACCACGCCCCCGCCCAGCCCCGCCACCAGCCCCCACAGCACCGTCAACTGCCACGGCGCCGTCATGAACGGCACCACCGCCGCCCCCCCGGCAATCAGCATCAGCGAGCCCAGCATCGCCCGCCGCACCCCCCACCGGTCCATCACCGCCACGGCAAACGGCCCGATCAACCCGTACAGCAGCAGGTTGATCCCGAACGCGAACGAGATGCTGCCCGAAGACCAGCCGAAATCCGCCTGCAACGCCGGCAGCAGCACCCCCGGCGCCGCCCGCATCCCCGCCGCCACCGTCAGCGTCAACAGGGTGATCCCCGCCACCACCCAGGCGTAGTGCAACCGCTCGAACCTGCGCGCCATTCGGCTGTTCCCTTCTCCCCGCCTGATAGCGCCATCCCCGCCAACCGGCCAGGGCGCGCATTTTCCGCCCGTTAACCTGGCCCTGCCACACTCCCCGCCGACCCCTTGCGGAGCTTCCATCGATGCTGTCATCGCTGCCGATCGCCCGGCGCATCCACCTCACCACCCTGCTGGCCGTGCTCGGCCTGGCCCTGGTCGGCGCCCTCGCCGCCGTGGACGCCTCGCGCCAGCAGGCACAGGCCCGCGCCGACATCCTGCGCCACGTGGTGGAATCCGCCACCAGCATCGCCGCCGGCTACCATGCCGAGGAACAGGCCGGCCGCCTCACCCGCCCCCAGGCCCAGGCCGCCACCGTCGCCGCCCTGCGCGCCCTGCGCTATCGCGGCCAGGAATATGTCTGGGTCAACGACATGGCGCCAAACATGGTCATGCACCCGTTCCGCGCCGATCTCGAGGGCAAGCCGATCGGCGGCATCGCCGACCCCACCGGCTTCCACCTGTTCGAAGCCTTCGTGGCCACCGTCAAGCGCGACGGCGCCGGCATGGTGCCCTATCTCTGGCCCCGCCCCGGCAGCACCGCCCCGGTGGAGAAACTGTCCTACGTCCAGGGCTTCGCCCCCTGGGGCTGGGTGATCGGCTCCGGCGTCTACGTCGATGACCTCCAGGCCGCCCAGCGCGCCACGATGCTGCGCGCCCTGGCCGTGGTCCTGGCGGCCGGGCTGGTCGTCGCCCTCGGCGCCGTCTGGGTCGCCCGCGGCATCGTCCGCCCGCTGCGCCAGGTCACCGGCGCCACCACCGCCCTGGCCGGCGGCGCGCTGGACACCGCCATCCCGGGCCTGAAACGGCGCGACGAACTCGGCGTGCTCGCCCGCGCGCTGGAGGGATTCCGCCAGGACGGCATCGCCAAGCGCCGCCTGGAAGCCGAGGCCCAGGCCGAACGCGCCGCCCGCGACCGGCGCCAGGCCGCGATGGAGCGCCACACCGGCGATTTCGGCGACTCCGTCTCCGGCGTGATGCGCACCCTGGCCGACTCCGCCGCCGCCATCCGCGAAACCGCCGCCCGCGTCGCCGCCACCGGGCGCAGCACCCATGAAGCCGCCCAGGCCAGCGGCACCAGCACCGCCGAATCCACCGCCAACCTCTCCCACGTCGCCGCAGCCACCGAGGAACTGTCCAGCAGCGTCGGCGAAATCGCCCGCCAGGTCGGCGGCGCCGCCCAGGCCGCCGCCTGCGCGGTGTCCCAGGCCGCCGCCACCAGCACCAAGATCCGCGGCCTCTCCACCGCCGCCGCCGAGATCGGCAATGTCGTGGAACTGATCAACGAGGTCGCCGGGCGCACCAACCTGCTGGCGCTGAACGCCACCATCGAGGCCGCCCGCGCCGGCGAGGCCGGCAAGGGCTTCGCCGTGGTCGCCGCCGAGGTCAAGCAGCTCGCCGAACAGACCCGCCGCGCCACCGAGGCCATCGCCCAGCAGGTCGGCGGCATCCAGTCCGCCACGTCCGAGGCGGTCGGCGCCGTCGGCGCGGTCGGCGAGGCGATCGACCAGGTGAACGCCATCGCCGCCGCCATCGCCGCCGCGGTCGAACAGCAGGGCGCCGCCACGCGCGAGATCGCCACCCAGGTGAACATGGTCGCCACCCGCACCAACGCAACCAACGCCGACATGGCCGCCCTCGGCCGCATGGCGGAGGACAGCGTCCAAGCCGGCGACGCCGTCTCGGCCGCCGCCGACGAGGTCGCCCAGGTCGCCGCCACCCTGCGCACCGAAGTGGACCTGTTCCTCGACACCGCCCGCAACGCCGGCGGCAGCCGCCGCCAGCACGAGCGGGTCCCGGCCGGCGACGACCCCTGCAAGCTGGTCGCCGAGGATGGCGCGACGCGCCCGGCCCACCTGATCGATGTCGCGCTGGGCGGCGCCGGCCTGCGCCTCGGCTCGGTCGCCGGGCTGCGATCCGGCATGTCCGCCACGCTGCACCTGCCGCACGAAGGCCAGGCGGTGCGCGCCCGCGTGGCCCGCGTGCAGGGCGATGTGGTGGCCGTGGTCTTCCGCCAGGACAGCACCAACCAGGCCGTGGTGGCGAAGCTGATCGCCCGCCTGACCCCGGCGGCCGCGGCCTAGCCCGCCGGGCCGCGGGCCCGGGCTGCAAGCGGATGCAGCAAGGCCGCCGGATGGCGCAAAACCATGCCTCGGCGCCGGCCCCGGTGCCGGCCGGCGCCGGCCGGCCTTGCCTGGTCCGCCTTGCAATGTCTGCCCAGTGCGCTATTTCCGGCGCGCACGAAGCAGTCAGGGGATCATTGTGCCAGCCGATAGCCACGCCCCACTCATCGAAATCGAGGGTCTGACCAAGCGCTTCGGCGCCTTCACCGCGGTGGACAATGTCAGCTTCACCGTGGCGCGCGGCGAGGTGCTGGGCTTCCTCGGCCCCAACGGCGCCGGCAAATCGACCACCATGCGCATGCTGGCCGGGTTCATGACGCCGACCGCCGGCACCGCGCGCATCTGCGGCCATGATGTCCAGGCCGACAGCGTGGCGGCCCGCCGCACCCTGGGGTTCCTGCCGGAAGGTGCTCCCACCTACCCCGAGATGACGGTCGAGGCGTTCCTGGCCTTCGTCGCCGCCATCCGCGGCTATGGCGGCAAGGAAGCGGCGCGGCGCATCGCGCGGGCGATCGAACTGACCACCCTGGCCGGGGTGCGGCTGCAACCGGTGGAGACATTGTCAAAAGGCTTCAAGCGCCGGGTCGGGCTGGCACAGGCGCTGCTGCACGATCCCGCAGTGCTGGTGCTGGACGAGCCGACCGACGGCCTGGACCCCAACCAGAAGCACGAGGTCCGCAGCCTGATCCAGCAGATGGCGCCCCAGAAGGCGATCGTCATCTCCACCCATATCCTGGAGGAGGTCGGCGCCGTGTGCACGCGCGCAATCATCATCGCCAATGGCCGCATCGTCGCCGATGCCACCCCGGCGGAACTGGAGAAGCTGCACCCCTCCGGCAAGCTGGACGACGTGTTCCGCGCGATGACGCTTCCCGCACCGAAGGCGGCCTGACATGCGCAACACCCTCATCGTCGCGCGGCGCGAACTGGGCGGCTATTTCGCCACCCCGGTCGCCGTGGTCTTCATCGTCATCTTCCTGGCGCTGCAGGGCGTGCTGACCTTCAACCTCGGCAATTTCTTCGACCGCAACCAGGCCGACCTGGCGCCGTTCTTCAACTTCGTGCCCTGGGTGTTCCTGCTGCTGGTCCCGGCCATCACCATGCGATTGTGGGCGGAGGAGCGCCGGCTGGGCACCATCGAACTGCTGTTGACCCTGCCCATCACCCAGGGACAGGCGGTGGTCGGAAAATTCCTCGCCGCCTGGGCGTTCTGCGCCATCGCGCTGCTGCTGACCTTCCCCTTCGTGGTGACGGTGAACTACCTCGGCAAGCCCGACAACGGCGTGATCGCCACCGGCTACCTGGGCGCGCTGCTGGTGGCCGGCGCCTTCCTGTCGGTGGGCTCCGCCCTGTCGGCGGCGACCAAGAACCAGGTGATCGCCTTCGTGCTGACCGTCGCCGTGTGCTTCCTGTTCGCGGTGGCGTCGTATCCGGTGGTGACGGATTTCCTGTCCAAGACGATGCCGACCCTGGCCGAGGTGGCGCGCCGCCTGTCGGTGACCGAACGGTTCCAGGGCTTTACCCGCGGCATCGTGTCGCTTCGCGACCTGATCTACTTCGCCAGCTTCATCGGGTTCTGGCTGTACCTGAACACCGTCATCGTCGAACATCGCAAGGCGGACTGAGAAGATGCGCCGTCTGTGGACCTCGATCGTCGGCGTGGTGGCCGTGCTGGCCATCCTGGTCGGCATCAACCTCGTCGCCGAATACCGCCTCGCCCAGGTCAAGCTCGACCTCACCCAGCAGCGGCTCTACACCCTGGCGCCGGGCACGCGAAAGATCATCGCCGACCTCAAGGACCCGGTCACGCTGCGCTTCTACTACTCGCGCACCCTGGGCAGCCGCATTCCGATGTACGGCGCCTATGCCGACCGGGTGAGCGAGATGCTGCGCGAATACGCCAGCACGTCGAACGGCAAGATCCGCCTGGAATTCTTCGACCCCGAGCCGTTCAGCACCACCGAGGACCGCGCCGTGGCCTATGGGCTGCAGGGCGTGCCGATCGACCAGTCCGGCGAGCAAGTGTATTTCGGCCTCGCCGGGTCCAACCTGCTGGACGACGAGCGCACCATCGCCTTCTTCCAGCCGGAGCGCGAGCGCTTCCTGGAATACGACCTCACCCGGCTGATCTACGAGCTGTCCAGCCCGAAGCGGCCGCTGATCGGCATCATGTCGTCGCTGCCGCTGGATGGCGACGCGCGCATGATGATGATGTCGCAGAACCGCGCCGC
Source organism: Acetobacteraceae bacterium (assembly GCA_020848935.1). GTDB lineage: Bacteria > Pseudomonadota > Alphaproteobacteria > Acetobacterales > Acetobacteraceae > CAMDGX01. The sequence continues at coordinate 6,302 of JADLHF010000234.1, forward strand.
CGGGCAGCCCTGGGTTGCCACCATGCAGCTGCGCCAGGCCTTCGGCGTGCGCCGCGTGGCGCTGGACGCCCAGGTGATCGACCCCGAGATCCAGGTGCTGCTGGTCGCCCACGCGCAGAACCTGTCGGACAACACGCTGTATGCCATCGACCAGTTCGTCATGCGCGGCGGCCGGCTGATGGTCATGGTCGATCCGCACAGCGAGGCCCAGGCCGCGGTGGCCGACCCGCAGACCGGCCAGCCGCCGCGCGACACGTCCAGCAACCTGGCCCGCCTGTTCGACGCCTGGGGCATCACCTTCGACGACAAGGACATCGTCGGCGACCTCAAGGGCGCGTGGCGGGTGCGGGCGTCGCCGGGCGACCGGGCGCAGACGGTCGATTACGTCGCCTGGTTCAACATCCGCGACGGGCTGAACACCAACGACCCCGCCACCGCCGACCTGACCCAGGTGACGGTGGCCTCGGCCGGCGCGCTGGCCAAGAAGCAGGGGGCCGCGATCGAGTTCACCCCGCTGCTGTCCTCCTCCGACCAGTCCGCCCTGGTGCCGCTGGAGAAGATCAAGACCTTCCCCGATCCCGGCAAGATCCTTGGCGAGTTCAAGCCGGATGGCATTCACCGGGTGATCGCGGCGCGGGTGCGCGGCGAACTGGCCTCGGCCTTCACCGAGGCGCCGCCGCCGCCCGCCGAGGCCCCCGGCGCGGCCCCGAAGGAAAAAGTCACCCTGCCGCCGCATCTGGCGAAATCCGAGGGTGCTGCAAACATGGTGGTGGTGGGCGACAGCGACATCCTGGCCGACCGCTACTGGGTGCGGGTGCAGGAATTCTTCGGCCAGCAGGAGGCAACGCCGTTCAGCGACAACGGCCCGTTCGTGGCCAACCTGATCGGCACCCTGGCCGGCGGCGACGCGCTGATCGGGCTGCGCTCGCGCGGCGCCTCGCTGCGCCCGTTCGACGTGGTGGAGAACATGCAGCGCAACGCGGAGGCCCGCTTCCGCGCCACCGAGCAGGAGCTGACCGCCCATCTGGACGCCACCCAGAAGAAGCTGACGGAGTTGCGCACCGGGCGCGGGGCACCGGGTGCCAACGCGGTGATCTCCGAACAGCAGCGCGAGACCATCGATGCCCTGCGCCGCGACATCGTGGACACGCGCGGCCGGCTGCGCACCGTGCAGTTGGAACTGCGGCGCGACATCCGCGCGCTGGAGACCGAGTTGCGCCTGTTCAACATCGTGCTGGTTCCCGCCGCGCTGACTGTGCTGGCGCTGGTGCTGGGCATTGCCCGCCGGCGGCGGCGCGCGCGGGCACGGGGATAGGGGGAGCACGCAGATGAACCGCACCCTGCGCCGCACGCTGCTGCTGGCGATTGCCGGCATCGTCGCCTTGTTCGTCGGCTGGCAGTTCGGCATGCCGTCGCACGGCGGCGGGCAGAAGACGATCGCGCCCGGCACGCTGGTGTTCCCCGGCCTGGCGGCCAAGCTCCAGGACGCCCAGCGCGTGACCATCACCACCAAGGGCCACACCTTGACCCTGGTGCGGCACGACGGCATCTGGGGAATCGCCGAGCGCGGCGGCTATCGCGCCCAGCAGGACCGGCTGCGCGAGTTGCTGACCGGGCTCACCGAATTGCGGGTGACCGAGCCGCGCACCGCCGACCCCGCGCAATACGACCGCCTGGGCGTCGGCGATCCGAACAAGCCGGTGACCACCGCCAACCTGCTGCGCGTGTACGGCCCCGGCGACAGCATCATCGCCGAGCTGATCGTCGGGCATCGCCGCGTGCGCACCGCCGGCAACGTGCCCGAGAGCATCTATATCCGCCGCGTCGGCGAGGCGCAGTCCTGGCTCGCCGAGGGTCGCCTGCCGGTCGATGCCGACCCGCAGCTGTGGTTCGAGCGCGAGATCACCAACATCCGCAAGGAGCAGGTGGCCAGCGTGGTCACCACCCGCGCCGAAGGCACGCTGGAATTCGGCCGCGACGGCGACACGCTGGTGCTGACATCGCCGGCCGAGCACCCGAAGCTGGACGAGTACCGGGTGGAGGATGTGTTTCGCGCGCTGGACGGGCTGACCCTGACCGAGGTCAAGCCGGCCGCCGAGCAGCCGGGCGAGAAGATCGGCACCGCGGTGTACACCCTGACCGACGGCATGACCGTGACCGTCACCGTGTTCCGCCAGGACACGGATATCTGGGCGCAGTTCCACGCCGCCGGGGCAGGCGAGGCGAAGGCGAAGGCCGATGCCCTGAACGCCCGCGTCGCCGGCTGGGCCTATCAGGTCGGCGCGTGGAAGGAGAAGGCGTTCCTCCCGCTGCTGGACGAACTGAAGGCCAACGAGCCCGCCAAGGGTGCGCCGGCGAAGGAGTAGGAGTCGGCAGGATGTGGCTGCGCGCGATGCTGGTGGACAACCTGAAGGCGGCGATCCCGTTCCTGGACCAGGTGCGCGCCGCCAAGCGCCGGCTGGTGCCCTATTCCGACAACCTCGCCAACAGCCGCCTGGCACTGGAGCAGGGGCTGCGCCAGATCGCCATGCTGCGCGCCGCCGGCGCCAAGCTGGGCGGCGACGTGCTGGAGATCGGCACCGGCTGGATGCCGATCATCCCCATGCTGTTTCATGTCGCCGGCGCCCGCCACACCACATTGACCGACATCGAAACCCTGATGGACGACGCCACCGTGGCCGGTGCCCGCGCCCTGGTTGCCCGCCACGCCACGGAGGTTGCCGCCGCGCTGGACATGCCGGAGGCCGAAATCGCCCGCCGGCTCGACGCGCCCTGGCCGCACCGCTACCTCTCGCCCTGGGACATCGCCCGCCACCCGCGCGACTCCGCCGACATCGTGGTGTCGCGCGCGGTGTTCGAACACATCCCGCCCGAGGTGCTGGCCCGCTACCTGGCGGAACTGCGCGGCATCGTCCGGCCCGGGGCCATGATGTGCCATGTCGTCGACAACAGCGACCACTGGGAACATCGCGACAAATCCATCAACCGGGTCAACTTCCTGAAATACGAGGACGGCCCGTTCTGGCGCTTCACCTGCTACAACCCGCAGAACTACCAGAACCGGCTGCGCCATTCCGACTATGTCGCCATGTTCCGCGACGCCGGATGGACGATCCTGGCCGCCGAGGGCGCTGCCGACCCGGCCAGCCTGGCCGCCCTGCCCGGACTGCGCCTGGCCAGCCGGTTCCGGCATCATGCGCCCGATGACCTGGCCGTGCTGACCTCCTGGCTGCTGGTGCGGCGCGACTCATGAGCCGCGAGTATCCGGCCCGTCCTATCGTCGGCATCGGGGTGGCGGTGCTCCGCCCGGCGCCGGGCGTGCCCGAAGTGCTGCTGGTGCGGCGCGCCAAGGCGCCGAACCCGGGCAGCTGGGCCTTGCCCGGCGGGGCGCAGGAACTGGGCGAGACCGCGGCCGATGCGGCACGGCGCGAGATACTGGAGGAATGCGGGCTGGTGCTGGGCGAACTGCACCTGGCCGCCAATGTCGATTCCATTCACCGCGATCCCGACGGCCGGGTGCGCTACCAGTACACCATCATCGACTTCGCCGCCCTTTGGCAGGGTGACGCCGCGGTGGCCGGCGATGATGTGTCGGAGTTGCTGTGGGCAAGGGTGGATGCCCTGGAAGGCTACTGCCTGTGGAGCGAAGCGCTCCGCGTCATCGCCATCGCCCGCCGGTTGCTGGCGATCTAGCGCCATGCGCCTGCTGTTGCTGCTCGCCCTGCTGGCCGCGGGCGCCTGGTTCGCGCCGCAGGTGAGCGAAGGCACCGACGGCCCCTGCCCCGCGCTGGACCGGCGCAACCTGGCGGTGATCGACGCCGAAGTGGCCCGGCTGCCCCCCGCCATGGCCGCCGATCCCCGCCTGGCCCGGGCGCGCGCCCTGCTGGCCGACGTGATGGGCGCCACCCGCGGCACCATGGCCGAGGCAATGGTGCGCGAACGCTTCCCCCAACTGCCGCCTGGCGCCGGCTGCGTGGTGGGGTGGTGGAAACTGAAGCTGGACCCGGATATCGGCGAGGTGCTGCGGGCGCTGCTGGCGCGATAGGGCGCTGGTTGGGCCGTGGGCGTTTCCGGCAGCAAGGAAGCAAGCGTGTTCTTTTTTGAAAAAAAGAACCAAAAAACTTTTGTTCGCTGGAGTTTGTGGCACGCCGGTGCGATGCGATGAACAATGAATGAAAGTCTTTTTGCTTCTTTTTCTTCAGAAAAAGAAGACCTTCCTCCCCTTCCTTTACCTCTGCCGCATGACATGATTGGCGCTTCTGCCGCGGCGGGACATGCCCTAGGCTCGCCGCGGGGCTTGGGGAGGGTGCGATGCGCCGCACGATCGTGATGCTGCTGTTGCTGGCGGGTGCTCTCTGGCTGTTGCCGCCGCAGCTTGAGGATGTATCCGGGCAGTGCCGCGCGCTGGAAAGCCGCGCGCTGCGCGAACAGGCTTTGCAGACCCCCGCCGGCAAGGAGGACCCCGCCCTTGCCGCCACGGTCAGCCAGCGCGCGGTCGCTTATGCGCGCGAATATCATTACGATATGCCGCCGGGCCTGGCCTGCGCCATCGAGTACTGGGCGCTGTTGCGGGATTCCGATGTGCGACAGTTCCAGCCGGACGCTGCGCCGGCCCGCTGATATCCCTCTGGAAGAAACAAGGAAGAAAGGTCTTCTTTTTCTGAAGAAAAAAAAGCAAAAAGACTTTTATACGTTGTCCATCGTGTGGCACCGCCTGCCGCCCACACTCCAAGGAATGAAAGTTTATTGGTTCTTTTTTTCAAAATAGAACATCCTTCCTTCCCGCCTACCCGCGCCGCCGCTCCGCCGCCCGCCCCCGCCGCAGCACGATGGTCACCGCGATGCCGCCGCACACCAGCGCCACGTCCACCGGCAGCAGCCAGCACGGCCGGTCCAGCATCGGCACCACGGCACGGTTCCAGGCCCAATCCGGCAGGCGGCGCAGCATGAACGCTTCCAGCCCCGCCATCGCAGTGGGGCTCCAGCGCGCCAGCACCTGCGCCAGCGTTGCCGATGGCGGCAGGGTGATCGCCAGCGCGAAGGCAAGCACCAGCGCGAATGCGGCCAGCACCGACAGCACGCGCACCGCGGGGGAGGCGAAGGGGCTCAAGCGAACAGGCGCTCCTTTTCCAGCCCCTTGTACATGTCCGCGACGAATTCGCCATAGCCGTTCCAGATTTGGGTTGGCACCATCTCGTCGGTGCCCAGCAGCCGCTCGCGCGCCTGGCTCCAGCGCGGATGCGGCACGGCGGGGTTCACATTGGCCCAGAACCCGTATTCCGTGTCCTGCAACGCCTCCCAGAAGCTGATCGGGCGCTTGTCGGTGAAGATCACCTTGACGATCGACTTGGGCCCCTTGAAGCCGTATTTCCACGGCATCAGCACGCGGATCGGCGCCCCGTTCTGTGGCGGCAGCGACTTGCCGAACATCCCCACCGACAGGAAGGCCAACTCGTTGGCCGCCTCGGCCATCGTCAGCCCGTCGGTATAGGGATAGGGGTAGAAGCCCTCGCTGATGCCCGGCATCATTTTGTCGTCGGCCAGCGTCTGGAACACGACGTATTTCGCGCCGGCCTGCGGTTCGGCGATCCGCAGCAGGTCGGCCAGCGGGAATCCCACCCACGGCACGGTCATCGCCCAGGCCTCCACGCAACGATGGCGATAGACCCGCTCCTCCAGCGTCACCTGCTTCAGCAGATCGTCGATGCCGATGCTGCGCGGGGACGCCACCATGCCCTCGATGCGGATCGTCCACGGCTCCACCACCAGCGCCTGGGCCGGCCCGACGACGTTCTTCGAGGTGCCGAACTCGTAGTAGTTGTTGTAGGTGGTGGTGTTGATCTCGGGCGTCACGTCGCGCCCGGGCTGGTAGCGGGCATTGCGCGGGGCCTCGCGCGGCTGGCGCGGCTGCTCCTTCACTGGCGCGCCGCCGAACAGCCATGCGGGTTTCAGCCACTGCGCCTGCGCCGCCCCGGCACTGGCGATCAACCCGGCGCCGGCGCCCAGCAGGCTGCGCCGGGCGGTCACCACCGCCTCGGGCGTGGCGCGGGATTCGGGGATTTCCCAGCCGCGGCGGATGCGAATCTGCATGGTCCAGTCCTTTCCTGTTGGCCGTTGAGCCCAATCGTCCCACGTCGCGGCTGGCAGGGGCGCGCCCACCATGCCCGCAACCGCGGCCCGGGTTCAACGGTCACGTGGGGTGGGGCCGCGCCATTGCCATCCCGCCGCCAGTCTGTGAGAACATCGATGGGACACCACGCACGGGCCGCCGTTACAGCCCACCCTCAACGTTACGCTGCCAGGAGTGCAACAGATGCACCTCGCCCGCTTCCCCCGCGTCAAGCTGTGCCATGCGCCGACGCCGCTGGAATTCATGCCGCGCCTGACCAAGGCGCTGTCCGACGAGATCGGCGGCGGCGGCCCGCAGCTGTGGATCAAGCGCGACGACTGCACCGGACTTGCCACCGGCGGCAACAAGAACCGCAAGCTGGAGTTCCTGCTGGGCGAGGCGCTGGCCCAGGGCGCCACCCATGTGGTGACCCAGGGCGCGGTGCAGTCCAACCACGTGCGCCAGACCGCGGCCGCCTGCGCCAAGCTGGGCCTGAAATGCACCGCCCTGCTGGAACACCGGGTGCAGACCAACGACCCCGACTACAATGACGGCGGCAACATCCTGCTGGATCGCATGATGGGGCTGGATATCGAGTACCGCCCCGGCGGCACCGACATGAACGGCGAGCTGGCCGGCGTGGGCGAGCGGCTGAAGGCGGCCGGCGAGGTGCCCTACCTGATCCCCGGCGGCGGCTCGAACCCGACCGGGGCACTCGGCTATGCCCATGTCGCGCTGGAGACGATGACCCAGGCCAACGAGATGGGCCTGCGCATCGACCTGTTCGTGCATGCCACGGGGTCGGCCGGCACCCAGGCCGGGCTGGTGGTGGGATTCGAGGCGCTGAACTCCGGCATCCCCGTGCTGGGCATCGGCGTGCGCAACCCGCGCGACCGGCAGGAGGCCGCGGTGCACGCGCTCGCCGAGAAGACCGCCGAGAAGCTCGGCGTGCCCGCCATCCGCCGCGAGGCGGTGCAGGCCAACTGCGACTATGTCGGCGCCGGCTACGGCATCCCGACCCCCGGCATGATCGAGGCGGTCACCATGCTGGCCCAGCTGGAGGCGATCTTCCTCGACCCGGTCTATTCCGGAAAGGGCATGGCCGGGCTGATCGACCTGGTGCGCAAGAAGACCTGGGG
>JADLHF010000235.1 GCA_020848935.1 Acetobacteraceae bacterium
CCGGCCTCGCCCGGCTTCGGCTCGGTGCTGCAGGGCTTCGTCGAGACCTCCAACGTCAACGTGGTCAGCGAGATCACCAACCTGATCACCGCCCAGCGCGCCTACGAGATGAACAGCAAGGTCATCACCACCTCCGACCAGATGCTGTCCACGCTGACCAACCTGCGGTGAACACCATGCGCCACTTGATCGCTGCCCTGATCGCGCTCCTCGCCGCCGGCCAGGCCGGGGCCGCGACGCTGCGCCCCATAACCACCCTGGCCGCCCCCGTGGTGCGCCTGGCCGACCTGTTCGACGGCCTGGCCACCGACGGCGCCACCGTGCTGGGCCCCGGCCCCGCGCCGGGTGGCCGCATCGTGGTGGAGGCCGCCCAGCTTGCCGCCATCGCCCGCCAGTTCGGCGTGGCATGGCGCCCGGTGGGCCAGGAGCGCGCGGTGCTGGAACGCCCGGGCCGGCTGCTGGCGCGCGAAGACGTGCTGGCGGCGCTGCTGGCGGCCCTGGTCGGCGTCGGCGCGCCGGAGGATGGCGAGCTGGACCTGCCCGGCTACACCGCCCCCCTGGTGCCCGCCGAATCCGCCGCCCGCGCCGAGGTGGAGCAACTGGACTACGATGCCGCCACCGGCCGCTTCACCGCCACCCTGTCGGTCAGCGGCGACGGCATGCTCAGCCTGCGCCAGCGCATCGCCGGCACGATGCACGAAATGGCCGAGGTGCCGGTGCCGCTCCGCCGCCTGGCCGCCGGCACCATCCTGCGCGACGACGACCTGGCGACCGCACGGGTGCGCGTGGCCCTGCTGCGCGGCGAAGTGGCGCGCGACCCCGTCCAGGCGGTCGGCAAGGCCCTGCGCCGCACCGTCCTGCCCGGCCAGGCGCTGGCGCTGGCCGATCTCACCCGCCCGGTGCTGGTGGCCAAAGGCGCCCGCGTGACCATGCAGCTGGCCACCGCCGGGATGTCGATGACCGCCCAGGGCCGGGCGCTGGAATCCGGCGCGCTGGGCGAACGCATCCAGGTGCTCAACCCGGTCTCGCGCGCGGTGCTGGAAGTCGAGGTGGTCGGCCCCGCCCGGGTGCGCGTCGCCGCCGGCAGTGCCCCCATCTCCATGCCCGGGCCGCAGCGCGGCCAAGGCTTTGCCCAGGTGACCAGCCGATGACCCGCATCCCCTGCTCCATCCCGCTCGGCATCGCCCTGCTCGCGCTCGCCGGCTGCGGCAACCTCCAGCGCCTGTCCGAGGTCGGCCGGCCGCCGGCCATGACCCAGCCCGGCGACCCCACCCAGGAGGCCAGCTGGCGCCCGCTGACCATGCCGATGCCCACCCCGCAAACCGCGGCCCCCCAGGCCAACTCCCTGTGGCGCTCCGGCAGCCGCGCCTTCTTCAAGGACCAGCGCGCCGCCACCGTCGGCGACATCCTGACCGTGCTGGTCAACATCGCCGACGCCGCCAGCCTGAAGAACAACACCACCGCCAACCGCAAGGGCAACGAAAGCCTCGGCCTGCCGAACCTGCTGGGGCTGGAGGCCACGGTGATCCCCCGCCTGCTGGCCGGGGTGGACATGAACAACGTGGTCGGCCTGTCCAGCGCCAACGGCAATGCCGGCACCGGCGAGATGAAGCGCGACGAGACCGTCACCCTCAAGCTCGCCGGCGTGGTCACCCAGGTGCTGCCCAATGGCAACCTGGTGGTCGCCGCGCGGCAGGAGGTGCGGGTGAACGCCGAACTGCGCGAACTCGCCGTCTCCGGCGTGATCCGCCCGCAGGATATCGGCAGCGACAACACCGTGCGCCACGACCGCATGGCCGAGGCCCGCATCGCCTATGGCGGGCGCGGCCAGCTGACCGACCTGCAAACCCCGCGCTGGGGCCAGCAGGTTCTGGACATCGTGCTGCCGTTCTGACCACGACATCAATCCGGCGCGGAAGCAGCGGCACGGGGGCGCATGGCAAGGCGCGGTTGGCCCCCCCGGCCGCACCGCCTGCCATCTCCCCTGCCCTGCTTCCGCGCGTCTTGGTGCCTTGGTGTCGGTGTTCTTCGTTCCTGCCTTCTTGCCTTGCCACCCCAAGCCAATGCACCCTTCCCGCCTGACAAACGGGGGCCGGGCGATGCAACGCTTGCTGCTGTGTGGGGTGATCTTGGCCGGGCTGCTCGGCGGCGGCACGGCACTGGCCCAGGATTGGCTGGCGATATGCAGCAAATGCATCGCGCCGAGCATCATCAGCAAATCCGGCATCGGCACCGCCAATGCAGTCGCCACCGCCAGGATCTCGCGTCGCGACGCCCAGGACTATTGCCAGAACTGGATGCCGGACGCACCGCTGGAGGACTGCATCCGCGGTCAGCTCGCCGCCCCCGAGGCCAAACAGACCTACCGCGCCAGTGCCGATTGCATCGCCGGGCGCATCACCCCGATCGACGGCAAGACCTATCGCCTGGACGGCGTCTGGGGCCCCGGCGACATCGGCGCCGGCCGCAGCCGCTGGCGCGACTCCGCCGGGCGCATCGTCGGCCGCGACAACGCCAGCGGTGGCCTGGGCATCTCCCAGCAATGGGAGGTGCTGTGCCCCAAAGCCGCCGCCGCCCGCCCGGCACCGCCACCCGCGCCGCGTGCCAGCGCGCCCGCCGCCGCATTCCACGTCGGCCAGGCGATCGAGGCCAAGTACGGCACCGGCTGGGTGCGCGGCAAGGTGGTGGGCGTGCGCCAGAACACCACCGCGCGGGGTACCGAGACGCAGTACGAGGTGGTGCTGGACAACCGCAAGCGCGGCATCGTCCCGGCCCGCATGCTGCGCGTGCCGCACGGGTAGAAAGCCAAGAAAGAGAGCTCAAGAAAGAAGTTCTTTTTTGAAAAAAAGAACCAAAAAACTTCTATTCATTGGAGTGTGGGGCACTGTCGTGCCAGCATATGGATATTGAATGAAGTCTTTTTGCTTCTTTTTCTTCAGAAAAAGAAGGCCTTTCCTCCTTCACCCCAACCTGCGGCCGGCGGACCGAAGCCCGCCGGCCTTTGGCCGCGTGTCAGCCCGCCAATTCCTTGGCCAGGATCGGCTTGAACGCCTCGGTCGCCTTCACCAGTTCCGTCTTCACATCCGCCCCGGCCAGCGTGTTGGTCAGCGCGATGCCGAACACGTCCCGGAATTCGGTCACCGAGACGATTTCCGGCAGGCCGGGCCGGCCGATCTTCTGGCAGGTCAGCGACGTCTCGAACCATTCCTTCGGGAACGGGCTCGCCTTCTGCACCGCGGCATCCTCCCACACGCTGACGCGCGGCGGCGTGCCGGCGCCCAGGCGGATCTGCTCCTTGCCCATCTCCTTGCTGGCTGCCCACTGAATGTACAACCAGGCCGGCAGCTTCTTCTTCGTGGCCACCGGGATCGACAGGCCGGAGCAGAACGTCGCCGAGTGCTGCGCCTTCGGCCCCGGCGGCACCGGGGAGAAGCCGATATCCTTGGCCACCCGGCTCTTGGTCGGGTCGATCAGCGGCGCCGAGAACCCGATGCCGTCGATCCACATCGCCACCTTGCCCTGGCTGAAGCTGGTCTGGCTCTCCATCCAGTTGAACCCCACCGTGCCGGGCGGCGCCGTTTCGGTCAGCAGCTTCTTGTACAGCTCGCCCGCCCACACCGCCGCGGGCGTGTCCATCAGCAGCGTCTTGCCGTCCTTGCTGATGGTGTCCTGGTCCATGCCCATCAGGAACGAGGTGTACAGCGGCAGGTTGGCATTCTTCAGCCCGCGCCCGACCATGCCGTAGATGCCCTTGGACTTGTCGGTCAGCGCGCGCGACGCCTCGTACATCTCGTCCATCGTCTTGGGGAACGCCACGCCCTTCTCGGCGAAGATCGCCTTGTTCCAGAACATCAGCCAAACGTCCTGGTTGGTCGGCAGGGTATGCAGCGTGCCATCCGCCGCGGTGCCCCAGCGCAGGCCCGGCTCGGCGAAATCGGCGAAATCGAATTCCGGCGCGGTCACGTTGGCGTTGTTGACCCAGTTGCGCAGGTCCTCCATCCACTTGCCGCGCTCCACCAGCCGCTTCTGCACGTGCAGCGCCACCGAAACAACGTCGAAGCTGGGCCGCCCGGCGGACAGTTCCAGCGCCACCTTGGGCCGCTGCTGCTGCTCGGGGATCTGCTCCGAGCCGACCTTGATCCCGGTCAGCTCCTCGAATTCCTTCTGGTGGGCCTGCAGCACGTCGGCATTCGGCCCCTTCTGGAAGTTCACCTCGATGGCGGCACCCTTGGCCATCTTCCAGTCGAACTTGCTCTGCGCATTGGCGCGCTCGACAATGGCGAACAACGGCAGGGCTGCGGAAGCGCCCAGCAAATGGCGGCGGCGGATCATCTGGTTTCTCCTCCCTGGAGGTTGCGGCCGGGGGTTCGCCCCCGGCCGCCAGGCACGGGCTATGTTGCTCAGAAAGGCGTCAGGATGCCAGTTCCTTCGCGAGCACCGGCTTGAAAATCTCCGTCGCCTTGGCCAGCTCGCTCTTCACGTCGGCGCCGCCCAGGGTGTTGGTCAGCGCCACGCCGAACACGTCGCGGAACTCGGTGACCCCCACGATCACCGGCAGGCCGGAGCGCGCGATCTTCAGCGAGGTCTGCACCGTGTCGAACCACTCCTTGGGGAAAACGCTGTTCTTCATCACCTCGGGGTTGGCATAGGTGCTGGCGCGCGGCGGCGTGCCCGACCCGGTGCGCAGGTATTCCGCGCACATCGCCTTGCTGGTCGCCCATTGCACGTACAGCCAGGCGCCGCCCTTGTTCTTGGCGCCGCGGGCCACGCCCACCCCCTCGATGAACGTCGCGGAATGCTGCGCCTTCGGCCCGCGCGGCACCACGGCGAAGCCCACCGTGTCCGCCACCCGCGATTTCGTCTTGTCGATCAGCGGCGCCGAGAAGCCCACCCCGTCCAGCCACATCGCCGCGCGCGCCTGGGCAAAGGTGGTCTGGCACTCGCTCCAGTTGAAGCCGACCACCCCGGCCGGCCCGGTCTCGCGCAGCAGCTTGGCGTAGTATTCGCCCGCCGCCACCGCCGCCGGCGTGTCCATCAGCAGCGTCTTGCCGTCCGCCGTGATCGTCTCCTGGTCGTAGCCCAGCAGGAAGGTCGTGTACAGTGGCAGGTTGGCGTTCTTCAGCCCGCGGCCGACGAAGCCGGAAATCCCCTTCGCCTTGTCGGTCAGCTTCAGCGCCGCCGCCATCATCTCGTCCATCGTGGTCGGCACCGAGACGCCCTTCTCGGCGAACAGCGCCTTGTTGTAGAACAAGATGAACAGGTCCTGGTTCAGCGGCAACGCCATCAGCCGGCCATCGGCGGCGGTATTGGCGGCCATGCCGGGGGCCGAGAAATCGGCCATGTCGATATCCGGCGAGGTCAGCTTCGGATCGGCCACCAGCGGCCGCAGGTCCTCCAGCCAGTTGCCCTTCTCCACCAGCTTCTTCTGCACGTGCATCGAGACGTTGACCACATCGAAGCTCGGCCGGCCGGAGGCGAGTTCCAGCGCCACCTTCGGCCGCTGCTGCTGCTCGGGGATCTGCTCGAAGCCGACCTTGATGCCGGTCAGCTCCTCGAACTCCTTCTGGTGCGCCTGCAGCACGTCCGGGCGCGGCGACTTGCCGAAATTGGCCTCGATCTTGGTGCCCTTGAATTGCTTCCAGTCGAACGCCGATTGCGCGCCCACGCTCTCGACGATGGCGGGTGCGGCCAGCAGGCCGGCGGTGGTCTGAAGCAGATGGCGACGACGGATCATTGGTATCCTCCCGATGGGGCGTCCCATCGGGGCGCCGGTTGCCACCTTCTAGCGGCAAACGGCCCGACCGCAAAAGCGTCAGCCGGCGCGGCGAACCCGCGTGCTGTCCAAACCGTCGCGGCGAACCCGCGTGCTGGCCCAACCAGCGCGCAGAACCCGCTAATGACGCTCAGTCGTCGCGGTGAACCCGCTCCATGCGCTCATGGCGCTCCTGCGCCTCGATCGACAGCGTGGCAATCGGCCGCGCGGCCAGCCGGCGCAGACCGATCGGCTCGCCGGTATCCTCGCAATACCCGTATGTCCCGGCCTCGATGCGCATCAGCGCCTGGTCGATCTTGTTGATCAGCTTGCGGGCGCGGTCGCGGGTGCGCAGTTCCAGCGCCCGGTCGGTCTCGACACTGGCGCGGTCGGTGATGTCCGCCTCGGTAATGCCGCCCTCGGACAGGCTGGCCAGCGTGCCGTTGGCTTCACGCAACAGGTCAGCGCGCCACCGCAAAAGCTTCTGCCGGAAGTATTCCACCTGAAGCGGACTCATGAATTCTTCCGAGGCCGTCGGCACGTAGTCGGGGGGCAGAGTGACCATCATCGGCTGGCGATCCTGCGGCGTTGTGGCCGGCAGGGGCTGCAACCCCGGCTTCCCGGCGCGGGAAGCCGATCAGAGCCCCCCCGGGCCAATCAGTCGGGCCGGCTTATAGCGGGACAATCCCGCGACGCCAAGAGGTTGTTGACATTTTATCATGGTGCGCCGGCGCCATCCGCCGGAATTTTCTCGCGCCGCGCCAGTTCGATGCGCGCGCGCAACGCGATCGCGTCCACCGCGGCGCGCAGCCCAGGGTCGTCGGCCGCCGGCACGTCGGCCGCCAGCCGCGCCAGTTCGCCGGCATCGCCGCCGTCCAGGCCCAGCATCCCGCGTTGCATCGCCGTCAGCGCCGCCAACAGGTCGCGGCCGCGCTTTCGCGCCTGCCGGTCGGCGGACTCCCGCTCCGGCATTTCCTGCAGCGCCAGCATCCCCGCCAGCCCCACCTCCTCCACCCCGGCCGCCAAACCCGCCGCCGCCGGGCGCGCCTGCGGCAGCCGGAATCCCCCCGCCGCGCGCGCCTGGCGCCCGTCCGCGCCAACCGGCCCCGCCGCACCCACGCCACGGATCACCACCATCCCGTCCTCCCCGCCGCATGCCGCATCGCCGTACTCCTTTGCCGCCTGTCCCGCCACCGCCCGGCAGAACCCGCCGCCCGGCACTTCCTGCCGGGTTCCGCCGCCGGCAGCACCGCGGATTTCCGCCACGCCACCCTGGCACGCCGCTTGCGTCACCCGGCTACACTGGCCCGCAAACCTTGCTGAACCGTTCCCGAGCCAAGGACCAAGCATAGTGCCCCGCCTCGCCCGTCGCCTCGCCCCTTGCGTTTTCCTGGCCATGATCCTCCTGCTCGCCCTGCCGGCCGCCGGCCAGGTGCGGATCAAGGACATCGCCGACATGGAGGGCGTCCGCGGCAACCAGCTGGTCGGCTACGGTCTGGTCGTCGGTCTCAACGGCACCGGCGACAAGCTTGATTCCGCAGTATTCACCCGCCAATCCCTGATCGGCATGCTGGAACGCCTCGGCGTCAACACCCGCGACCAGGAGGCCAAGCTCAAGACCAAGAACGTCGCCGCCGTCATGGTCACCGCCGAACTCCCCCCCTTCGGGCGCACCGGCAGCCGCATCGACGTTGCCGTATCCGCCCTCGGCGATGCCACCAACCTCACCGGCGGCATGCTGCTGGTCACCCCCCTGCTGGCCGCCGACGGCGAGGTCTATGCCGTCGCCCAGGGCGCGCTGGCCACCGGCGCCATCGCCGCCGGCGGCGCCGCCGCCTCGGTCACCCGCGGCGTGCCCACCGCCGGGCGCATCCCCAACGGCGCCACCGTCGAGCGCGAGGTGCCGTTCCAGCTCGCCTCCCGCAACGCCCCGCGCCTCGGCCTGCGCAACCCCGACCTGACCACCGCGCGCCGCATGGCCGACGCCATCAACCGCGCGCTCGGCGGCGGCGTGGCCACCGCCACCGACCCGCGCACCGTGGCGCTGAACCTTGCCGGGCGCGATGTGGTCGACGCCATGGCCCGCATCGAGGTCCTGCGCGTCGAGCCCGACAGCCCCGCCGTGGTGGTGATCGACGAAGCCAGCGGCACCATCGTCATGGGCGCCAATGTCCGCATCTCCACCGTCGGCATCGCCCAGGGCAACCTGACCATCCGCGTCACCGAATCCGCCGACGTCTCCCAGCCCGGCCCGCTCTCCGGCGGCCAGACCGTGGTCACCCCGCGCACCCAGGTCCAGGTCGACGACCAGGCCGAGCGCCGCCTGGGCATCCTCAACTCCAACGTCACCCTGCGCGACCTCGTCGCCGGCCTCAACGCGCTGGGCGTCGGCCCGCGCGACATGATCACCATCCTGCAATCCATCAAGGCCGCCGGCGCGCTTCAGGCCGAGCTGATCGTGCGCTGATGAACACCATTCTGCCGCCCGGCAAGCCCACCCAAGCCCAGCTCGCCGATCCCGCCACCGCCCGCATCTGGCAGTCGGCGCAGGATTTCGAGGCGATGGTCCTCGGCCAGCTCGTCGCCCCGATGTTCGCCACCGTCGAAACCTCCAAGGGTCCCTTCGGCGGCGGCGCGGCCGAGGAAACCTGGCGCCCGATGCTGGCCCAGGAGGTCGGCAAGCACATCGCCCGCGGCGGCGGCCTCGGCCTGGCCGCCCCGGTGTTCCGCCAGATGCTGCACGCCCAGGAATTGGCCAACGCCGCCCGCACCCCCGCACCGGAGCCCACGCCATGACCACCCGCTTGCTGCACGAAGCCGCTGCCCTGGCCGCCGTGCTGGCGCGCGAGAACGCCGCCCTGGCCACCCTCGACCTGCCGCAGGCCGCCGCCCTGGCACAGGAAAAGCGCGACGCCGCCGCTGCCTTCACCGCCGCCCACGCCCGCGCCGCCGCCGCCGGCCCGCCCCCCGCCAGCATCCGCCCGCAGCTGGAGGAAGCCGCCAACCGGCTGCGCGGCCTCGCCGCCGAAAACCACCGCCTGCTCGACCGCGCCATCACGGTGCAATCCCGCGTGCTGGACATCATCGCCCGCGCCGCCCCCCGCGCCAGCGTCCAGGCACCGCGCTACGGCGCCGCCGGCGCGCTGCTCGGCCATGCCCGCGCCCTGCCGGTGGCCATTGCGGCCAGTGCCTGACGCGGCGCATTGATCCAGGATAAGCACCGGCAAGGAAGGCCTTCTTTTTCTGAAGAAAAAGAAGCAAAAAGACATTATTCCTTGTTCATGCGGTGGCACCATGACGCCCCACACCCCAGGGAGTAAAAGTTTTTTGGTTCTTTTTTCCAAAAAAGAACACCCCTCCTTTCGCCCGGCGCCCAACGGTAGCGCCCCCGGCCCACCCGTGTTACTTCGGCGCCGCAATGCCCGCCCCACCCCAAATCACCATCGACGATGCCGCCTGGCAGCGCGTGCTGGCGCGCGCGCCTGGCCCGGCCGGCTATCCGCCGCTCTACGCCCCATTCCTCGCCGACGGCGATTTCGTGCTCGGCCGCATCGCCCAGACGCTGGACGGCCGCATCGCCACCGCCTCGGGCATGTCGTTCTGGATCAGCGGGCCGGAGGACATCCTGCACACCCACCGCCTGCGCGCCCTGTGCGACGCCATCATCGTCGGCGCCGGCACGGTCACCGCCGACGATCCCCTGCTCACCACCCGCCTCTGCGCCGGCCCGTCGCCGGTGCGCGTGGTCATCGACACCGACCGGAGGCTGGTCGACACATTCCGCATGTTCCAGAGCGGCCCGCCCACCCTGCTGCTGGCCGCCGACGACATCGCCGGCGGCGACCGTCTCGGCACCGCCGAGGTGCTGCGCCTGCCCCGCGCCTCCGCCGGCGGGCTTTCGGTCCCCGCCGTGCTCGCCGCCCTGGCCGGGCGCGGCCTGCGCCGCATCTTCGTCGAGGGCGGCGGCATCACCGTCTCGCGCTTCCTCGCCGCCGGCGCGCTCGACCGGCTGCACGTCACCGTCGCGCCATTGCTGCTGGGCTCCGGCATCCCCGCCTTCACTTTGCCCGGCGTCGCCCGCCCGGAAGACGGCCTGCGGCTGGACTGGCAGGTGCACCACCTCGGCGAAGACCTGCTGTTCGACATCCCCCTGGCGC
>JADLHF010000236.1 GCA_020848935.1 Acetobacteraceae bacterium
GCAGAACACCGAGTTCGTGCTGCTGCTGGAGGGGGCGGCGGAGACGCGGCAGGCGCATCGGGCGCTGGTGATGCAGGGTCTGCCGGCGGGGTGGGAGATCACCGCGCGGCTGCCGGCGGGCAGCGTGGCCGGCATGCCCTGGCTGGGCGAACTGACCGAGACCGAGGCGCAGCCGGCCGCTGATGACCGGTTTGCCGCCGCGGTCGCGCTGAGCGAACGGCGGCCCGGCTTCCGCGTGGCCGCGCGTATTCGCGCGGTGACGCCGGGACTGTTCGAACTGCCTGGCGCCGACCTGTCGGACATGTACCGCCCGTCGGTATTCGCCCGCCAGTCCGTGGGCAAGATCCGGGTGCTGCCAGCCGAATAAGAACGAACCCGGAGCTTAAACGAATGAAAGTTTTTTGGTTCTTTTTTTCAAAAAAGAACAAGCGCTTCTTTTTGAAAAAAGAAGCAAAAACTTTTATTCTCTTCTTGCTTGGTGTGATTGCACTGCTATGGGGCCTGGACCGGGCGTTTCCGCCGGCGCTGGGGCGGCTGGCGGAGGTGGGCAGCGAGGTGCTGGCGCGCGACGGGCGCACCCTGGCGTTGCTGCCGGCGCCGGGCGGGGTGTGGCGGTTCCGGGTGCGGGCGGATGAGGTGGCGCCGGTGCTGGTGGAGACGCTGGTGGCGATCGAGGACCGGCGGTTCTGGTGGCATCCCGGGGTTGATCCGCTGGCGCTGGCGCGGGCGGCGTTCCAGGACCTGCGGGCCGGGCGCATCGTTTCTGGTGGTTCAACGCTGACCATGCAGGCCGCCCGGCTGCTGGAGCCACGGCCGCGCACCTGGCGATCGAAGCTCATCGAGATCGCGCGCGCGGTGCAACTGGAATGGCACTTCTCCAAGCAGGAGATCCTGGGCATCTGGCTGAGCCTGGCGCCGTACGGCGGCAACCTGGAGGGGGTGCGGGCGGGGTCGCTGGCCTGGTTCGGGCAAGGGCCGCGGATGCTGGACCGGTCGCAGGCGGCGCTGCTGGTGGCAATCCCGCGCCGGCCGGAGGCACTGCGGCCGGACCGGCATGCGGCGCGGGCGCGGGTGCTGCGCGACCGTATCCTGGGCGGCGACGGCGGCGCGATGCCGATGCAGCGGGTGGCGTTGCCGCGCCATGCGCGCCAGGCCGTGGCCGCGCTGCCGCGGGACGATCGGGTGGCGACGACGCTCGATCTCGGGTTGCAGCGCGCGCTGGAACGGCTTGCCGCCGAGCATCTGCGCCGCCTGCCCGGGCGCGCCTCGCTGGCGCTGCTGGTCGCCGATCTGGGCACGCGCGAACTGCGCGCCGTGGTCTCGGGCGGCGATGGGCCGCAGGCGGGGCGGGCGGGGGCGATGGACCTGAGCCGTGCGGTGCGCTCACCGGGGTCGGCGATGAAGCCGTTCATCTATGCCATGGCGTTCCAGGACGGGATTGCCGGGCCGGCGACGCGCATCGACGACCTGCCGCGACGCTTCGGCGCCTATGCGCCCGAGGATTTCGACCGGGGATTCCAGGGTTCGGTCACCGCCGCCGACGCGCTGCGGCGGTCATTGAATCTGCCGGCAGTGGCGCTGCTGGACCGGGTGGGGCCGCTGCGCTTTGCTGCGACGATGAAGGCGGCGGGGGTGGCGCTGCACCTGCCGCCAGGGGCGGACCCGTCATTGCCGCTGGCGCTGGGCGGGGCTGGGATCACGCTGCGTGACCTGGCCGGGCTGTACGCCGCGCTGGGCAGCGATGGCCAAGCGCGGCCGCTGCGCCTGGTGCCGGGCGAGGCGGCCGGGCGCGGCTTCCTCCAGCCCCGCGCCGCGGCGGCCATTGCCGAGGTGCTGACCCAGCCCTTTCCCGATGGCGGGCCGGCCGGGGTGGCGTGGAAAACCGGCACCAGCTGGGGTGGGCGCGATGCCTGGGCGCTGGGCTTCGACGCGGCGCATGTGGCGGGGGTATGGGTGGGGCGACCGGACGGCACACCGCTGCCCGGTGCCACCGGCCGCAACCTGGCACTGCCGCTGCTGGCGCGGGTGATGGAGATGCTGCCGGCGTCCGCCAGGCCCGCACCGCACCGCCATCCGGCGCCGGAGCAAATCGCGCATGGCGGTCAGGAGACCGCACTTCGCCTGCTGTCCCCGCCGCCGGGCGCGGTGCTGAGCGATGGACAGCCAGTGGTGCTGCGGGTGATGGGCGGGCGCCGGCCGCTGAGCTTTCTGGTGGACGGCGCGCGGCTTGCGGCTGATCCCGCACGGCGCGAGGTGGCGTGGCAGCCTTCCGGCCCCGGATTCTATCGGCTGACGGTGCTGGACTCCGAAGGCGCGGCGGCGCGCGCGGTGGTGCGGGTCAAGCGCGCCTGCGCAAACGGCCCGCCCCCCTGCGGGAGCGGGCCGCGATGAGTCCGCGCGAAGATGAGTCCGCGCGAAGATGAGTCCGCGCGAAGATGAGTCCGCGCGAACGCGAGATCCGGGTTCAGGCGGTCTTGGCTTCGGCGAGGTTGTAGGTGACCGACGAGCCCGCGACGTTCTTGCCGCCCTCGGATTGCGGGGTCATCTTGTATTCGACCTTGGTGAAGTTCAGCGAGATCGATTCCGTGGGGCGATCGCCGCCGCTGCTGATGGAGTAGCCGCTGACCATGGTGTTGGTGAGCTTGTACTGCATGTAGGTGTCGAGCTTGTCCTTCATGGTCCGGGTGAAGTGGATTTCCACGTCCTTGCCCTGACCCTGGTAGGCCTCCTCCAGCAACTGCACCGAGGACACGTCCTGGTTCTTGGTGACCACGACCTCGCTGATGCTCGGCGCGCTGGCCTCGCGGTTATGCGCGGCGCCGGTGGGCGAGCTGATGCCACGCCCCACGCCCCACTGGAACGAATGCAGCGCGATCCAGTCCTTGTGTCCAGCCTCGGTGACGTCGCCCTTGATGTCGCCGTATTTCATGTAGATCGGCATTGCTATTCTCCTGTTGCTGCCGTTCGGTGCCTAGCCCAGCGTGTAGGTGAACGATCCCGTGGGATCGAGGCCGACGGCGATGCGATTGATCGCCTCCCCTTCGGCCAGCCGCCCCAGAACCTCGGCAGAGAGTTCCGGTAGCAGGGTTCGCGAGAGTATATTCTCAACGTTGCGCGCGCCTGATGAACTTTCCGTGCAGCGGCGGGCAATGGTTTCAACAAGTTCGTGATCGTACTCGAAGCTGGCCTTGTAGGCCTCGCGCACGCGCCGCGCGATGCGGGCGAGTTGCAGCACGACGATCTGGCGGATGATCTCCTCGGAAAGCGGGAAATACGGCACCAGGGTGATGCGGCCGAGGAAGGCCGGCTTGAAGTATTTCATCAGTTCCGGCCGCAGCGCATCGGCCAGTGCGGCGGCGTCGGGCGCGGTCTCGGGATCGGCGAACAGCTTGGTGATCAGGTCGGTGCCGGCGTTGGAGGTCATGATGATGACGGTGTTCTTGAAGTCGATGTCGCGGCCCTCGCCGTCCTTCATGTTGCCCTTGTCGAACACCTGGAAGAACACGTCCTGCACGCCGGGATGGGCCTTTTCCATCTCGTCCAGCAGCACCACGGAATAGGGGCGGCGGCGCACCGCCTCGGTCAGGATGCCGCCCTCGCCGTATCCGACATAGCCCGGTGGCGAGCCCATCAGCAGGCTGACCTTATGCTCCTCCTTGAACTCGGTCATGTTGATGGTGGTCATGTTCTGCTCGCCGCCATACAGCAGGTCGGCCAGGGTGAGCGCGGTTTCGGTCTTGCCGGTGCCGGAGGTGCCGACCATCAGGAACACGCCGATCGGCTTGCGCGGGTCGGTCAGCCGGGCGCGGCTGGTGCGGATCGCTTGGGCGACGGCTTCCAGCGCGTGGTCCTGGCCGACGATGCGCCTGGCCATCATCTCGCGCAGGTTCAGAACCGTGTTGATTTCGTTGGACTGCATGCGCCCGGCGGGAATGCCGGTCCAGCTTTCGACGATCTCCGCCACCGCCTGGGCATCCACCACCGGGAAGACCAGCGGGACCTCGCCTTGCAGCGCCGCCAACTTCGCCGACGCCTCGGCCAGCTTGGCGCGCAGCGCATCCTTGTCCTGGCCGTCATCGGGGTTCTCGATATGGCCGCGGGTCTCGGCGATCTCGCCGGCCAGCACCTTCTCCTGTTCCCAGCGCGCCGCCAGCGCCATGCGGTCTTCGTCGAGCCTGTGGCGCTCTTCCAGCAGCTCGCCCTTCTTGGCGCCGTGGTTGGCGCCGGCGGCCATCTCGCGGTCAAGGATGCCGACCTCGGTGTCGATCAGGTCGATGCGGCGGATGCGGTCTTCCAGCGGGGCCGGCATGGCCGCCTGGCTCATGGCGACCCGCGCGCAGGCGGTGTCGATCAGCGAGACCGCCTTGTCCGGCAGCTGGCGGCTGGGAATGAAGCGGGCGGACAGCTTCACCGCGGCCTCCACCGCCTCGTCCAGGATGCGGATGCCGTGATGCTTCTCCAGGATCGCGACGATGCCGCGCACCATGGCGATGGCCAGCTGCTCGGACGGTTCCTCGACCTTCACCACCTGGAAGCGGCGGGTCAGGGCGGCATCCTTCTCGAAGTATTTCTTGTACTCGGCCCAGGTGGTGGCCGCGATGGTGCGCAGTTCGCCGCGGGCCAGCGCCGGCTTCAGCAGGTTGGCCGCGTCACCCTGCCCCGCACTGCCGCCGGCGCCGATCATCTGGTGCGCCTCGTCGATGAACAGGATGATCGGCTTGGGCGAGGCCTTCACCTCCTCGATCACGTTCTTCAGCCGGTTCTCGAACTCGCCCTTCACCCCGGCGCCGGCCTGCAGCAGGCCGAGATCCAGGGTGCGGATCACCACGTCCTTCAGCGCCGGCGGCACGTCGCCCTCGGCGATGCGCAGCGCGAAGCCTTCCACCACCGCGGTCTTGCCCACGCCGGCCTCGCCGGTCAGGATCGGGTTGTTCTGGCGCCGGCGGGTGAGGATATCCACCACCTGGCGGATCTCGGTGTCGCGGCCCAGGATCGGGTCGATCTTGCCGGATTTCGCCTTGGCGGTCAGGTCGATGGTGAACTGGTCGAGCGCGCCGGAGCCGCCGGGCCGCGGCGCGCCGTCGCCACCCTCGCCGCCGGTGGCGGGCGCGCCATCGACCGAGGTGGTGGCGGTGGCGGCTTCCACGCTGTCGCGGGTGATGGCGAGCAGGTCGCGCTTCAGCGCATCGGCGTTGATCTTGCCGAACTGGGACGACGCCTCGCGGGTGTGGCGCGCCAGGGTCTCGTCGGCCAGCATCGCCCACAGCAGGTGGCCGGAGCGCAGGCGGGTCAGGCCGTGCTCGACGGAGGCGAACAGCCAAGCCTGCTTGGCCGCCTCGACAATCTCGGGCGACAGGGTGGGTGCGCGGGCATTGCCCGTCTTCATCTTGTCCAGCGCACGGTTGAGGTCGGTGGTGAAGCGGCCGTGATCGGCGTCGTAGTGGCGCAGGATGGCGGCGATGTCGGTGTCGCTGCCTTCCGAGAGCTTCAGCAGCCAGTGTTCCAGTTCGACATTGTAATGGCTGCGCGACAGGGTCAGTCCGGCGGCGGATTCAAGCGCACGGCGGCAATGGTCGTTAAGCCGGCCGACAAGGGCCTTCAGGTCGATCGTTGCCATCGTACTCCCCCGGTCCCCTGGCGGGGATATCATTTGGGCCGCGGTCGCGCGAGGCGGCGCATGCGGCCAGGTTGGCGGAACGATATGAGTCCCGGGGGGGCTGAGTCCAGTCATGCCGCCGTTGCGTCGGCAAATAGTTTGGGCCGATAAAACGCCGAGGACGCAGGCGGCTTGCCCTGCCGATGGGAGGTGGCGATGGCCGATTGGCCCGACGGTATCGATATGGAGGCGCTGTTGGCGCCGATCGCCGACGATGCACCGGCGGGCAGCGACCTGCGCGAGGACTACTCGGCACAGTCCACCTATTACCGCCTGCGCGACGCGCGCTCGGAGGCGCGGGCCGCCGAGCGGCAGGCCGATGCCGATCCCGCGGCCGACCCGGTGCTGCCGCCGCAATGGCGCCAGGTGCGCGAACTCGCCATCAAGGCGCTGAGCGAGCAGAGCAAGGACCTGGAGGTGGCGGCCTGGCTGACCGAGGCGCTGGTGCGGCTGGAGGGGCCGCGCGGGCTGGCGGCCGGGGCGCACCTGATCGCCGGGCTGGCCGAGGCGTTCTGGGACAGCAACCTGTATCCGGTGCCCGACGAGGACGGCATCGCCACCCTGGTGGCGCCGGTGACCGGGCTGAACGGCGAGGGCGGCGACGGCACGCTGGCCCAGCCGCTGCGCAAGCTGGCGCTGTTCCGCCGCACCGACGGCTCCGACATGCCGTTCTGGCAGTACCAGCAATCCGAACAGCTCGCCACGATCGATGCGACACGGGCGGCGCAGAAGATCGAGGCCGGCGTGGTGCCGATGGAGACCGTGGAGAACGAGGCGCGCGCCGCCGGCCAGGCCCACTTCGCCACCCTGCGCCGCGACGTTCAGGCGGCCTATGACGAATGGCTGGCGATGGGCGAGGTGCTGGACGCCAAGGCCGGCAATGACGGCCCGCCGACGCGCGCGGTGCGCGACCTGCTGGACGAGGTGCTGGCGGTGGCGCGCAAATACGCCCCCGCCGAGGAGGCGGGCGCATCCGAACAGGGCGGCGCCTATTCCGAAGATGCCGGCGGGCAGCGCGGCGCTGCCGGCGATGGCGGCAGCGGCAGCGGCGCCGGCGGGATCGCGCGCGCGCCGCTGGCCGGAGCCGTGAGCCGCGATGACATGCTGAAGGAGTTGGGCCGGATAGCGGAGTATTTCCGGCGCGCCGAACCGCAATCGCCGCTGGCCTATACGCTGGAGGAGGCGATCCGCCGCGGCCGCATGACCTGGCCGGAACTGCTGAGCGAGATCGTCTCGGATGTTTCGGTGCGCGACGGCATCCTGATGCAACTGGGCATCCGTCCGCCGGCCGCCGAGGCCGAGGAGGGCGGCGAGAGTTCCGGCGGCTGGTGACGTCTGACCGCGCCGGCGCATGTTGATTGACCGCGTTGCCGGTGGGTGTCTAAGCTTGACCGAGAACCAGCGCGACAGGGCGGCGTGCATTTTCGTATGCGCCAAAACGCCCGGCCGTTCCGATTTCGCGTAATATTTGGGGGAAGAACCATGAGCGGCAGCGTTCACGACAAGCTGAATCGGGTGCGCAAGCCCCGCGTCCATATTACCTACGAGGTGGAGACCGAAGGCGCGCAGGTGGTGCGCGAACTGCCCTTCGTGGTGGGCGTGATGGGCGATTTTTCCGGCGATCCCACCCAGCCCTTGCGCCCGATGGCCGAGCGCAAGTTCATCCAGATCGACCGCGACAACTTCAACGACGTGATGGCGCGCATGACGCCGGGCGTGAAGATGAAGGTCGACAACAAGCTGGCCGATGACGGCAGCCAGATGTCGGTCGACCTCAAGTTCAACTCGATGGACGATTTCGAGCCGGCGCGCATCGCCGAGCAGGTGCCGGCGCTGAAGGCGCTGATGGAAACGCGCAACAAGCTGCGCGACCTGATGAGCAAGGTCGACCGTTCGGAAGACCTGGAGAACCTGCTGGAACAGGTGCTGAAGAACGAGGACGACTTCAAGAAGCTCTCGGGCCAGCTCGGCCTTGAGAAGAAGGAGGGCTGAACGATGTCGCAGACCCAAGCCACCCCCGGCAGCGGCGGCGAAACCACCACCGAAGGCGCCTCCTTCCTGGATCAGGTGGTGGCCGCCACCAAGCAGACCGAACCCGATCGCGCCCAGGACCTGGTCAAGACGCTGATGGAGCAGGCGCTGTCCGGCACCGTCACCTTCGACAAGAACCTCTCGCGCACCTTCGACCGCGCCATCGCCGCGATCGACCGCAAGATTTCGGCCCAGCTCAACGAGGTGATGCACAACGAGAAGTTCCTCAAGCTCGAAGGCTCCTGGCGCGGCCTGAACCACCTGGTGATGAACTCCGAGACCGGCACCTCGCTGAAGATCCGGGTGCTGAACGCCTCCAAGCGCGACCTGACCCGGGACCTCACCAAGGCGGTGGAGTTCGACCAGAGCCAGCTGTTCAAGAAGATCTACGAGAACGAGTTCGGCACCCCGGGCGGTGAGCCCTACGGCTCGCTGATCGGCGACTACGAGTGGACCAACCACCCCGACGACGTGGAGACGCTGCGGCTGGTCTCCAACATCGCCGCCGGCGCCTTCGCCCCCTTCATCTCCGCGGCCGGGGCGCAGATGTTCGGCTTCAGCGACTGGACCGAGCTGTCAAAGCCGCGCGACCTCGCCAAGATCTTCGAGACCCAGGAATACGCCAAGTGGCGCAGCTTCCGCGACAGCGAGGACGCCCGCTTCGTCTCGCTGGTGCTGCCGCGCGTGATCGCGCGCCTGCCCTATGGCGCCGCCACCAAGCCGATCGAGGAGTTCAACTACGAGGAGGCACCATACGACGAGAACGGCGCCGCCCTGCCGATGGGCCACCAGCAATATTGCTGGATGAACGCCGCCTACACGATGGGCGTGCGCATGACCTCGGCGTTTGCCACCTCCGGCTTCTGCGTGGCCATCCGCGGTGCCGAGGGCGGCGGCAAGGTGGAGGGGCTGCCCAACCACGTCTTCACCTCCGACGATGGCGACATGGATGCCAAGTGCCCGACCGAGATCGGCATCACCGACCGGCGCGAGTTCGAGCTGTCCAACCAGGGCTTCCTGCCGCTGTGCCACTACAAGAACACCGACTACGCGGTGTTCTTCGGGGCCCAGACGGTGCAGAAGCCGAAGAAGTACGACCGGCCGGAAGCCACCGCCAATGCCGCCATCTCCGCCCGCCTGCCGTACATCATGGCCAGCAGCCGCTTCGCGCATTACCTGAAGGTGATGGCGCGCGACAAGATCGGCAGCTTCATGGAGGCGTCGGATTGCGAGGCGTGGCTGAACCGCTGGATCAGCAACTACGTCAACGCCAACGAAAACGCCGGCCAGGAATCGAAGGCCAAATATCCGCTGCGCGAGGCCTCGGTCGAGGTCAAGGAAATCCCGGGCAAGCCGGGCTCCTACAACGCGGTGGCCTATCTGCGGCCGTGGCTGCAAATGGAGGAACTGACCACCAGCCTGCGCATGGTCGCGCGCATTCCGCAGAAGGCCTGATCCCGGCCCGGTACGGCCGCGGAGCGCTCCGTGCCGGAAGAGGACGCAACCATCATCGTCCCGCCCGGGGGGAAACTCCCGGGAAGCACGACGGGTGCGGCCGATGCGCCCGAGGTTCCCTCCGTGCCGCAGCAGGCGGCGGAGGGTGGGATGGCCGTGACCGAAATTCCCGTGCCACAGACCGGGATCCCCGCCGCCCCGGATGCTGCGGCGCAGCCGCCGGGGCTGCGCGCGGCCGTGCTGGCGGGGCGGTTCTTCACCGCCGGGCACCAGGCGCAGGCGCAGGCGCTGGCGTCGTTCCTGACCACGGATGCCAACCCACTCGCGACCTGGTTCGGGCTGTCGGACCTAAGGCGGCTGGCGGCCGAGCCGGCGGCGCTGCGCGGCGCCCTGGATCGCGACATCGCCGATATCGATGCGCTGATGTCCGCCCAGCTGGACGCCATCCTGCATGCGCCCCGGCTGCAACGGCTGGAAGGGTCGTGGCGCGGCCTCGCCTGGCTGGTGGAACCGATCGACCCGACCAACCGGATCAAGGTCAAGGTGCTGAGCGCCGGCTGGAGCGAGGTGGCCCGCGACCTGGAGCGGGCGGCCGAGTTCGACCAGAGCCACCTGTTCCGGAAAATCTACGAGGAGGAGTTCGGCTCGCCCGGCGGTGAGCCCTACGGGCTGCTGGTGATCGACCACGCCGTGCGCCACCGGCCGTCGCCCGCGGCCCCCAGCGACGACGTG
The DNA here is from genome assembly GCA_020848935.1 of Acetobacteraceae bacterium. Lineage (GTDB taxonomy): Bacteria > Pseudomonadota > Alphaproteobacteria > Acetobacterales > Acetobacteraceae > CAMDGX01. The sequence goes on from JADLHF010000236.1 coordinate 9,875, forward strand.
ACGGTCTTGAAGCTGCTGGCCGCCATTGCCGCGGCGTCGTTCACCCCCACCGTTCTGGGGGCAGCGCCGGAGCTGCTGGAGCTGGACAGTTTCGCCGACCTTGCCGGGGTGCAGGACCCCGCCGCGGCGATGCGCAGCGCCGACTATGCCCGCTGGCGCGGATTGTTCAGCCAGGAAGACATCCGCTTCCTTTCGGTGGCCCTGCCGCGCGTGCTGGCGCGCGCACCTTGGACCGACGACGACCTGCGCGCCGATCATTGGCGCTACCGCGAATATGCCCCCGATGCCGACAGCCGGGTGTGGTCGGGCGCCGGCTACGCCTTTGCCGCCACGGTGGTGCGCGCCTTCGCCAACTTCACCTGGCCGGCCGATGTGCGCGGGCTGGAGCAGGACCGGCGCGCCGGCGGGCTGGTGGACGGGCTGGTGATCGAACCTTTCGGCACCGACCGCGGCGAGGTCTGGGTGCGCCCGTCGCTGGAGCTGGTGCTCACCGACCGGCAGGAGCGGTCGCTGGTCGATGCCGGGCTGATGCCGCTCTCGGCCATTCCGTTCGCCGAGGAGGCGGTGTTCGGCGCGGTGCGCAGCCTGCAGGTGCCGCAGCAATACCAGGGTGCCAATGCCGCCGCGGCGGCCGCCAGCGCGCGGCTTTCGGCCCAGATCAACACGCTGCTGTGCGTCTCGCGCTTCGCCCATTACGTCAAGATGCTCGGCCGGGACATGGTGGGGGCATTCCGCACCGCCGAGGAGATCGAGGATCAGTTGCAGCGCTGGCTGGGCCGCTACGTCAACAGCAACCTCTCGGTCGGCAGCGAGTCCCGGGCGCGCTATCCGCTGGTAGCCGGCCAGGTGACGGTGCAGGAACGGCCGGGCAAGCCCGGGGTCTATGGCTGCGTGATCCAGATGCAGCCGCACTTCCAGCTCGACGACGTCTCGGCCCAGTTCCGGCTGGTGACCGACATTGCCGCCCCCGGTGCGCCACGCTAAGGCTGGCCGACCGAGGGCGGACCGCAATCAACCAACAAGGGGAGCAGCGCAGCATGTCGGGCACGGGCGATACGGTGGGGGCATTGTTCCGCGCCGGCAATCTGGCGGACGCCGTGGCTGCGGCCAATGCCGCGGTGCGCAAGGCGCCGGGCGATATCGCCGCGCGGGTGCTGCTGGCCGAGCTGCTGGTCTTCGCCGGCAACCTGGAGCGCGCCGACGTGATCCTGGACGCCGCCAGCCAGGTGGAACCGGAAGCCGCGGTGGTGGTGGCCGAGTTCCGCCAGCTGCTGCGCGCCGACATGGCCCGCCGCCAGCTGCGCCGCGACGGACGGGTGCCGGAATTCCTGGGCGAGCCCAGCGATACCCAGCGGCTTCAGCTGGCCGCATGGGTGGCCCTGCGCGCCGGCGACAGGCAGGAAGCGGCGCGATTGACCGGCGCGGCAGAGCTCGGGCGGCCGCACGTCGCCGGCATGTCCGGCGATGCAGCGTTCGACGATTTCCGCGACGCCGACGATTTGTGCGCCGGCAGCTTCGAGGTGCTGACCACGACCGGGAAATACTTCTGGATCCCCACCGAACGCGTGGCCAGCATCGATTTCCACCCGCCCAGGCGGGCGCGTGACCTGATGTGGCGGCGGGCCACCATGTCGGTCCGCGCCGGGCCGGATGGCGATGTCTACCTGCCGGCGATCTATGGCAGCGAGGATGCAGCCCTGGCCGATGCGCTGAAGCTGGGGCGCCAGACCGACTGGATCGAAGACGGCGGCCCGGTGCGCGGAATGGGCCAGCGCCTGTTCCTGGTGGGTGAGGAGGCGGTCGGGATCATGGATCTCGGCACGCTCGAATTCGGCGAATGACGGGCCGCGCGGGATGAGCGGGCGGGGCGATCCCAGAAGCGGCGACGGCGCCCGCGGCGAAGCCGGCCGCCGCGCCGGCCCGCGCGCCCTGCTGCCGCTGCTCGACCGGCTGATCGACGATGCGCCGGACCAGCAGCGCGACCCGCCGATGTCGCCCGGCGAGGCGATGGCCGCACTGCGCGCCTCGGTGCGGCGCGACCTGGAGGCCTTGCTGAACGGCCGGCGGCGCTGGCGCTCCTGGCCGGCGGAGCTGAGCGAGCTTGCCGCGTCGCCAATCGGCTTCGGGGTGCCCGATTTCACCGCCGGGGCAATGAACGAGCCGGGCCGGCGCGAGGCGTTTCGCGCCGAGGTGGAGGCGACGATCCGCCGCTTCGAGCCCCGGCTGATCAGCGTGAAGGTGGCGCTGATCGACAGCGCGAACAAGCTGGAGGCCACCATGCGGCTGCGCATCGACGGGTTGCTGCACGCCGACCCGGCGCCGGAGCCGGTGGCCTTCGACACCACGGTGGACGCCACCACCGCCGATGTGTTCGTCGCCGCCGGCGACCCGGTCTGAGGAGGCAGCGATGTCCGACGCGCTGCTGCCCTATTACGACCGCGAGCTGAACGCCATCCGCCGGCTGGCCGCCCAGTTCGCCGAGGCGCACCCCAAGATCGCCGGCCGCCTGCGCCTGGCCGCCGATGCGGTGGACGACCCGCATGTCGCCCGCCTGCTGGATGGCGCCGCCTTCCTGGCCGCGCGGGTGCATCACCGGCTGGACGACGAATTCCCCGAGCTGACCGATGCGCTGCTGGGGGTGCTGTACCCGCATTACCTGGCGCCGGTGCCGTCCTGCTCGGTGGTGCAGTTCCAGAGCCAGCCCGAGCTGATGGCGGCCTTCGAGGTGCCGCGGGGCCTGGCGATCGACAGCGAGCCGGTGCGCGGCGAAACCTGCCGCTTTCGCACCGCCTATCCCACCACCCTGTGGCCGGTGGAGATCGACAGCGTGCGCCTGTCCGGCCTGCCGCTGGCCGCCCCCGCCAATCCGCTGGCCGGCGGCGCGGTCTCGGTGCTGCGCATCGTGCTGCGCTGCGCCAACCCGGAGGCGAATTTTGCCCAGCTGAGCATGGAGCGGCTGCGCTTCTTCCTGCGCGCGGCCCCGAACATCTCGCTGCCGCTGTACGAATTGCTGTGCGGGCACACGCTGTCGGTGGCCTATGCCGACGGGCCCAGCGATGCCAACCCGGTGATCGTGCCGGCCGACTGCGTGGTCCCCGTGGGGTTCGGGCCGGACGAGGCGCTGCTGCCCTGGCCGGCGCGCAGCTTCTCCGGGTTTCGGCTGCTGACGGAGTATTTTGCCTTCCCGGAAAAATTCATGTTCGTCGATCTGGCGCGCATGGACGCCAAGACCCTGGCCTCCGCCGGCAACCGGCTGGAGATCTTCGTCTATCTCGATCGCGCGCTGCCGGAGCTGGAGCGGGTGGTGGCGGCGGACAGCCTGGCGCTGGGCTGCACCCCGGTGGTGAACCTGTTCCCGCAGCGCTGCGAGCCGGTGCCGCTCAGCCACACCGCCACGGAATACCGCATCGTGCCCGATGTGCGCCGGCCCGGCGCGCTGGAGGTGTGGAGCGTGGAGCGGGTGCGCGAAACCCGCCCCGACGGCAGTTTCCGCCCCTGGCGGCCGTTCTACCGGCTGACCCATGGCGACCCCGAACCCGGCGTGCCCGGCGGCTTCTACCACGTCATGCGGCGCGACTCCGCCGCCCCTTTGCGCGGCAGCGAGGCGTACCTGGCGCCGGACGACCCGCAATTCGACCCCAACGCCCCCGGCGACGCCGTGCTGTCGATCGACGCGCTGTGCACCAACCGCGACCTGCCCAGCGAGTTGCAGTTCGGCGGCGGCCACCCTCGCATGCGCCTGGTGGAGGGCGTCGCGGCGATCACCAGGGTGTCCTGCCTGACCGCGCCGAGCCACGCCCTGCGCCCGGTGCTGCGCGAGCGCGGCTTCTGGCGGCTGGTCTCGCACCTGTCGCTCGGCCATCTCTCGGTGGCCGGCGGCGCCGAGGGGGCGGTGGCGCTGAAGGAGGTGCTGCGGCTGTACGACCTGCGCGACTCCGCCGAGACGCGGGCGGCGATCGAGGCGCTGCTGGCGATCTCCGCCCGGCCCGGCACCGCGCGCGTGCCCGGCGCGCGCGTCGGCGCCTTCTGCCGCGGGCTGGATGTGACGCTGGAATTCGAGCCGCGCGCCTGGCAGGTCGGCGGGCTGTACGTGCTGGCCGCCGTGCTCGACCGGTTCCTGGCGCTGCATGCCACGGTGAATGCCTTCGTGCGCACCCGCGCCACCCTGCGCGGCCGGCCCGGGAACGCGGCGTCCTGGCCGGCGCGGGCGGGGATGCGGGTGCTGCTGTGAGCGGGCGGCGGCACGCCGGAACGGTCTTCGCCCGGTTGCAGCGCGAGCCGCAGCGCTTTGCCTTCGATGCCGCGGTGCGCGTGCTGGCCCATGTCGCCCGCGCGCCGGACCTGGAGGGGGCGGTCCGGTTCCGCAGCGCGCCCAGCCTGGCCTTTCCCGCCGCCGATATCCTGGCGGTGCAGCCCGGCCCGGCGGGGCGCGCGCCGCTGGTGACCACGCCGGTGATGGCGCTGACCGGGGCCACCGGCGTGCTGCCGCGCTACTACAGCGAAATCCTCGCCGCCACGCTGCGCGACCGCTCGCGGGCGATGCATGATTTCCTCGACATGCTGTCGCACCGCTTCGTGCTGCATTTCGCCCGCGCCGGGGCGAAATACCGCCTGCACCGCGCCAGCGAGGCCGCCCGGCTGCGCGCCCCCGCCCCGGAGCGCGAGGCGACGGACCGCGACCCGATGGCCACCGCCCTGCTGGCGCTGACCGGCTACGCCACGCCGGGGCTGGTGGGGCGCATGGCCGCCGGCCCCGACGCGCTGCTGCACTATGCCGGCCTGCTGGCGATGCGGCCGCGCTCGGCCGACCGGCTGGCAGCGCTGGCCTCGGACTGGCTCGGCCGGCCGGTGGAGGTGCAGCAATTCGCCGGCGCCTGGCTGACCCTGCCGCCGGATCAGCGCACCCGCATGCCGCAGGGGCGCCAGCCCGGCGCGTTCAACCGGCTGGGGGTGGACGCGGCGATCGGCGTGCGGGCGTGGGATGTGCAGGCGCGCGTGGTGCTGCGCATCGGCCCGCTCGACCGGGGCGGCTTCAATGCGCTGCTGCCGGACCGGCCGGCATTGCGCCAGCTGGTGGCGCTGGTGCGCGCCTATCTCGGCTTCGAAACCGGCTTCGCGGTCAACCCTGTGCTGGCGGCCACTTCGGTGCCGGCGCTGGCGCTGGGCGGCGGCGAGGCCCCGGCGCGGCTCGGCTGGAACACCTGGCTGCCCGCCCCCGGCCTGGGGCGCGGGCAGGCGGCCGCGGAGGCCATCTTCGAGGCCGAGATCGTCGAGGCGGAGACACGACGCGAAGGGGCGACCGCATGACCGGCAACTGGGGCGGCGGCTATGTCACCGACGTGCCCTACCTCACGGGATACTTCATCTCGCAATCGCCGCAGATGCTGGCACTTTGCTGCCTGATCAATGGCGTGGCGGTCGATCCGCCCTGGGAGAATCCCCGGCTGCACTACCTGGAGCTGGGCTGCGGGCGCGGGATGAATGCCTGCGTGCTGGCCGCCTCCAATCCGGGCTGGCAGGTGACCGGGATCGACTTCATGCCCGGCGCGGTGGCCGATGCCCGCCGGCTGGCCGCCGAAGCCGGGCTGGAGAACATCACCTTCATCGAGGCCGACCTGGCTTCGTTCGCCGACAGCCCCGCCGCCGCGGCGCTGGCCGAGGTGGATGTCATCAGCGCGCATGGCGTGTGGAGCTGGGTGGGCGACGCGGTGCGGGCCGGCATCGTGCGGCTGGCCGCCGCCAGGCTGCGCGCCGGCGGCATGTTCCACGTCTCGTACAACGCCCTGCCGGCGCAACAGGATGCGCTCGCCCTGCAGCGCGTGCTGCGCGAGGCCGGCCGCCGCGTGGTCGGCCGCAGCGACCGCCAGGCGATGGCGGGGCGCGAGGTGGTCCAGGCGCTGGTCGCGGCCAAGGCAACCAACCTGATCGGCTCCGAGACCGTGCGGGAGATGGTGGGCAGGCTGGAGCGCGTGCCGGCGGCCTATCTGGCCCACGAGTACATGAATGCCGCCTGGCGCCCGTGCTGGCACGCCGATGTCGCGGCCGACCTGGCCGGCGCCAAGCTGGAGTTCGTCGGCCACGCCCGGCTGGTGGAGAACTTCGTCGACATGATGCTGACCCCGGAGCAGCGGGAAGTCCACGACCGCTTCGACGATCCGATGATGCGCGAACTCGTCATCGACACCTGCATCAACCGCACGCTGCACCACGACGTCTACGTGCGCGGCGCCAGCCGCATGGCGGCGGAGGAGCGCGACGCGATGCTGGGCCGGGTCCGCCTGGCGCTGGCCACCACGCCGGAGGAATTCAGCTACGTGCTGACCATGCCGGCGGGCGAGGCGACGGTGAGCGAGGCGTCCTACCGGCCGATGGTCGCGGCCCTGGCCGAGGGGCCGCGGAGCATCGCCGAACTGATCGCCGCCCGCGGGCCCGCGGCACCGCCCGCCAATCCCGGCGAGGTGGCGATGGTGCTGGCCGGCACCTACCAGGCCATGGTGGTCCGCGACGGCAACGGCGAGCCGGATGCACGGGCGCATCGCTTCAACCTCGCCGTGGCGCGGCGGATGGTGCGGCTGGACGACCTGAACGCCACCAGCGCGATGGCCAGCGCCCGGGTCGGCGCGGGCTTTGCCTGCCGCGCGGCCGAGACGTTGATCGCGGCGCATCTCGGCGCACTGGGCGCGGCACCCGATCCGGCGGCGCTGGCGGCATCGATGGTGCCGGAGGGGCCGCAGCGGCAGGAGCTCGCCGGCCTGGTGGCCAAGGTGCTGCACGACCGGCTGGCGGTGTGGCAGCGCCTGGGGATCGTCTAGCGCGCGACGGCCGAAGGCGCGCTCATCCGCGGGCCTGAATTCGGCCCCTCAGACAGGCCACTGCCGCTGCGCCAGCCAGGCCCGCATCTGTGCGATCTCCTTCTCCTGCGCCGCCACGATCCCTTCGGCCAGCTTGCGGCTGTCCGGATCGCGCCCGTATCGCCGCACCGCCAGGCCGATCAGCAGACGAAACGTCATCGCCCTACTCCCGCCACGACGGATCGCGCCGATCCAGCATCCGCAACAACCCCGGCCACTCCTTCCGCCCATAGCTCCGCGTCGCCCCGGGCGCGTACATCGCCGCCGACTTGTCCACGATCGCCTGCGGCAGCACGTTCAGCGTCGTGTTGCACGCCATCGCCGCCACCTGCGCCTGGCACGCCCGCTCCAGCCCGAACATGTAGCTGAACGCCTCGGCAACGCTCTGCCCCACGGTCAACAGCCCGTGGTTGCGCAGGATCATCAGGTTCATGTCGCCCAGATGCCCGGCGATGGCATCGCGCTCCGACGGGTCGCGCTCCGGCCCGTTGAAATCATGGTACGCCACCCGCCCGGTGAAGCGATGCGCCGTCTGGGTCAGCGGCAGCAGCCCGCATTGCAGCGCCGAGACCGCCATGCCCGCCGTGGTATGGGTATGGATCGCCGCCATCACGTCGGCCCGCGCGCGGTAGATCGCGCTGTGGATCACGAACGCCGCCGGCTGCAGATCGTAGTCCGGCAACCCCGGGCCGAATTCCGGCTGCAACGTCACCCGCCCGTCCAGGTCGGCCTTCAGCAGCGACGACGCCGTCACCTCGCCGAACAGCAGCCCATGGGCGATCACCAGGAACTCCCCCGGCGAACCCGGCACCCGCGCGGAGATATGGGTGGCGATCATGTCGGTCATGCCGAAATGGTCGCAAAGCCGGTAGCACGCCGCCAGGTCCAGCCGCGCCTGCCACTCCGCCTCGCTGACCCGATCCCGCAGCGGCGCGATGCGCAACGGGGTGGCGCCAAACCGCGGTCCGTCGTCCATGGGTTCCTCCATCGGGGCTTGCGCCGTAGTGTAGCGGCAAAACCCCCGGGAACCAGACCATGACCTCGCTTGGATTCGACGTGCCCGCGGGCGCCACCGACTGCCACATGCACATCTTCGGCGCCCCCGCCGAATACCCCCCCGCCGCCTGGCGCGCCTACACCCCCACCCCCGCCACCCTGCCCACCTACAACGCCGAGGCCGCCCGCATGGGCTTCTCCCGCGTCGTCTTCGTCCAGCCCAGCGCCTACGGCACCGACAATGCCTGCCTGAAGGCCGCCCTGCGCGCCCGCCCCGGCACCAGTCGCGGCATCGCCGTCATCGACGCCGCCACCAAGGACGCCGAACTGCGCGAACTGAAGAAGCTCGGCGTGCGCGGCGTCCGCCTCAACCTGGTCAGCAACGGCATCCCCGACAGCGCCGCGGCCACCGCCCAGCTCCAGGAAGCCGCCGCGCGGGTGAAGAAGCTCGGCTGGCACATCCAGATCTACGCCCAGGCCGCCCTGCTCGCCGCCATCGCCCCGGCCATCGCCGATCTCGCCACCGACGTGGTGATCGACCACATGGGCGCCGGCGACGGCCGCCTGGCCGAAGACCGCCCCGGCTTTTCCGACGTGCTGGCCCTGCTGCGCGCCGGCAAGGCATGGGTCAAGGTCTCCGGCGCCAACCGCGTCTCGCGCCAGAAATCCGGCTTCGAGGATGCCGTGCCGGTCATCCGCGCCCTGGTCGAAGCCAACCCGGACCGCGCCGTCTGGGGCACCGACTGGCCGCATATCGGCCCGCACACGGCCGGCGCGCCCGCGCAGGTGATCTACGTGCCGCACGACAACCGCGCCCTGCTCCGCCTGCTCGGCCTCGCCCTGCCAGACCCCGCCCTGCGCCAGCGCGTGCTGGTGGACAATCCGGCCCGGCTCTACGGCTTCGCCTGACCCCGCCCGGCCGCCACGGGTTGCGCCGCGGGCCGGCCCACCCCACATGATTTGGAAGGCTTCCGGCATCCCGGAACAACCACCCGGCGTCCAGGCGCGGCCACCAGCCCGCCATGCGCGGGCCGCGCCTGCGTGCACGGCCCCGCCGCCCCATCCACGGCGCGCCACCGGCAGAGCAGCGCGCCGCGCAGGAGTGTCCATGACCGCCAAACGCGCAATGCTTGCCCTGCTCGGGCTTGTCCTCGTCCTGTCCGCCGCCCCCGCAAGGGCACAATTGCCGCTCGGCCTGCCCGCTTCTCCAGCCGCCAGCCCCCCTCCCGCCGCCACCCCCGCCCCCACCCCCACCCCCACCCCCGAGCGCGACGTCGATGCCCTGCTCCGCGTGCTCGAGAACGACACCGCCCGCAGCGCCCTCATCGCCCGGCTGAAAGCCGATACCCCCACCGAGCCCCCCGCCGCCGAGGCGCCCGGCTTGGCCAGCCAGCTCGCCGAAACCACCCGCCAGGCCTCCCAGCGCGCCACCGTGCTGATCGACGCCGCCCGCAGCATGGCCGCCAACGTCGTGGCCACCCTGCGCAGCACCGCCGCCTCCGACCTCTCGCAGGTCTGGAACACCATCCTGGACATCGGCACCGTGATGGCGGCCGCCTTCATCGCCTTCGCCCTGCTGCGCCTGGCGGTCACCCGCCTCGCCCGCCGCCTGGCCGCCCGCGGCGCCGGGCACGGCTGGCCGCGCCGCATCGCCCTGCTGGTCGTGCAAACCCTGGCCGACACGCTCAGCGTGGCGCTCGCCGCCGGCGCCGGCTACGCATTCACCTCCGGCACCAGCGTCGGCGCGGTCGGCCAGACCGGCTTCTACCAGACGCTCTTCCTCAACGCCTTCATCGTCGTCGAACTCGGCAAGGTCGTGCTGCGCGCGGTCCTGGTGCCCGCCGCCACCGCCTTGCGCCCGCTGCGCCTGGACGACACCGACGCCGCCTACTGGTATTTCTGGTCCAGCCGCCTGGCCAGCCTGCTCGGCTACAGCTTCCTCTTCGCCGCCCCGCTGGTGCTGTACGCCAGCACCTGGGCCGCGGCGCAGTCCGTCCGCCTGCTGGCCATGGTCATCGCCACCATCATCGTGGTCACCGTCGTGCTGCAGAACCGCACGCGGGTGCGCGCCGCCCTCGCCGCCCGGCGCTCCAATGGCCATGCCGACATGCTCGGCCGCATCGCCGCCTATCTCGGCACCATCTGGCACCTCATCGCCATCGGCTACGCCATCGCCGTGCTGGTGGTATGGCTGGCCGACCCGGCCACCGCCCTGCCCTTCATGCTGCGCGCCACGGCGCAGTCGGTCATCGCCGCCGTCGTCGGCGTGCTGGTGGTGGCGGTGATCTCCGCCATCATCCTGCGCTTCACGCGCATCTCGCCCGACCTGCGCGCCCGCCTGCCGATGCTGGAGGGGCGGCTGAACGCCTTCATCCCCGCCGTGCTGCGGGCCGTCCGCCTGATCGTGCTCGCCGGCGTGCTGCTTGCCGCCGCCCATGTCTGGCACCTGGTCGACGTCTCCACCTGGCTCACCACCGGCTCCGGCCGCGCGCTGGTGTCAACGCTTGCCTCCGTCGGCCTGGTGCTGCTGCTGGGCCTCGCCCTGCACCTGATCTCCGCCTCCTGGGTCGAGTACCGCCTGAACCCGAACTACGGCACCATCCCCACCCCGCGCGAGCGCACCCTGCTCGCCCTGTTCCGCAACGCGATGACCATTGCGCTCATCGTCGTCGTCGCCATGCTGCTGCTCTCCAACCTCGGCATCAACATCGCCCCCCTGCTCGCCGGTGCCGGCGTCGTCGGCCTCGCGGTCGGCTTCGGCGCCCAGAAGCTGGTCCAGGACATCATCACCGGCATCTTCATCCAGTTCGAGAACGCCATGAACGAGGGCGAGGTGGTCACCGCCGCCGGCATCTCCGGCCTGGTCGAGCGCCTGACCATCCGCTCGGTCAGCCTGCGCGACCTCAGCGGCGTGCTCCACGTCATCCCGTTCTCCACCGTGGACAAGGTGTCGAACATGATGCGCCACTTCTCCTGCCACCTGGCCGAGATCGGCGTCGCCTACAACTCCGACATCCCCGCGGTGAAGGCGGCGATGCTGGAGGCGTTCGACCGCCTGCAGAAGACCGAGCACGGCGCCTTCATCCTCGAACCGATGGAGATGTACGGCCTTGCCCGCTTCGGCGACAGCGCCCTGGTGGTGATGGGCCGCTTCAAGACCCTGCCCGGCAAGCACTGGAACGCCGGGCGCGCCTACAACGAAATCCTCAAGGCCGTGTTCGACGAACACAGCATCGAGATCCCGTTCCCGCAGCGCACCCTGCACATCGCACCCACCGATTTCGCCCTGCGCCACCTCATGCCGGAGGCGGTCAAGTCGTAAGCAGGAAAGACCTTCTTCCAGTGAACAAAAAACGTCAGGAACAGAAGTTTTTTGGTTCTTTTTTTCAAAAAAGAACTACTTCCTTCCCTCCGCCCGCCACGTCTCCGGCGCAAACACCCAGAACAGCATCCCCGAAGCCCCCAGCAGCCCCGCGCACACCACCAGCGCCACCGCCGGCCCATGGAAATCCGTCACCAGCCCCAGCCCCACCGGCCCGGCGACATAGCCGATATCTCCCAGCATCCGGAACAGGCTCATCGCCGCCGCATTCATCCCCGGCGGCGCCACATCCGCGGCATAGGTCGCCGGCGCCGGCCCGCCCATGCCGCTGGCCAGCCCCCAGGCCAGGCTCGCCGCCATGAACCACACCAGGTCCGGTGCCGCGCAGAACAGCAGCATCGCCACGCCGGACAGCATCGCCGTCGGCACGATCACCGGCTTGCGCCCGAACCGGTCCGACAGCCAGCCGGCCGGGTATGCCGCCAGCAGCCCCACCACCGAGCCCAGCGCCATCGCCAGCCCGATCGTCCCCGGCGCCAGCCCCAGCCACTCCGCCCCCAACAGCGGCACGATGTTGAACAGCCCGCCGGTGCGCGTCGCCGCATTCACCAGCGACACCATGCACACCAGCGCGAAGCCGCGATTGGCCCCCACCAGCCGCAATTGCGCCAGGAACCCCGGCAGCTTCACCCCGCCCGCCCGCTCCCGCGCCAGCCCCCGCGTCTCGCCCACGGCGAACCACGCCACCGCGCCCACCACCAGCCCCAGCCCGGCATAGGCCCAGAACGGCGCGGCCAGCCCGAACCACTCCGCCAGCACGCCCCCCGGCAACGGCCCGGCCCCGGCGGCGAAGATGAAGCTGCCCCAGTACAGCGACATCATCCGCCCGCGCCGCGCCGGCGTGGTGATGTCGGCCAGCACGATCTGCCCGGCCGTCACCACCATCCCGGCGCCGATCCCGGCGATGAACCGCCCCACCATGAACTCCGGGTAGGTCCCCGCCAGCGCGCACCACAGATTGCCCGCCGAGGTCGCGACCGCCCCGATCGCCAGCGCATGGCGGCGCCCGTACCGGTCGGCGATCTGCCCCGCCGGCGCCGAGGTGAACAGCCGCGCCAGGCCATAGACCGCGATCGCCGCCCCCACCCACGCCACCGGCACGCCGAACTGGCGCGCATACAGCGGCAGCACCGGCACCACCGAGCCGAAGCCCAGCTGGTTCACCCCCACCAGCACGCACATCCAGATCAGGATGCGCCGTTCCTGCCCCGCCAGCCCGTCCAGCATCGCCGCTACAGCACGAACGGCAGGTCGGTATCGCCCGTCTTCGCCCCGAACCCGGTCAGAAGCGCATGCGCCTGGCCGCGATGATGGGTCTGGTGGTTGAACATGTGCACCACCAACAGGCCGCGCGGCATCACCAGGTCGCGCTGGATGCTGCCGCTGAACCATGACAGCTCGCCGCCCAGCCACGCCGCCGTCACCGTGCCGGCCCAGGCCTCCAGCCGCGCATCCATCGCCACCCGCGCCGCGCGCAGCGCCGCCCAGTCCGCGATCATCGCCGGGCTGTCCTTCTGCGCCACCTGCGGCTTCTCCCAGCCGGCGAACCGGCTCATCCACATCGTGTCGCCCCACAGGATATGGCACAGCGTGCCGTGCACCGACCCGAAGAACGCCCCGCGATCCTCCCGCCGCCGGGCATCGCTCAGCGTATCGGCGGCGGCATAGAAGCGCCGGTTCATCTCGGCATTGTACGCCGCCATGGTGCGCACGAAGTCCGGGTCGATCATCGCCGCGTCATCCCTCGTCCAGCCGCGCGAACGCCAGGTTCTTCACCCGGTTGCCATTGGCCAGCAGCCCGCCGATCGCGCCCCCGCCATCGCGCACCACCCGCACATCCAGCCAACTCCGATACAGCGCACCGGGCATCCACACCCGGATCACGTCCTCGGCCACCGCCTCCACCGGCCACGGCCCGGCATGGGCCACCGGCCCGGCGACCGCCACCGCCATGCCGCCGGAATCTGCCGAAATCGTCCAGGTCGCCGCCATCTCCGCGCTGCGATACCGCCCCGCCAGGCCCGCCGGCAGCGCCGCCCCCGGCGCCACCCGCCGCCAGATGGCCACCTCCCCCGCGCCCTGCTCGATCGCCATGCTGTCGCCATCGGCCGACAGCCGGAAACAGAAATCCCGCGCGCTGGTCGCCGCCGCCAGCCGCCCGTCCCCGGTGGCCCGCACCGCGAACGAAACCCCGTTGCAGCTGCCGCTCAGCACCCCGTCGCCCGACAGGCTGAAATCCACCGTCGCCAGCCCGACCGGGTCCAGGAACCGCCCGACATGCCGCGCCAGCACATCCACCGCCGGCAGCCCCGGTGCCCGCGGCACCCCGGCAACGCCATCGAGCAGATGCCCCAGAACCTGCTGCCCGATGGCATACGGATTGGCCGCCGCATTGTTCGCCGCCACGATGATCGCGGCATCCAGCTCCGGCACCCGCAGGAACTCGGTCTTGAACCCCGGCCACAGCCCGCCATGGCTCACCGTGCGCACACCCCGCACCGCCGACACCCGCAGCCCGCGCGCGTAATCGTTCATCGCCCCGCCGGTGAACGGCGCGCAATGCTCAAGCCGCACAGCAAGATTCGGCCCCAAGCTGTTGGTCACACAGGCCCGGTGCCACAGCGCCAGATCCACCACCGACGACACCAGCGCCCCCTCGCCGCCCAGTGCGAAGCCATGCTGCGCCCGCACCCACGCCCCCACGCCGCGCCCCGCATCGGCCGGCAGATACCCCCCGGCCAGCCCCGGCACCACCTCGTCGGTGCTCTCCACCATCCCCGTCATCGCCATCCCGCACGGCCCGAAAATCCGCGCCGCCAACAGCGCGCGCAGCGCCATGCCCGACACCCGCTCGGCAATCACCCCCAGCAGCAGAAAGGCCGAATTGCTGTAGAGATAACGGCTTCCCGGCGGAAAATTCAGCGTCGTCTGCCGCGCGATCCCCGCCAGCAAGGCATCCCGCCCCACCGGCATCGCCAGGTCGCACCCGCCGATGCGCATGATCTCCAGCATGTCGCGAATGCCCGAAGTGTTGTGCATCAAATGGTCGATGGTCACGACATGACCGAAATCCGCCAGCTCCGGCACATGCAGCCGAATGTCGTCGCCCAGCGACAACACCCCCTCCTCGGCCAGCATCAACACCACCGCGCAGGTGAACTGCTTGGACACCGAGGCAATGCGGAACGTCGTCCCCGGCCCGATCGGCACCCCCAGCTCCACGCTCGCCAACCCGGCACTCTCGTGCAGCACCAACTCCCGGCCCCGCACGATCCCGATCGTCACCCCCGGACTGCCCGGCCGGTCGAACGGTGCAAGAATACCGCCGACAACGCGGCGCAACAGCGTATGGTCGAGATCGGACACGGCTTCTTCCCGGCAACGAAACCGCCAGCCTACGGCAGGTCCTTCCGCTAGGGAATTGGGCCGCATGGGGCGTCCAGGAAGGGAGGAAGAATCTTCTTTTTGTGAACAAAAAGAAGCAAAAAAACTTTCTCCGTAAGGGTGGGTTTTGGTTGCAGCGGCTGCGATAGTTAGATAAACTGCGTAGAAATGTTAATTCAGCAACCCTCGTTGGCCGACCAGTTCGCCTGCCTGCGCACCGCCGTCACGGCGGACCAGGAGCCCGTCTGGCTGCCCGCCGCCCTGCACGCCCTGATCATGGCCTGCCTGGCGCGCGTGTTCGCCAGCCTCGAACAACTCGCCCTGCTCTGGCAGGCCGGCACCCTCCCCCCGAAACCCCTCCGCCACCCCGCGCCCCGGCAAACCACGTCCCGAACCCCCGCACCCCGCGCGCGCGCCGCCGGGACCGCCGCACCGCGCGGCCCCCGCCGCCCGTCCCGCCGCCCCGCCCCGCCCACCCGCCGTCGCACCCCCCGCGCGCGCCGCCACGCCCGGCTTGCGCCCGCATCCATCCCCCCGCCCCACCAAACCGTCAGCCCCCGCCGCCCCCGCTCCGCGCGCGCCCCACCACCCGCCCGAAGTCCGGATTTCGCCCCATCGCGAAGCGCGCAATCGCGCCTAGTTCATTACGATAGCGTAATAATCTCCTCACACGCACCGACACCCTGCCATCACCGGGGATGACCGCCGCCGCCAATGGTTGTATCCTGCCCGCCGAGAAGCAACGGCGCCCACGCGCCGCGGGAGAAACGCGACATGGCGGGCGTACCGGCAGGTGCCATCGACTGCGACATCCACCCCTCCGTGCCCAGCGTCGCGGCGCTGATGCCGTACCTGGAAGACCACTGGCGCGAACAGGTCACCATCCGCGGCATCGACGAGCTGAACTCGATCTCCTACCCGCTCAACTCCCCGCTGACCTGCCGGCCGGACTGGCGCCCCGCCACCGGCCGCCCCGCCGCCAGCATCGAAATGGTCCGCGCCCAGGCGCTCGACCCCTTCGCCACCTCGATTGCCATCGCCAACTGCCTCTACGGCATCCAGCTCCTGTTCAGCGAGGACATGGCCGCCGCCTTCGCCCGCGCCGTCAACGACTGGATGGCCAGGGAGTGGCTCGACCGCGAACCCCGCCTGCGCGCCTCCATCGTCGTGCCCATCCAGAACGCCGAAATGGCGGTGGACGAAATCAACCGCTGCGCCGCCGACAAGCGCTTCGTCCAGGTCCTGCTGCTGGTCATGGGCGACACCCCGCTCGGCCGCCGCCACCACTGGCCGATCTACGCCGCGGCCGAAAAACACGGCCTCGCCATCGGCATCCACGCCGGCAGCGCCTATCACAACCCTCCCACCCCCGTCGGCTGGCCCAGCTACTACACCGAGGATTACGTCGGCCAGGCCCAGGCCTTCCAGACCCAGCTCACCAGCCTGATCTGCGAGGGCGTCTTCACCAAGTTCCCGAATCTGAAAGTCGTGATGCTGGAATCCGGCTTCACCTGGCTGCCCGCCCATCTCTGGCGCCTGACCAAGTACTGGCGCGGCCTGCGCATGGAAATCCCCTGGGTCGACCGCGCCCCCGGCGACATCGTCCGCAGCAACGTCCGCTTCTCCCTCCAGCCGGTCGACGGCCCGCCCGACCAGGCCTCGCTGCTGAAACTCTTCGACCACATGCAAAGCGACGATCTGCTATTGTTCTCCACCGACTACCCACACAACCAGTTCGCCGGCCTGTCCGCCATGCCCGACGGCCTGCCGCCCGCCCTGGTCCGCAAGATCGCCATCGAAAACCCCCGGGCCACCTACGCCCGCCTGCTGGAGACGGTCCAATGAACGAACTCCGCGCCCAGGCCGCCCCGGACGCCCCGGCCACCAGCCGCATCGCCATTGCCGACGGCGACATCCACCCCGCCCGCAGCGGCGCCCGGGATTTCCACCCCTGGCTGTCCAAGCGCTGGCAGGACCACATCGACCAATACGGCGCCCCCTCCCGCCACGGCTGGCAGGTCGGCCCCGCCTACCCCAAGAGCCAGCCCAACGCGTCGCGCCGCGACGCCTACCCGCCCGAGGGCGGCCGCCCCGGCAGCTCGCTCTCCTTCATGCAGCACCAGCACCTCGACACCAACAACGTGGCGTTGGGCATCCTCAATCCCCTCGGCTCCGGCCAGGGCGTCCAGAACCCCGCCCTCTCCGCCGCCCTCTGCCACGCCACCAACGAGTGGCAGCTCGCCGAATGGACCAGCAAGGACAGCCGCCTGCGCGCCTCGGTCGTCGTGCCCTACGAAGACGCCATCGCCTCGGCCGCTGAAATCCGCCGCTACGCCGACAATCCCAGCTTCGTCCAGGTCCTGCTGCTCAGCCGCACCGCCGAGCCCCTCGGCAGCCGCAAATACTGGCCGATCTACGAAGCCGCCGCCGAGGCCGGCATGCCCGTCGGCGTCCACGCCTTCGGCTACGGCGGCAACCCCGTCACCCCCGGCGGCTGGCCGAGCTACTACATCGAGGAGATGACCGGCCACTCCCAATGCCAGCAGGCCGGCCTGACCAGCCTGGTGATGGAAGGCGTGTTCGAACGCTGGCCCACCCTGAAGATGATCATGATCGAAGCCGGCTTCGCCTGGGCGCCGCCCCTGGCCTGGCGCCTGGACAAGCACTTCCACACCCTGCGCAGCGAAGCCCCCCACCTCACCCGCCTGCCCAGCGAATACATGCGCGACCAGGTCTGGTGGACCACCCAGCCGATGGAGGAGCCTGAACCCCGCGCCCACCTCCAGGACAGCATCGACTGGATCGGCTGGGACAAGCTGATCTTCGCCACCGACTATCCCCATTGGGATTTCGACGACCCCGCCCAGGCCCTGCCCCTGCGCATCAGCGAGCAGCAGCGCGCCGATTTCTTCCTGGGCAATGCCCGCAAGGTGTACCGGGGCTGCGCCTGACATGAGCCGGCACGTCGTCGCCACCGCCCAGGAGATCCCCCAGGGCGGCCGCAAGCTGGTCATGGTCCGCGGCCGCCCGATCGCCATCTTCAACCTCAAGGGCGAATTCTACGGCATGCTCAACCGCTGCCCCCACCAGGGCGGCCCGATGTGCGAGGGCCTGGTCACCGGCCTGCGCGAGTCGAAGATGCCCGGCGAATACGTCTATTCCCGCGAGGGCGAAATCCTGCGCTGCCCCTGGCACGGCTGGGAATTCGACATCAAGACCGGCCAGAGCTACTGCGACCCCGAACGCATCCGCACCCGCAGCTACCCGGTCGAAGTCGCCACCGGCCAGACCGTGGTCGAAGGCCCCTACATCGCCGAAACCATCCCGGTCTCGATCGAGCAGCACTACCTCGTCGTCGAGATGTAGCTACCGCCCCGCCGGCCGGAACCGGTCGGCAATCACCAGCCCGATCGAGCCGGCCACCATCAGCGCCGCCATGCCGCGCGGCGAGCCATCCGTGAACGCCCCCACCAGCAGCCCGCCCACCGCGCCCAGCAGGAACTGCCCCGTCCCCATCACCGCCGAGGCGCTGCCCGCCTGCTGCCCCTGGTGCGTCAGCGCGCCGACCACCGTATTGGGGTTCAGCAACCCCATGCACCCCACCGCCAGCATCAGCGGCGCCACCACCGCCACCAATGTCGCTCCCCCGGCAAACGCCACCCCCGCCAGCGTCGCCGTTGCCGCCAGGTGCACCCATGCCACCACCCGCAGCACCCGCGACGTTCCCACCCGGCGCACCAGCCGCGCATTCACCTGCGACGCCACGATCAACGCCATCGAGTTGGCCCCGAACAGCAGGGCGTAATGGGCCGGCGACAATCCGAACCCCAGGATGAACACCGGCGACGAGCCCGCGAGATAGGCAAAGAAGGCGAACGAGGCGCAGCACGCCATCGCCCCATGCGACAGGAAGTACCGCTCGCGCAGGATCGCCCGGTAGCGCCGCAGCAACTGCCCCACCTGCAACGCGATCCGCTGTTCCCGCGGCAGCGTGTCCGGCAACAGGAACCACACCAGCGCACAGCACACCGCGGCATAGGCCGCCAGGATCCAGAAGATCCACCGCCACGACCCCAGCATCAGCACCAGCCCGCCAATGCTCGGCGCCAGGATTGGCGCGGCCCCCAGCACCAGGGTAAGCTGGGACATCATCACCGCCGCCGCGTGCCCGGTCGCCAGGTCGCGCACCATGGCGCGCGGAATCACCATCCCCGCGGCACCGCCGAACGCCGAGATGGCGCGGAACACCGACAGCCAGAACAGGTCCGGCGCCAGCGCCGCCGCCACCGAAGCCATGACATAGACCGCCATGCCCACCATGATCGGCCCCCGCCGGCCGAACCGGTCCGACAGCGTGCCCTGCGATATCTGCCCCACCGCCAGCCCGGCGAAATAGCTCGCCAGCGTCACCTGCGCCGACCCGGCCGCGACACCGAACTCCGCCTCGATCGCCGGAAACGCCGGCAGGTACATGTCGATCGAGGCCGGCCCGATCGCCGTCAGGAACCCCAGCAGCCACGGCAGCCAGGTGGGAAACCGCGGCGCCGCGCCCGGCATCAGCCGGGCAGATCGACCAGAATGTCGTCCCCCACCACCTTCACCGCGAAGGTCTTGATGTCCTCCTCGATCGGCGCGCACAGCCCCTTGCCGGTGCACACGTCGAACTGGCCGGCGTGCAACGGGCACTCGATGACCGAGCCCTCCAGCCAGCCATCGGTCAACAGCGCGAAGGCATGGGTGCAGATATTGTCGGTGCAGAAGAACCGCCCGTCGTCCAGATGGTAGATCGCCAGCGACAGGCCGCGGACCTCCACCGGCATCGCCGACCCCGCGGCCACGTCGCCGGTCGCCGCCACCCGCACCCAGTTCTCCGCCATCCCCTGCACTCCCTTGAGACTCGCAGCGCAATCATGGCCCATCGCCTCGCCGCTGTCGCGGGGGGCGGGCCATTGCACGTTGGCGCGGCAGCGACGCTCCACTATGATCGCCGACGACCCTTCGAGGAGTGGCTGCCTTGAACGTCCAGCTCCGCGCCGCCGCCGAGGACTCGCGAAAATCCTATCGCGGGAATGCGGCCAAGATTTAGGAAAGGTAAGGCCAGGGGCTCTGCCCCTGGACCCCGCTGGGGGCAGAGGCCCCCAGACCCCATGAATGGGGGGTCCGGGGGGCTCGGCCCCCTGGCCTTCCTTTCTTCTACAGTCGCGACACGGCCGCAAACCCAACGTCCGCCGCCCCGAGCGCCGCGTCGATATCCTCCGCCGTATGCGCCGTGCACAGGAACATGTTGTGCTTCGGGTGGAA
>JADLHF010000237.1 GCA_020848935.1 Acetobacteraceae bacterium
CCAGAAAAATGCGTGGTTTCAGAAGGGTTTGCCGGGAGGCGGTTCGATTGTCGTCTGGCCAGGAAACCGAAAATGGGTCTCTGGAGGGCCAGGGTCTCTGGACGGTTTGCCCAGTGTGATGAAATACGGCGGTAGAAATCCCTTACAGATCAATGTGTTGAACCGGAAACACAGTTTGCCGGTTCGATTCCTCTGGCCACCGCCAGCGTTGCCACCAGTGCCGGCGCATCGCCACCCTCGATCCATTGCCGTGTCGCCAGTTGGTAGCGCGACGCCGCGTTCGTTCGCGCGACGCCCAGGCGTACGAGGTAGATTGTGATGCCCTGTGTGCTGATCAGCGAAAGTTCCTGTTTCACTTCGTTCTTCGCGTTGGCGGACTCGGGCACGAGCAAAACCATCGCCCGTCCACGGAGGATAGCAGCAAGGATCGCCTCTCTGGCGTTGGCGCCGGGCGCAATATCGCGCCCGCTGATCCAACACGGCATACCGGCCGACTCCAGCGCAGCCGCCAGTTCATGCGCCAGGGCGGCGTCGCGCGACGAATTGCTGATGAACACCGCCCCAGTCGGCATTCTGATGGCCAGGTCATCCGCGTTCTTCGCGGCAGGCTAGATTATTGTTGTGGTGGCGTGAACGCGGGGTTGCTGCCCTCTCCTCTCCACCGCCTCACCCACGATCAACCCCGGCGGCGCCGATACCTCCGGCTGCCGCCCATCCCGGATCGCCGCCACCACGGAAGGCGGCAGCTGCGGCAGCCAGCGTGCGCGGCTGATGTTGGCCTCGTTGACCTTCACGGCCGGGCGAGCGAGCGAACCGCCGACGCTCCGCCGCAAGCGCCCCAAGCCGCGCCGCGCTGCCGGATCAATCGCTCGCACGCAACCGCGGCGGCGGCCCTTACCCCCTGGAGACCTCGATTGCCAGGCACTCCCGGGTGGACGAAACGGCAAGCAGGCAGGATCGCTCACGCCGCAGGACGGGCAAGATGGGCGAGGCAGTCGCCGCGTTCGACCCTGGCCGGATGACGCTGGCAAACCACCTCGCCCGCGGCCTCGAAATGCAGCGGAATCGGGGCGCGCCCGGGGTTCTCGGGAAACAGCAATTCGCCGCACAGAGCGCCTTCGGCAACCACAGCGCCGAGTCTTGCCGCCGGAACGAAAACCCCTGCGTCGGGCGCATAGACATAGGCGCGCGGCCCGAAGACATGCATGATCTGGGGCGGGGGCAGCGGGTCGAACCTGGTGTCGGTGGCTCCGAAGAATGCCAGCAGGCGGCGCACCGCGCCATCGACCAACGCGATGCCTTCCTGGGTGAGTGAGCCGGTGCCGCCGTATTCGCCGTTGAGGTAGATCTTGCCGTGCCGCCGGGTCGCGGTGGACATGCCGCCGGACGTACTGGCGGTTTCAAATACCATCACGTGCCGCAGCCCCAGCGCCTGGACGGCCGCCAGGCTGCGCGCCTTGACCTCGGGCGCGCTGTCCGGAGAAAAGTGAGTGCTGGCGTGCGGCCGATATGCGAGGCTTGAGCCGCCACAATGAAAATCCCCGACCACATCGACCATCGGCACAAGGTGGTTCTGCACGTAATCGGCGATCTTCCAGGTTGGCGCACCGTCCGGGTCGCCGGGAAATGCTCGGTTGAGATTGCCGTCGTCGAGCGGACTTACGCGTCCGCCGGCGATCGCGGCCGGCGTGTTCAGCGCCGGGATGATAATCAGCCGGCCCCGGATATCCTCGGCCTGCATGTGCTGAACCAGCCGGGTGAGTACGACCTGGGGTTCGTACTCGTCGCCATGGGTCCCGCCGGTCAACAGAATCCGCGGGCCGTTGCCATTGTTCAGCACCGCGACTGGAATCGGGATGACACCATAGGCGCTGCGCGTGACCGAGTGCGGCACCCGTAACCAGCCGATCTGCTTTCCAGATGCTGCGAAATCCACTGTCGACGTAATCTGGGTCATCGCACTGCCTGGTCCGTTCGGTGTACCGGTCGTTCGCGGATATCTTGGCGACATCGGCTGTCATACCAACCCGCATAAAGGTTGACCCATGAAGCATGGGTCAAAGCGGGCTGGCATGAGTCCTTGGTTTGCGCGCGGCCACCGGCCAGCCCCGCGCGCGATACCAACCCGCGAAACGGCCAGAAGAGTCGGCAGTTTCGCGGGTTGATGTCAAATGGCCGAATTTTCCCTCGAAGGCCCCCGCCATCGGTGAGCCTTCCGTTGTGCCGCATGGTGCAAGGCGGCGGGAGCCGGATCAGGTGGGCTCGCCCAGGCGTTTGTAAACCTCGATCATGGTATTCTGGGCGTCGGCGACGGCGCGGGCCGGCTCCTTGCCTTTCACCAGCATGTTCTGCACTTCCTGGATGATGAGGTTCCGGTTGATGATTTCGGCCAGCGCCGGGGTGAGCAAGCCGGGGGCATAACTCGACAGCGCCGTCTTGGCGGCGGTCTTGAGGCCTTGGAAGGCGGGCTTGTCCCAGAACGGATCGGCGAGCAGGGCGGGGTAGATCGGCAGATAGCGGCCACCTGCCAGCACGATGAAGCGGTTGTAGTTCTCGGGCAGCATGAAATGCCGCACCAGGCCCATCGCCAGCTCCTGGTTTGGCGCCGCCTTGAACACGCTGTAGCTGTCGGTCGAGGCGGTGCTGAAACGCCCCGCCGGTCCGCCCGGCGGACGTTCGAGGATGGTATCGTCGAGGAACGGGCTCTTGTCGGTGATCAGGCTCGAATAGATGCTGGTCGGGTTCAGCACATAGGCCACCTGCCCCGATTGGTAGGCCTTGTTGTTGCCGGCGTTGTCCCAACTGAGCGTCCCGCGGGGGATGATCTTATACTTGTTGTACATATCGTTGATCAGCTTGAACGCCACGATGGTGCCGTCGCTCAGCAATGCCGGCTTGTTGTGCGCGTCGATCAGGCTGCCGCCATAGGCGGATACCACCGACATCACGTCGCCCAGGCTGTCCGATGGCGTCAGCCCCAGTGCCATGCCATAGGCATAGAATGGCGGTTTGGTGATCTTTTGCGCCGCCTCGATGAATCCCTCCCAGGTCGGCGGCAATCCGTCATAGCCGGCTTCCCTGAACTTGTCCGCCCGGACATGCGCGGCGTTCGCGGCAATGCCCATCGGCACGCCACGGATGCCGCCGTGGTACGTGGCGCCCGGCAGCGACCCCTCGTTGATGCCGCCCTTCTGCGCCTTCATCTCGTTGACGATCGCCGTCACATCCGACAGATGGCCGTCGGACCCCCATTTGGTGAGGTCCTGTTCGTTGGCCCGGGTGACATCGGGGGGCGAGCCGACCTCCAGCGCGGCGGCCATGCGCTTGGCCACTTCGCCGCCCGGCACCGTCTCGATCTGCATGTCGCTCTTGCTCAAGCCCTTCGAACGCGCATAGTCCATGGCCTGGGCGACCAGCAGATCGTCGGCCACCTTGTTGAAGTTCGGCTGCAGCCAGAACACCAGCTTGGCATCACGCGCCCGGGCGGTGCGAACGCCAAGGAACGGCGCCGAAAGCCCGACCGCCGTGGCGATCCCCAGCCTGCCGACTCCGCGGCGTGAGTAGGTTTTTTGGCTCATTCTCGTTGCTCCCTGTTGCGTGATCTCCGGCACGACCCGTCACCCCTTGACGGCACCCAAGGTCAGGCCGGTGATCAGAAAACGCTGAAACACGAAATAGACGACGAGTGGCGGCACGGCGCTGATCACGGTGGATGCCATCATTGGCCCCCAGAAGAACACGTCCCCGACCACGAAACTCGGAATGCCGGTCGGGATGGTGCGGACATCGACATCGGTGACCAGCACCGAAGCATAGATGAACTCGTTCCAGGACAATGTGAAAGAGAAAAAGGCCACAACCGCCAAGGCCGGAACCGTCAACGGCACCACGATCCGCAACAGCACGCCCAGGCGCGTGCAGCCATCGATCATGGCGCTTTCCTCAAGCTCGATCGGGATGGACATGAAGTAGCCCATCAGCAGCCAGGTGCAGAACGGAACCGTGAAGCCGAGATAGCTGAACACCAGGCCTTCCAGCGTGTTCTGCAGGCCGATGGAGCGAATGATGATCAATAGCGGAATGAACAACAGCGAGCTTGGCATCAGATAGGTGTAGATCAGCGCGCGGGCGACAAATCGGCGCCCGGGAAACCGCAACCGGGTCAACGCATAGGCGCCGAGGGCCGCGATGATCAGCGAGAAGAACGTGGTTGCCGACGCCACGATCAGGCTGTTGCGGAAATAGATCAGGAAATTGGTGTCCGCGAACAGGACCCGATAGTTCTCCAGCGTCGGTTCCGCCGGCCAGAGCGTGGCGGCGGCCCCGTAGATTTCCGATTTGTCCTTCAGCGAGGTGACCAGCATCCAGTACAGCGGCGCGAGCGTCCAAACGATCAGCACCAGCAGGATCACCCCGCCGATGCCGTGTGCCACTCTGCGCGATGCGCTCTGGGTCAGGGCCACGATGTCACGCCTCGTCCTTGCGCAAGAGGCGACGGGTGAGAAGGATGATGAAGACAACCAGGAACGGGAACAGCACCATGTTGATCGCCGAGCCCAACCCCATCCGCCCGGCGCTGGTGGTGATGTTGAAGCTGGCATTCGGCAGGATCTGGGTGAGGTTTGCCGGCGCCCCGTTGGTCAGAATATTGACAACCACGATGCTGGTTGACGTGAATACCGTGGAAAGCATCAGGGTAATGGTGAATATCGGAATCATCGTCGGAATGGTGATGTGCCAGAACTTGCGGTAATCCCCGGCGCCGTCGGTCGCGGCGGCTTCATAAAGCTCCTTGGGAATTGCCTGGAGCCCGGCGAGGAAATGCATCGTGTAGAATGGCGTGCCGTTCCACACCGCCACCGCGATCACCGCCCGCATCGCCCATTCCGGCTCGGCCAGCCAGGCGATGCCGTATTTCAGCAGGCCCATACGGACCAGTGCGAGGTTCAACAGTCCGTTGAACTCGTTATAGACCCACAACCAGACCAGCGACGCGATCAGCGTGGGCACCGCCCAGGGGATGAACAGGATGGTGCGATAGATGTTGTTGAAGCGCCGCGGCTGGTTCAGCACCACCGCGGAGGTGAGGCCGATCACGAACTTGATGCCGACGGCAATGCCGGTGTACCAGACGGTGTTGCCGAATATCAGCAGGAAGTCGGGGTCGGCGAGCAGCTCGGCATAGTTCCCAAGCCCGATGAACCGGCCCGGCAGCCCCGCCGTCTTGTCCTGGAAACTCAGCACCAGCGCATAGGCGAACGGGTACAGCACGACGCAGGTCAACACCACGACCGCCGGCAGCAGGAACAGCGCCGCCAGTGTTCGCATGTCGTTCGCAATGAATTCCCATCGCCCGGGCCTTCTGCCGACGTCGGCGCGGGGGCGGAGGCCGGGTGGGCGCGGCGTATCTGCCACTTCGTTCAATGGGGTGCCTCGGCATCGCCATCGGGCCAACGGCTCAGGGCGCGCGCGCGTCGCGCCTTCCATTCCTGCACGTCGTATTGTTCACCTTCGCGCCTGGTCCGGCGCGCCTCGGCAACCGCCTCGCGCAGCCGGTCGGCGACGCGTTCCTGCTCGCCAGCACCCAGCGACCTCGGGTCCATGACGAAGGAGCCATGCTCGATCTGATGCGTGCGCACCCGGATCGAGGGGGTCCCGATTTCCAACGCGCGGACGATATCGACGGCCGTGCAGCCCGCATCCGGTCCAACGCTCACGCGCAGCCGGTCGAATGGGTTGCCGGTGGGGTCCGCGTCCAGTTCGGCGCCGATGCCGGGCAGCCCCGCCAGCGCCGCGCGCCAGCGCAGCAGCGGTGCCTGCAACCTCGCCCGGATCACCGTGCGGTCCTCGGCGACGAAGGCCTGCAACGCCACGATGGCAGCGGCGATCCCTTCCTTGCCGACCTTCATCGGCCGGCCGATGCCGTAATTCTGCATGAACGCCGCCCGCACCAGCGCCTTGCGCCCGGCGACAACCCCCGCCGTCGCCCCGCCGAGAAACTTATGTGCGCTGTGGATCGTGATATCGGCCCCGGCCCGCTGGTAGCCGGTCAGATCATACTCCGCGGCAAGATCGACGATGACCGGAACGCCCTGCGCATGACACACGCGGGCGAAATCGGCGAACGGGACCTGGCCATCCGGCGCGCAGTGGTGGCTGACGACATAGAGCGCCGCGGCCGTACCCGGCCCGATGGCACCCGCGAGTTGCGCCTGCGAGGCCGCATTCACCGCCCCGAACGGCACCACCCGCGCGCCGGTCAGGCGGATATCCTGCTCCACCGGGTGACCATAGTTCACCAGGTGCCCGGTCTGGATCACCACCTCGCCCTTGAGGCCCGCGGTGTCGGGAAGGCGCTCGATGGCGGCCATCCGGTCACCGGTCATCGCCCCGGCAACGGCCATGCATATCCCGGCCGAACTGCACGCCGCGATGAACCCGGCCTCGGCGCCGGTGATCTCGGCAATCACGCGGCTGGCGCAGGCTTGCAATTCGACGATATCGACGCCCCGGCCCATCATCTCCCCGGCGGCCTCGATCGCCTCTGGCCGCGCGCTGATGCCGCCCAGCGTGGTCAGGGTGCCGGTGAGGTTGATGACCGGATCGGCGCCGAGACGAACCCGGATGTCGGCATTGTCGCTGGTGGAGTTTCTGGGCGCATCCATCGTTCAAGACCCCCGATCCCTGCCTGAGATTCGCCGCGTCGGCGATCGCCCGATCACCCCACAAGCACGCCTTCGCGAGTGGGCTCGCACAGCGCCGCCGCCGAATTGTAGATCGCCGGGCCGCCCCCGGTATTGACGAGCACGACCGTCGCCCCCTTGGCGATCCGCCCGGTCGCGACCCGCTCCACCAACGCCAGCGCCACCTTGGCGTTGTAGACCGGGTCGATGACCATGCCGTGCAGCCGCGCAAAGCTGCGGATCACGCCGACCAGGGCGGGCGTCACCACACCATAGCCGATGTCCGGATGGTCATCGGCCAGGATCAGGTCAGCGGCGGCAAGCCGGGTGGCGAGGCCCAGCCGCTCGGCGGCCCGCGCGGCGTGGAACTCGATCTCGGGCGCCAGCTCCGCCGCCCGGCTGGCGATGCAAACCGCGCTCACCCGCATCGGCGAGCCCAGATGCTTCAGCCCCAGCGCCAGCCCCGCCGCCGTCATGCCCGCGCCAGCGGCGATGAACACCGAGCCGGGCGAGATCGCCGCCGCCGCAAGCTGGTCATGCAGTTCCTCGGCCGCGTTGACATAGGCCACCGTGGCGTCGATGCCATACGCCAGGTGGCGGTCGAGAATGACCGCATGGCCGCCGCCC
>JADLHF010000238.1 GCA_020848935.1 Acetobacteraceae bacterium
CCGTCGCCATCGCCGGCAAGATCGAAATCCGCCCGATGATGTACCTCGCCGTCTCCTACGACCACCGCATCGTCGATGGCCGCGAAGCCGTCAGCTTCCTGGTCCGCATCAAGGAAAGCATCGAAGATCCCCGCCGCCTGCTGCTCGACATCTAGAAAGAGGAAGACTCTTCTTTTTGTGAACAAAAAGAAGCAAAAAAACCTCACTCCTTCTCCCTCTCCCCGTGGGGGAGAGGGCCGGGGTGAGGGGTCGAACCACCAGAACGGATCGCCACCCATGCCCGACTCCTTCGACCTCATCATCATCGGCTCCGGCCCCGGCGGCTATGTCTGCGCCATCCGCGCCGCCCAGCTCGGCATGAAGGTCGCCTGCGTCGAAAGGCGGGACACCCTCGGCGGCACCTGCCTCAACATCGGCTGCATCCCCTCCAAGGCCCTGCTGCACTCCTCGGAAAAATTCCACGAAGCCGGCCACGGCCTCGCCGCCCACGGCATCAACGTCGAAGGCGTCACGCTGGACCTGGCGAAAATGCAGGCCCGCAAGGCCGAGGTCGTCGGCGCCAACACCAAGGGTGTCGAGTTCCTGTTCAAGAAGAACAAGATCACCTGGCTAAAAGGCGCCGCCCGCATCCTCGCCGCCGGCCGGGTGGACGTCGCCGGCACCGAGTACACCGCCAAGAACATCGTCATCGCCACCGGCAGCGACTCCACCCCGCTGCCCGGCGTCGAGGTGGACGAGACCACCATCGTCACCTCCACCGGCGCCCTCGAATTGGACAAGGTCCCCGGCCACCTCGTCGTCATCGGCGGCGGCGTCATCGGCCTGGAGCTCGGCAGCGTCTGGAAACGCCTCGGCGCCCAGGTCACCGTCGTGGAGTTCCTCGACCGCCTGATCCCCGGCAACGACGCCGAAGTGGCAAAGCAGTTCGAACGCATCCTCACCCGCCAGGGCATGAAGTTCCGCCTGTCCACCAAGGTCACCGGCGCCACCCCGACCACCTCCGCCGAGGGCACCAGCCAGGTCTCGCTCACCCTGGAATCGCTCAAGAAGGGCACCTCGGAAACCATCGCCGCCGATGTCGTGCTCCTGGCCATCGGCCGCCGCCCCCACACCGAGGGCCTCGGCCTGGAGGAAGCCGGCGTCGCCCTGGATGCCCGCGGCCGCGTCGTCACCGATGCGCACTACGCCACCAACATCCCCGGCATCCATGCCATCGGCGACGTCATCGCCGGCCCCATGCTCGCCCACAAGGCCGAGGACGAAGGCGTGGCGCTCGCCGAACTCCTCGCCGGCAAGCCCGGCCACGTGAACTACAACGCCATCCCCGGCGTCATCTACACCTGGCCCGAAGTCGCCTCGGTCGGCGCCACCGAGGAACAGCTCAAGGAAGCCGGCACCGAATACAACACCGGCAAATTCCCCTTCACCGCCAACGGCCGCGCCCGCGCCATGGGCATGACCGACGGCCTGGTGAAAATCCTCGCCGACAAGACCACCGACCGCGTGCTCGGCTGCCACATCATCGGCCCCGAAGCCGGCACCCTGATCGCCGAAGTCGCCATGGCCATCGAATTCGGCGCCTCCTCCGAAGACATCGGCCGCCTCTGCCACGCCCACCCAACCCTCTCCGAAGCCGTCAAGGAAGCCGCGCTGGCCGTCGAAGGCCGCGCGCTGCATATCTGACCCCCCCACCGCCCACCACGTAGGGCGGACAAGCGAAGCGCCATCCGCCACTGCCGGCGACCCGCAGAAGCGTCAAAGGAAGCTCTTCTTTTTGTGAACAAAAAGAAGCAAAAAAACTTCATCCATTCGCCGCACCTCGCCCGATGCGACGGCCCATGCTCCGCGTCGTGGGCAAGCAGAAGATCTTCACAAAGAGACGGAGAGGCGGAGAGAAGAAACCCTCTCCGTCTCTTTGTGATTCCTGCCTTTGCCGCATCATGCCAGCCTGCGTTGACCCATGAAGCATGGGTCAACGCGGGTTGGCATGAGTCGTTGCTTTGCGCGCGGCCACCGGCCAGCCCCGCGCGCGATACCAACCCGCGAAATGGCCGACTCTCCCGGCCGCGTCGCGGGTTGGCATCACTTCGCGGGTTCGGCGCCGATCCAGGCCCGCGCCTCGGCTTCCCGGTCCGCCGGGAATGTCCGCATGTCGATCGCGGCGAAGGCGGGGTTCATCCTCTCGATCATCCAGCCCATCCACCCCGGTGCGCCGACGATCGCATAGCGCTCCACCTTCTGCAGCGCATCGAGCTTCATCGCCACCAGGCCCCCCTGCATGAGGATCGCCGGATCGAAGCCGCCGAAATGCGTCATCCGATTGAGCAGCCGCACCTTGTCGTGGCCCTTGAGCCTGGCCTCGAATGTCGCCATCACACCGGGCATTTCCGCCGCCGAGATCACGCCATCGACCTCGAAGGCAAGAACGTCGTCCCTGGAGGTCGCCAGGAACCTCACCGCGTGCGGCGGCGGCGCCACCGCCGCCGGCAGTTCGGCGGCCCACTGCATCGCCTCGCCGCGCTGCGCCGGTGCGAACACCTTCAGCCCCAGCGTCGGCAGCAGCGGCGCGCCGAACTGGACCAAAGCCTGCGGCCACTCCTTGTCCGAGATCATCGCGCAGCGGGCGATCTGGTTGAGATGGGCGAGCAGCCCGAATTCGGCCTTCACGTCCGCGGCAATCGCGCCGGCGCTCATGTCCGAGAACCCGGTCATGTCAACGCAGACCCCGACACGCTTGTGCTTTGCGAGCTTGGCGTCGAACAGCGCCTTGTATCGCTCGATGTCGTCCGGCACGAGCTTTCCGCTCAGGCGGAAAGCGACGACATGATCCGGCGCAGGAATCTGTTCAAACATGGCACCCTCCTTGGGAGGCTGTGGGAATGGGAACGTCGCCAACATGTCGCCCGGCAGCCACTGCCGGGACGCCAGTCTTCACTATGGGCGCTTCCAATATTCGATCAAGCTGAAATGACATTTTTGTAATGCCGGCGATAACAACACTTCCGAACAAAACGAATATTTATATCAAGTGATTTTCATGCCCACCATGTCATTTTCACCGCATGAAAAAACAAAAGCCACAAAGAGATGGAAAGACGAAAAACACTCCTCTCCATCCCTCCGTCTCTTTGTGAAAACTTCTTACATGCTTACGGAGCAGATCACGGCGCGTACGCCAGATGTGATTGCCCCGGACATCCATGTCTTCAATACCGACGCCCCCACGCCAGCCCGGCCCCGCCCAGAACGATCCGCTTTGCCAGCTTGCCCGCTCGCCGCAAAAAATCCCTTGCCGCGATCCATCGGTTAATATAAATAGCTAACATGATCTACAACGCCACCCCGACCACCACCGCGCTGGGCGGGTCCTGGGCCATCGCCCTGGACCGCCTCGCGGCCGTGCTCGCCCTTCACACCGCCCGCCTGCCCGCCATCGCCGCGCTGCTCGCGGTGGCCTATTACCGCCTCCGCCAAACCATCCTGCGCCTCGACCGCCTGGCCCGCCGCTGGCAGGCCAACACCCTGCCCGCGCCCCGCCCCGGCCGCGCCGGCCAGACCCGCCGCCGCCCCGCGCACGACCCCGCCCGCCCGCGCCTGCCCTCCGGCCACGCCTGGCTGATCCGCCTCGTCCAGCCAACCGCCCAGTTCGCCGGCCAGGTCCAGGCGCTGCTCACCCATCCCGACACCGTCGCCCTGGCCGCCGCCGCCCCCCAGGCCGGCCGCCTGCTGCGCCCGCTCTGCCGCGCCCTCGGCATCGCCCCGCCGGACTGGCTGCGCCTGCCGCCCCGCCCGCCGCATCCCAGCCCGGCGCATCCCAGCCCGGCGCATCCCGGCCCGGCGCATCCCGGCCCGGCGCATCCCGGCCCGCCGCTTCCCAGCCCGCCGCTTCCCAGCCCGGCGCCGGCCCAGCCCCGCGCGCCCCGCCCCGCAACCGGCCTGCTTCCCACCGACCGCCCGCTGCCCGCCTATGTCCGCGCCGCGGTCCGCGCCTGGAAAAAACACCCCGCCTGAGTGCCGCCCGCGCCTGCGGCTATTTCATTGCAATAACGGAAAATTACATATCCGGCGACGCCCTGCCCGGCCCCACCCCCGCCATGCGCCACCCGCAATTGGCAGCCGCGCCCGCCGGGCGCAGGATCGCCGCCATGCATCCCCTGCCCCTCACCCTCACCATGGGCGACCCCGCCGGCATCGGCGGCGAACTCTCCGTCCGCGCCTGGCTCGCCCGCCGCGACGGCCACCCCTTCGTGGCGCTGGACGACCCCGACCGCCTCGCCGCCATCGCCGAACGGCTCGGCCTGGACGTCCCCATCCGCCCGGTGAACTCGCTCGCCCAGGGTGGCGCGAGCTTCGCCGCCGCCCTGCCCGTCCTGCCCGTCCGCCTCGCCGCCCCGCCGATCCCAGGCCAGCCCGACCCGGCCAACGCCCCCGCCGTCATCGCCGCCATCGAACGCGCCACCAAACTCACCCTGGCCGGCGAATCCGCCGCCGTGGTCACCAACCCGATCCACAAATCCACCCTCACCGGCACCGGCTTCGCCTATCCCGGCCACACCGAATTCCTCGCCGCCCTCACCGGGGCGCCCCTGCCGGTGATGATGCTGGCCAGCCCCGACCTGCGCGTGGTTCCCATCACCGTGCACGCCTCGCTGCGCCGCATGCTGGACATGATCACCGCCGAGCGCATCGTTGCCGTCACCCGCGTCACCATCGCCGCCCTGCGGCACCACTGGGGCATCGCCCGCCCCCGCGTCGCCATCGCCGGCCTCAACCCCCACGCCGGCGAGGACGGCACCATGGGCGAGGAGGAGGTCACCATCATCGCCCCGGCCATCGCCCAGTTGCGCGCCGAAGGCCACGACGTCACCGGCCCCTTCGCCGCCGACAGCATGTTCACCCCCGAGGCCCGCGCCCGCTACGACGTCGCGATGGGCATGTACCACGACCAGGCGCTGATCCCGCTGAAGACGCTGGACATGCACCACGGCGTCAACACCACCCTGGGCCTGCCGATCATCCGCACCTCGCCGGACCACGGCACCGCCTTCAACATCGCCGGCACCGGCACCGCCAACCCCACCAGCCTGATCGCCGCCATCGACCTCGCCGCCGAACTGGCCACCCGCCCCCGCTGACCCCGCCCACCGCCAACCCGGCCTCAGTGCTGCCGCATCTCCTGGTGCGGGCTGTCCAGGCTGAAGGCCGGGATGGCCGCCTCGAACGCCTCGCCGGTCGCCGCCACACTCATGTGGTAGGCCCCCTGCATGATGCCCGACGGCGTGTCCAGCGGCGTGCCGGAGGTGTATTCGAACGCCTCGCCCGGCCCCAGCACCGGCTGCTTGCCGATCACCCCGTCGCCTTGCACCTGCTGGATGCGGCCGCGCCCGTCGGTGATCGTCCAGCTCCGGCGCAGCAGCTGCACCTGCTCGGCGCCCTTGTTCTCGATGCGCACCTGGTATGCCCAGAAGAACTTCCCCTCCGCCGGCCTGGAATGGTCCGCCAGGAAGAAGCTGCGCACGCTCACCTGGATGCCACGCGTCGTTGCTGAGTAATCGTGGGCCATGCCTCCCCCTGCAGCGGGCCTGTGCTGCCGATGGTTACAGCTTGTTTCTATCCCAGGATCGGCGCGGACAAAAGCGCCCACGTGGCGCCGCAGGGGCGGCCTACTCCGCCGCCCGCCGCCCCGCCAGCCCGGCCAGCGCGCCCTCCAGGTCCTCGATGATGTCCAACGGATCCTCCAGCCCCACCGACAGCCGGATCACCCCGTCGCTGATGCCCAGCTTGCCCCGTTCCTCGGCCCCGATGCGCAGGTGGGTCGTCGTCGCCGGATGGGTGGCCAGCGACTTGCTGTCGCCCAGGTTGTTGGACAGCTTGATCAGCCGCATCGCATTCATCACCGCGAACGCCGCCGCCTTGCCGCCGCGCACCTCGAAGGTCACCACCGTGCCGCCGGCACGCATCTGCGCCATCGCCAGCCCGCGCTGCGGATGGTCGGCGCGGGTCGGATACCACACCCGCGCGATCCCCGGCTGCCCCGCCAGGAAATCCGCCACCTTCTCCGCCGCCTCGCAGCCCGCCCGCACCCGCAGCGCCAGCGTCTCCAGCCCCTTGAGCAGCAGCCAGGCATTGAACGCCGACATCGCCGGCCCGGTGTTGCGGATGAACGGCTGCAACACCTCGTCCACCCATTTCTGCCGCCCCAGCACGGCACCCCCCAGCACCCGCCCCTGGCCGTCGATATGCTTGGTGCAGGAATACACCACCACATCGGCCCCCAGCTCGAACGGCTTCTGCAACAGCGGGGTGGCGAACACATTGTCCACCACCACGATCGCGCCGGCGGCATGCGCCAGGTCGGAAACCGCCTTCAGATCGACGATCTCCAGCATCGGGTTGGACGGCGTCTCCAGCAGCACCAGCTTGGCCGGCCGCGCCAGCGCGGTCTTCCACTGTTCCATATCGCCGCCATCGACGAACTCGCTGGTGATGCCGTAGCGCGGCAACAGGGTGGAGACGATCCAGTGGCAGGAGCCGAACAGCGCCCGGCTGGCCACCACCCGGTCGCCGGCCTTCAGATGACTCAGCAGCGCGGCATGCACCGCCGCCATCCCGGTGGCGGTGGCACGACACGCCTCCGCCCCCTCCACCAGCGCCAGCCGGCGCTCCAGCATCGCCACCGTCGGATTGCCGAAGCGCGAATACTGGTAGTGCACCACCTGGTTGGTGAAGGTCGCCTCGGCCTGCTCGGCGCTGTCATAGACGAAGCCGGAGGTCAGGTACAGCGCCTCGGCGGTCTCGCCGTGGTGCGAACGTTCCACCCCGCCCTGAACCAGCAGGGTGGCGGCGCGGTGGCGGGGATCGTGGGGGGTCGTCATCGGTGCAGGGCCCTTCGCTTTGGGCCGGCCGCGGGATCAGCGGAGCCGAACGGACCAATTCCACGCGGTCCTCCGCTGGCCTCTTTAGCGCGCTTGTTTCACCTCGCCGCAATCCGGCCGGACAAATCACGAGGACGCCCTTCGGCGTGCCGGAACCCTAGGCACCCCGCATTGCGCCGTCAACCCGCCCTGGGCTAAGCTGCCCCACCCCCGGCGCGGGTGTAGTTCAATGGTAGAACGGCAGCTTCCCAAGCTGCATACGAGGGTTCGATTCCCTTCACCCGCTCCATTCCCACCCCCGCCGCAACCCGCCATGATCCCCGCCCACAGCAGGAGGGGCAGATGCGCGTCGCGATCATCCATGTCGGCCAGGAAACCAACGACTTCAACCCGGTCCCCACCAGGCTGGACAGCTTCCACCAGTTCGGCATCACCGAGGGACCCGAGATCCTCACCCGCATGGCCGGCCGCGGCCAGGTCGGCGGCATGCTCGACGCCGTCGCCCAGACCGGCATGAACATCGACTGGGTGCCGATCATCTCCGCTTGGGCGATGGCCGGCGGACGGATCGACACCCACTCGCGCCTGTATTTCGAGGAGCGCATCGCCACCGGCCTGCGTGACGCCGGAAAGATCGACGCCCTGGTCGCCCACCTGCACGGCGCCTGCGCCGCCGAGGGAGTGGACGACGTGGAGGGCGCCCAACTCGGCATCGCCCGCGCGGTTCTGGGCCCCGACGTGCCGATCCTGCTGACGCTGGACCACCACGCCAACGTCACCCATCAGATGGTGGCCCACAGCACCGCCATCATCGGCCACCGCACCCAGCCGCACGACACCTACGACACCGGCCGCCTGTCCGGCGCCTTGCTGGTCCGCATGCTGCGCGGCGAAGTGAAGCCCACCATCGCCTGGCGCAAGCTGCGCCTGATCACCCACCAGGAACAGTTCCTCACCGCCCACGGCCCGATGAAGGAATGGTTCGACCACGCCCGCGCCATGGAGGCCGACCCCCGCGTGCTGCACGTCGCCCCCTGCCCGATGCAGCCCTGGCTGGACGTCGCCGAGGGCGGCTGGGCCACCATCGTCACCACCGACGGCGACCAGGCGCTCGCCGAACGCCTTGCAGACGACTCCGCCGATTTCGCCTGGGCGCGGCGCGACGCGTTCATGGTGAAGGAAGCCGTGCCGATCGACGAAGCCGTGCGCCTGGCCGACGCATCCGATGGCCTGGTGGTGCTGAGCGACACCGGCGACACCGTGTTCGGCGGCACCGCCGGGGACAGCAACCTCATCCTCGAATCGATCCTGCGCCAGGGCATCGCCGGCCGCGCGCTGATCCCCCTGATCTCGCCCGCCACCGCCCGCCACCTCGCCGCCGCCGGCGCGGGCGCGGAGGTGACCTTGCCGGTCGGTGGCGATTCCTGTCCGGACTTCTTCACCCCGCTCACCGTCACCGGCCGCGTCCGCAAGGTGGCGCCCGGCCACGTCAAGGTGCCGGTGTTCCAGCAGCCCGAATTCGACCAGGGCGTCACGGTGATCTTCGAGATCGGCCCGGCCACCCTGTTCGTCACCGAGCGCACCGGGGCGGCCGGCAACGTGCCCGACGTCTATCGCGCCTTCGGCATCGAGCCCGCCGAGTATCGCATGGCCGTCCTCAAGACCGCCTCCAACTTCCAGTTCTTCCGCCCGATCGCATCGCAGGTCATCCGCGTCGACACGCCCGGCCCTGGCCAGTCCGACGTGAAGACCCTGCCCTGGCGCCGCGTGCCCCGGCCGACCTATCCGATGGAAGACATTGCCTCATGGCAGGGCTGAACCGCGCCTGGCCAGCGCCACCGCCGCCGCCAGTGCGGCCACCGAACTGACCAGCCCGACGCCGAACACCGCGGCGTGGCTTTCGCCGGTGGCGGCGAACAGCGGCGCCACGGCAAACGCCACCGCCGTCTGCACCACCCCGAACACCGCCGTCGCCCGCACCCACAACCCGGCCGACTGCGCCGGCGCCACCTCGCGGCACACCGACAGCGTCACCGTCGTCACCCCCACCGCCGCGAAGCCGGCCACCACGGCCGAGACCAGCACCACCGTCCCGTCCGGCACCAGCGCCAGGGCCAGCGCCACCACCTGCACCCCCAGCCACAGCGCCAGCGTCAGCCGCCCGCCGATCCGGTCCACCAGCCGCCCGCTCAGCACCCCGCCGGCAATCCCGCCCAGCCCGAACAGCAGCCAGGCCAACGCGCCCGCCGCCACCCCCAGCCCGCGCCCGCGCGCCGCCAGGTCCGCCAGATACACCATCGGCGCCACCATCCCGGCGCTGTGCAGCCCATAGGTCGCCAGCAGCAACCGCGCCCGCGGCGGCGCCAGTGCGGCGGCACCACCCAGTTCCATGTCCGGCCAGTGCCGCCGCACCGCCAGCCACAGCGCCAGCACCAGCCCCGCCAGCCCCAGCCACGTCGCCGGCAGGCCATGGGCCAGCAGCACCGGCACCACCACCGCGCCGAGCACGATGCCGGTGCCGACCCCGGCCAGCACCACCCCGCCGGCGGCACCCCGCCGGTGCGGCGCCACGCTGGCCTGCGTCGCCGGCCCGGCCAGCGCCATCAGCAGCCCGCCGGCCACCCCGGCCATCCCCCGCCACCCCATCAGCCAGGCAAAGCCGCCATTCCAGGCGCAGGCCGCCAGTGCCAGCACCACCAGCGCCATGCCCAAATCCAGCGTCCCCGGCACGCCGATCCGCCGCGCCGCCGCCCGCCCGCCCAGCGTGCCCACCAGGTAGCCGCCCAGCGCCGCCGCCCCCAGCAGCCCCGCGCCCCCGCCATCCACCCAGCCGGCGCCGACCATCGCCGGGAAGATCGGCACATAGGCAAACCGCGCCAGCCCGTTGCCCGCGCACGTCGCCGCCGCCCCGGCCAAGGCCGGGCGCAGGAAGCCACGCATTGCACCGATCCCGTCACGCTCCATACTGCACCGCTAACACCGCGCCGCCGCCCACGCCACGCCGACCGAAAGGAGTCCGCCATGCCGCGCCAACTCTACGAACTCGCCGGCGAAGACCCCGCCCGCCGCTTCAGCCCCTATTGCTGGCGCATCCGCATGGCGCTCGCCCACAAGGGCCTGGAGGCCGAGGTGATCCCCTG
This sequence comes from Acetobacteraceae bacterium, assembly GCA_020848935.1. Classification (GTDB taxonomy): domain Bacteria; phylum Pseudomonadota; class Alphaproteobacteria; order Acetobacterales; family Acetobacteraceae; genus CAMDGX01. The sequence continues at coordinate 10,016 of JADLHF010000238.1, forward strand.
GCGCTTCACCGAAACCGACCGCCTGGCCTTCGCCGGCACCGACAAGGTGCCGGTGCTGGTGGACGGCGAGCGCACGCTGCACGACTCCACCGTGATCGCCGAATACCTCGACCAGGAATACCCCAAGGCCCCCACCCTGTTCCGCGGCGACCCGGCCGCGCGCGCCTTCACCCTGGCCTGGACCAACGCCGTGCTGCACCCCGCCCTGGTGCGGCTGATCGTGGCCGACATCCCCGCCCTGCTCGACCCCCACGCCCGCAGCTACTTCATCAAGAACCGCGAAGCCCGCTTCGGCATGACCCTGGCCCAGGTCGCCGCCGGGCGCGACGAACAACTGCCGCAGTTCCGCGCCCTGCTGGCCCCGCTGCGCCACGTGGTGGCCGCCAGCAACTACCTTGGCGGCACCACGCCGGACTATGCCGACTACGCGGTGTTCGGTGCCTTCCAGTGGGCGCGCTGCGTCAGTCCCTTCAAGCTGCTGGAGGAGTCCGATCCGGTGTTTGCCTGGCGGGGGAGGATGCTGGATCTGTTCGGGGGGTTGGCGCGCAACGTGCCGGCTTTCGACTGAGCGAAAGCAAGGTCTTCTTTTTCTGAAGAAAAAGAAGCAAAAAGACTTTCTGTTCATTTGGGGACCGTGCGGGTGCACGGTCTCCGAACGAAATGAATGAAAGTTTTTTGGTTCTTTTTTTCAAAAAAGAACCCTTGCTACTCCTTCGCTTTCTCGGGCAGCGCAATCCCCGCCAGCGCCTGCCAGACCCGGATCACGAAGGCGTCATCCCGCCCGCCATGCCCAGCCGCCGCGGCGGCGAGAAAAAGCTGGTGCGCCGCCGAGGCCATCGGCAGCGGGAAGGTGAGCGCGCGCGCCTGGTCCAGCACGATGCCCAGATCCTTGACGAAGATATTCACCGAGGACAGCGGCGTATCGTCGCCGGCCAGGATATGGGGCACACGGTTCTGGAACATCCAGCTTGACCCGGCGGAGGTGGAGATCACGTCGAACAGCGTCTGCGGGTCGGCGCCGGCGCGGATGCCCAGCGCCATCGCCTCGGCGGCCGTGGCGATATGCACCCCGGCGAGCAACTGGTTGACCATCTTCACCGTGCTGCCGACGCCGACGGCATCGCCCAGCCGCCACAGCTTGCCGGACACGGCGTCCAGCACCGGCTGGGCGCGGGCGAAGGCGGCCGGGCTGCCCGAGGCCATCACCGTCATGGTGCCGCCATCGGCCGCCACCTTGCCGCCGGAGACCGGGGCGTCGAGCATCAGCAAGCCCGCCGATTCCAGTCGCGCGCCCAGCGCCCGCGCGGCCTCGGGTGCCATCGTGGTGCAGCACAGCACCACGCAGCCGGGATCGAGCCGGGCCGCGCAGCCCTCCTGCCCGAACAGCACCGCCTCGGCCTGCGCCGCGTTGACCACGAAGACCACCACCGCCTCCAGCCCGCCCAGCAGGTCGCAAGCACGCGCCGCGCCGTGCCCGCCGGCGGCGATCAACTCGGCGCGCACTGCTTCCCGCAGGTCGCAGCCATGCACCTCGTGGCCCGCCTTCACCAGGTTGCGCGCCGCACCCATGCCCATGGTGCCGAGACCGATTACGCCTACGCGCATGGCTTGTTCCTTCCAAGAGCAGGTATCAAGAAGATGTTCTTTTTTGAAAAAAAGAACCAAAAAACTTTCGTTCGGATCAGAGACCACCAAGGTGCATCCTCTCCAAACGAACGGAAAGTCTTTTTGCTTCTTTTTCTTCAGAAAAAGAAGGTCTTGCTTCTCCCTAGAGCCGATCCCGGAACCGCTCCACCGCCGCCACCAGCGCCCGCCGCACGCCGGGTTCCAGCGCCGAGTGGCCGGCATCCGGGATCATGGTCAGCCGCGCTGCGGGCCAGGCGGCCAGCAGGTCGAAGGCGCTGACCGGCGGGCAGACCATGTCGTAGCGCCCCTGCACGATGTCGGCCGGCACGGCGGCGATGCGGTCCATGTGGGCGAGCAGCCCGCCCGGCGGCAGGAACAGGTCGTGGGCGAAGTAATGCGCCTCGATCCGCGCCAGCCCCAGGGCGGTGCGGTCCTGGGCGAAGCCGGCCACCATGTCCGGGCTGGGCAGCAGCGTGCTGCAGGAGCCTTCATAGACCGACCAGGCACGGGCGGCCGGAAGGTGCACGGCGGGATCGGGATCGGTCAGGCGCCTCAGGTAGCCGCCCAGCAGGTCGGCGCGCTCGTCCTGCGGCAGGAAGCCGGCGAAGGCGGCATGGGCCTCGGGGAACACCGCGGCGGCGCCGCGCAGGAACCATTCCACCTCGCTGGTCCGCCCGAGGAAGATGCCGCGCAGCACGCAGCCGGCCACCCGCTCGGGGTACGCCTGGGCATAGGCCAGCGCCAGGGTGGAGCCCCAGGAACCGCCGAACAGCAGGAATCGTTCCACGCCGAGGTGGCGGCGCAGCAGCTCGATATCCTCGACCAGATGGGGGGTGGTGTTGGCCTCCAGCCGGCCCAGCGGGCGGGAGCGGCCGGCGCCGCGCTGGTCGAAGATCACCACGCGCCAGAAGGCGGGGTCGAAGAAGCGGCGGTGGATCACCCCGGCGCCGGCACCGGGTCCGCCGTGCAGGAACAGCACCGGCACGCCGCGGGGGTTGCCCACCTGCTCCCAGTACATGGTGTGCCCGTCCGACAGCGGCAGGAAGCCGGTCTGGAACGGTCCGATCTCGGGGAAAAGGTCACCGCGCGGCATTTGCCGCCAGACTATACGCAGCGCGCATGGCGGAACAGGGGAGTGCCCGGTATTCTGCCGGTCATGGACAGAATTTGGTTCGCCCTCGGTGCGCTGGCCGGGTTGGGTGCGGTGGCATTGTCGGCCGCGGCGGCGCATCTGCGGCTGGATGCCGGCGCCACCGCGGCGCTGCGCGATGCGGTGCAGATGCAGGGCTGGCACGCGCTGGCGCTGCTGGTCTGCGGCGTGCGCGGCGGGCGCTGGTGCAACTTCGCCGGCACGTTCTTCACCCTTGGCCTGCTGGCGTTCTGCGGCGCGGTCTATGTGCGGGTGTTCGCGGTGGGCATCGCCACCAGCAGCGTCGCCCCGTTCGGCGGCGTGATGCTGATGGTCGGCTGGCTGATGCTGCTGATCGCAGCGTTCAAGCGCCGCCGGTGATCCGCGCCGCCTACCTGGCCGCCGAGGGGTTGGAGGCCACGCTGGCGGAGGAGTTGCGGCGCGCCGGGGCCGCCGTGGCTGCCTGGCACGGCCGGCTGGCGCTGTCGCCCGACCCGCCGGTGCCCTCGGCCTGGGCGTTGGATACCTGGACCGATCCGCGCGAAATCGCGGTCGCCTCGGTGAAATCCGCCGCCGATGCGCTGCGGGCGCTGCAGCGGAACTGGTCGGCCTATGGTGCCGCCCATCACCGCCGCATGGCGCTGATCGCCGACCGCCTGCCGCCGGTCAAGGCCCGCGCGCTGGTGTTCCCGGCACCCGCGCCGGCCGCCCATCTCGGCGCCTGGACCCTGCTGGCGCCCGAGCGGATGCTGGCCAGCCCGACCAAGACCAGCGCCTTCGTCAACGGCGAATGCCGGTTCGAGGAGGACCATATCGGCCCGCCCAGCCGCGCCTACCTGAAATTGTGGGAGGCCTGCACCCGCCTCGGCGAGCATCCGCGCCCGGGCCAGCACTGCATCGACCTCGGCGCGTCGCCCGGCGGCTGGACCTGGGCGGTGGCGCGGCTGGGGGCTGCGGTCACCGCCATCGACCGCGCCCCGCTGGACCCGCGCGTGGCCGCGATGCCGGGCGTCGCCTTCCGCCAGGGCAGCGCCTTCGCCGTGGCGCCGGAGCCGGTGGACTGGCTGTTCAGCGACATCATCGCCTATCCCGCGCCGCTGCTGGAGATGGTGCGGCGCTGGGTGGCCCCCGGCGGGGCGGATCGCGTGGTCTGCACGATCAAGTTCCAGGGCGAGACCGACCATGACGCCGCCGCCGCCTTCGCCGCCATTCCCGGCGCGCGGCTGTGGCACCTTTTCCACAACAAGCACGAGCTGACCTTCACCTGGCGCCGCACGGAGGGACATGGCGATGCACCCTGACCGGATACCCCGCGCCCGGCGGCGCGAGCTGCTGGCGCTGGCCGCCCTGCTGCCCGCCGCCGCGCGCGCCCAGCCGGCGCGCAAGGCCGCAGCACCCCCGCCGCCCCTGCCGGCCGCGCCGCCGGAGAGCATCGGCCTCTCCGCCCCGCGCCTGGCCCAGGTCACCGAGGTGCTGGCCGCCGCCGTCACCGAGGGGCGCATCAACGGCGCCGTGCTCGGCCTCGCCCGCCACGGCAAGCTGGGCTGGCTGCAGGCGGTCGGCTTCCGCGACGCCGCGCAATCGGAGCGGCTGCGCCCCGATGCGATCTTTCCGCTGGGCGCCATCACCCGCCCGCTCGCCTCGGTCGCCGCCATGGTGCTGGTGGAGCGCGGCCGGCTGAAGCTGACCGACCCGCTCTCCGCCCATCTGCCCGATTTCCGCGACATGCGGGTGGCCACCGAGACCGGGTTCGAGCGCGCGCGGCGGCCGATCACCATGCACGACCTGTTGCGCCACACCGCCGGCTTCACCGACGCGCGGCGCTACCCCGGCACGCCGGTCGCCCAGCTCTATGTCGAGGCCGGACTCCAGGCGCCCGACAAGACGCTGGCCGAGGCGGTGGCGGCGCTGGCCAGGCTGCCGCTGCTGCACCAGCCCGGCGTGCTGTGGGACGATTCCATCGCCACCGACGTTCTCGCCCGGGTGGTGGAACTGGCCGCCGGCCAGCCCTTCGACCGCGTGCTGGCGCGCGAAGTCACCACCCCGTGGCGCATGGCCGATACCGGCTTTGCCGTCGCCGCCCGCGACGAGGCGCGCCGTGCCCGGCCGCGCGCGGACCCGCTGACCGGCACGCTGCCGCAGCCGCCGGACAGCGCCGCCCCGGTGCGCATCGGCGGCAGCACCGGGCTGTTCGGCACCGCCGGCGATCTGTTGCGCTTCGGCCAGGCGATGCTGGCCGGCGGCATCCTGGACGGCGCCCGCGTGCTCGGCCTGGGCAGCGTGGCGCTGATGACCAGCGATCACCTGGGCCAGATCCCCCATGACAGCGCCAGCGGCCAGTATCTGCTGGGCGAGGGCCGCGGCTACGGCCTCGGCTTTCCCGTGCGGCTGGGCGCCGGGGTCAATGCCATGCCGGGCAGCCCCGGCGACTACGACGGTGCCGGCAGCGACGGCAGCCAGTTCCTGGTCGATCCCGCCCGCGAGCTGGTGGCGGTGCTGATGGTCAACCAGGCGAACCAGTTCGACCACCTGTTCCGGCTGTTCCGGACGCTGGTGTACCAAACATTGGCACGGTGAAGTGGAAGGAAGTCTTCTTTTTGTGAACAAAAAGAAGCAAAAAACCTTCACCCATAAGAAAGCGGATAAAAGTTTTTTGGTTCTTTTTTTCAAAAAAGAACGCCTTCCTACCTGCCGAGCGCCCGCCACCGCGCCACGTTGCGATTATGCTCCTCCAGCGTCCGCGCGAAGGCGTGCCCGCCGGTGCCGTCGGCGACGAAATACAGCTCGTCCCCCCCGGCCGGATGCGCCACCGCCGCCAGCGCCGCCACGCCGGGGCTGGCGATCGGCCCCGGCGGCAGGCCGGCGATGCGATAGGTGTTGTAGGGGTTCGATGCATCCAGGTCTGACCGCCGGAGCGGCCGGTCCAGCACCCCGGCCCCGCCGCTGGCGGCATAGACCACGGTCGGGTCGGATTGCAGCCGCATGCCGCGGCGCAGCCGGTTGAGGAACACCTGCGCCACCCGCGGACGCTCCTCCGCCCGCCCGGTTTCGCGCTCCACGATGCTGGCCAGGGTCAGCATCTCCAGCGGCGTGGCCAGCGGCAGGCCGTCGGCCCGGCCCGCCCAGGCCTCGGCCAGGGCATGTTCCATCGCCCGCGTCGCCCGCTCCACCACCGCGGCCCGCGCGGTGCCGCGCTCGTGCAGGTAGGTATCCGGCAGCACCATTCCCTCGGCGGGCACCACCGTCGGGCCGGCCAGCGTCGTGTCGCTGTCCACCAGCACGGCAATCATCGCCGCGGTCAGGCCCTCGGGAATGGTCAGCCGGTGCAGCACCGGCCGGCCGCTGCGCAGGATCGTCAGCACGTCGCGCAGGCTGGCCCCGGCGGGGAACAGGAACTCGCCGGCGCGCAACGGTCCCTCGCCGGCGGTGGCCCAGGCGGCCAGGCGCAAGGTGGCGGGAACCGCGATCACCCCGGCCTCGGCCAGCACATCGCCCAGCCGGCCGGGTCCGCCGCGCGGCACCACCACGGCGCGGTCCTCGGCCAGGGGGCCTGGCCGCTCGAACCGATCCAGAACGAAATACCCGCCCAGCGCCAGCGCACCGGCCAGGGCCAGCACCAGCAGCACGCCGCCGGCCACCGCCCGCCGCAAACGCAATTGCCGGTGCAGCCGCATCGGCAAGGCTGGGGTCAGGCCGCCTTCTTGAAGATGATGCTGGCGTTGGTGCCGCCGAAGCCGAAGCTGTTGGACAGCGCCATGTCGATGCGGCGCGGCTGGGCGGCATTGGCCACCCGGTCGATCACGCTCTCACGGCTCGGATTGTCCAGGTTCAGGGTCGGCGGCGCCACCCCGTCGCGCACCGCCAGGATCGAGAATATCGCCTCGATCGCCCCGGCCGCGCCCAGCAGGTGGCCGGTGGACGATTTGGTGGACGACATCGCCAGGCCGCGGGCGGACTCGCCGAAGAACCGCTCCACCGCCTCCAGCTCCAGATCGTCGCCCAGCGGGGTGGAGGTGCCGTGCGCGTTCACGTACCGGATCTGCTCCGGCGTGACCCCGCCATTGCGAAGCGCCGCCTTCATGGCGCGGAAGGCGCCGTCATGGCCCTCGGCCGGGGCGGTGATGTGGTGGGCGTCGCCCGACATGCCGTAGCCGCCGATTTCGGCATAGATCCTGGCGCCGCGCTTCCTGGCGTGCTCGTACTCCTCCAGCACCACCACGCCGGCGCCCTCGCCCATCACGAAGCCGTCGCGATCGCGGTCCCAGGGGCGGGAGGCCTTGGCAGGCGTGTCGTTGAAGCCGGTGGACAGCGCGCGGGCGGCGCAGAATCCGCCGATGCCCAGCTGGTTCACCGCCGCCTCCGCACCGCCGGCCACCATCACATCGGCATCGCCCCATTGGATCAGCCGGGCGGCGTCGCCGATGGCGTGCACGCCGGTGGCGCAGGCCGTGACCACCGCGTGGTTCGGCCCCTTGAAACCGTATTTGATCGACAGATGGCCGGAGGCGAGGTTGATCAGTGCGGAGGGGATGAAGAACGGCGACAGCCGGCGGATCTTGCCCTGCAGCACCATCAGCGAGGCGTCGTAGATCGTCTCCAGCCCGCCGATGCCCGAGCCGATCATCACGCCGGTGGCGCAGCGATCCTCCTCGTCATCGGGCTTCCAGCCGGAATCCTCCACCGCCTCGATGGCGGCGACCAGGGCGAAGTGGATGAAGCGATCCATCTTCTTCTGGTCCTTGACCGGGATCCATTCGGCCAGGTCCAGCTTGCCCTCGGCCTTGCTGCCCTGCGGCACGGTGCCGGCGATCCTGGCCGGCAACTCGCTGACATCGAAGCCCTGGATGGCACTGATGCCCGAATCGCCCGCCAACAGCCGGGCCCAGACGTGCTCGACGCCAAGACCCAGCGGGCAGGCAATGCCCATGCCCGTCACCACCACGCGCCGCATCGCTGTCATCCTTGCCCTGCGTCGATCAAGAGGTCGCGAAAACCGGCCTGGCTCAGGCGGCCTTCTGCTTCTCGATGTAGTCGATCGCGTCCTTCACCGTGCCGATCTTCTCGGCCGCGTCCTCGGGGATCTCGACGCTGAACGCTTCCTCGAAGGCCATCACCAGTTCGACGGTGTCCAGGCTGTCCGCACCGAGGTCATCGATGAACGACGCCTCCGGCGTCACCTTCGCCTCCTCGACGCCGAGGTGCTCGACCACGATCTTCTTTACCCGGTCTGCGATATCGCTCATCGCCGCTGTTACTCCTGGAAGGGCCGGGCAGTGCCGCCGGCCGGTTGCCTGTGGTGGGTCTACTGTCTGCAAAGGGGCGATCCCCCAGCCCCCACTCGTTGTCGAGTGCGGCCGGCGGATCATCCTAGGGCGGCGCGCTTGAACCCCGAACAAGGATCAGCGGCGCTTAGCATGGTTTCTTCGGTGTCGCCAACACGCCCCGCCACGCGGGGCGACACGGCATCAGATCATGGCCATCCCACCATTGACATGCAGCGTGGCGCCGGTCACCCAGCCGGCCTCGTCGCTGGCCAGGTACGCCACCGCCGCGGCCACGTCATCGGGCGCGCCCATGCGGCCCAGCGGGATGCCCTCGGTCAGCTTGGCCTTCTGCGCCTCGTTCAGCGCCGCGGTCATCGGGGTGGCGATGAAGCCGGGGGCGACCACGTTCACCGTCACGCCGCGGCTGGCCACCTCCTGCGCCAGCGCCTTGCTCATGCCCACCATGCCGGCCTTGGCGGCGGCATAGTTGGCCTGGCCGGCATTGCCGGTGGCGCCGACGATGGACGAGATCGAGATGATCCGCCCCCCCCGCCGCCGCAGCATGCCGCGCAGGGCGGCGCGCGCCAGGCGGAACGGCGCGGTCAGATCCACGTCCAGCACCGCCTGCCAGTCCTCGTCCTTCATCCGCAGCGCCAGCATGTCGCGGGTGAAGCCGGCATTGTTCACCAGGATGTCCAGCGGCGCGATCTTCTCGGCCTCGGCCACCAGCGCATCCGGCGCGGCGGGGTCGCGCAGGTCGGCGGGGCAGGCATGCGCCCGCGCGCCCAGCTCGGCCGCCAACGCCACCAGGGCTTCGGCGCGGGTGCCGGACAGGGCCACCGTGGCACCCTGGGCGTGCAGCGCGCGCGCGATCGCCGCGCCGATGCCGCCGGAGGCACCGGTGACCAGGGCCATCTTGCCGGTGAGGTTGAACATGGGCATCATCGGGTGAGGAAGGAAGGAAGGTCTTCTTTTTCTGAAGAAAAAGAAGCAAAAAGACTTTCATTCATTTTCATCGTGACATCCGCCATCCCGCCCAAATGGATAAAAGTTTTTTGGTTCTTTTTTTCAAAAAAGAACAACCTGCTCGTCTTTACCTGCCTTATAGCAGCTTCAGCAGCGCCTCGATCTCACCCGGCGTGCCGGCATTGACTCCGCTCGCCTCCGGCGCGATGCGCTTGACCAGGCCGGACAGCACCTTGCCCGAGCCGAGTTCGACAAAGCTGTCCACGCCCAGCCCGGCCATGGTCAGCATGCATTCGCGCCAGCGCACGGTCGCCGTCACCTGGCGCACCAGCAGGTCGATGATCGCATCGGGATCGGTCGCCTTGGCCGCCGAGACATTGGCCACCAACGGCACCACCGGGGGCAGCGGCGGCGCGGCGCGCAACGCCTCGGCCATGACATCGGCGGCCGGCGCCATCATGGCGCAGTGGAACGGGGCGGAGACCGGCAGCTTCATCGCCCGCCGCACGCCCCTGGTGGGCGCGATCAGGATGGCGCGTTCCACCGCCGCCGTGGCGCCGGAAATCACCACCTGGCCGCCGCCATTGTCGTTGCCGGCCTCGATCACCTCGCTGCCGCCATCCGGCGCGGGGGCGGCCTCGGCGCAGATCTCCAGCGCCAGCGGCATTTCGCAGCCCAGCAGGGCGGCCATGCTGCCGGCACCGGGCGGCACCGCCTTCTGCATGGCCTGGCCGCGCAGCTTCAGCAGCCGGGCGGCCTGGGCGATGCCGAAGGCGCCGGCGGCGGCCAGCGCGCTGTATTCGCCCAGCGAATGTCCCGCCACCACCACGGCGCGGTCGGCCAGCTTGAAGCCGCCCTCGGATTCCAGCACCCGCAGCACCGCCAGCGAATGCGCCATCAGCGCCGGCTGGGCGTTCTCGGTCAGGGTCAGGGTCTCGGCCGGCCCCTCGAACATCAGCGCGGAGAGCTTCTGGCCCAGCGTGTCGTCCACTTCCTGGAACACCTCACGGGCGGCCGCGAAGGCGGCGGCGAGGTCGCGGCCCATGCCGGGGGCCTGGCTGCCCTGGCCGGGGAAGATGAAGGCGTGCACCGCCATGGTCGTTTCCCATCTCAACTCGTTCGCGGGATGCCCTGCCGCCGCGCCACTGTCAATCTTGCCCCCGCGCGGTCACGCCGGCGCAACCTTTCTGCGCCATACATTCGGCGTTCGAACAGATCGGGTGACGTCATGTGCCGGTTCCTGGCCTATCGCGGCGACGCGATCCTGCTGGAGGCCCTGGTGGCCGCCCCCGACCACTCGCTGATCGACCAGTCGCGCCATGCGCGCGAGGCCCGCACCACCACCAACGGCGACGGCTTCGGCCTGGGCTGGTACGGCGAGCGGGTGGAGCCCGGGCTGTACCGCGAGGTGCATCCGGCCTGGTCGGACGAGAACCTGCGCTCGATCTGCGCCCAGGTGCGCTCGCGGCTGTTCTTCGCCCATGTCCGCGCCTCCACCGGCACCGCGACCAGCCGCGCCAACTGCCACCCCTTCGCCGCCGGGCCGTTCATGTTCATGCACAACGGCCAGGTCGGCGGCTGGGCGGCGGTGCGCCGGCGGGTGGAGGCGCTGATCCCCGACGCGCTCTACTGCCACCGCCAGGGCACCACGGATTCCGAGGCGATCCTGCTGGCCGCCATGGCCGACGGGCTGAAGGCCGATCCGGTCGGCGCCATCGGCCGCACCCTGGCGCGGGTGCACGCCCTGATGCGCGCGGCCGGCATCACCGAGGCGCTGCGCTTCACCGCGGCGCTGACCGACGGCGCGCGCGTCTGGGCGTTCCGCTGGGCGTCGGACAACCAGCCGGCGACGCTGTACTGGCGGGCACAGGGCGCCAATCTGATCCTCGTCTCCGAACCCATCGACAGCGATGGCGGCGGCTGGCAGGCGGTGCCCGAAGGCGCGGTGCTGACGGCCGAGCCGGGCGAGCCGGTACTGACCGCCCCGCTGGCCCTGGCTGCCTGACACCGAATGGCCCCAAGGTTGCGTCCCGCCGCAATCCCTGTATAAGCCCCCGCTTCCCTGCCGGGGGAGGCGGCTTCCCCGGCTATGCCCACGCGCCATCCCGGCGCGGGTCCAATTGCGGACGGGGCAGAGAAAAGCCAGAGGGGGTCACATGCCGCTATATGAAGTCGTGTTCATCGCACGCAACGACGTCACGCAACAGCAGGTCGAGGCCATTGCTGAGGGCGTTTCCAACCAGCTCGACACCGACAACGGCGTGCCCAACGGCACCTCGCTGAAGAAGCAGGAATACTGGGGCCTGCGCGGCCTCGCCTACCGGATCAAGAAGAACCGGAAGGGCCACTACATGCTGCTCGGCATCGATTCCAAGCCCGCCGCCATCACCGAGATGGAACGCCAGCTGGGCCTGAACGAAGACGTGCTGCGCTTCATGACCATCCGCCTGGACGCCATCGACGAGGCCCCCAGCGCCATCCTGTCGCGCAAGTCCGACGACCGCGAGCGCGGCTTCCGCGGCCCCAAGCCCGCCGGGCGCTTCGACAGCGGCCGCAAGCGCGGCTTCGACGACCGTGAGGAATTCCGCGCCCGCGACGACGGTCCCGGCGGCGGCGGTGGCTTCGGCGACCGCGATCGCGACCGCGATGGCGGCTTCCGTGGCGCGGTCGAGGAGTAAGAGAGCATGTCCGAAGATGTGAATCCCGCCGCCCGCCGCGCCGCCGTTGGCGCCCGCCGGCCGTTCTACCGCCGCCGCAAGTCCTGCCCGTTCTCCGGCCCGAACGCGCCGGTGATCGACTACAAGGACGTGCGCCTGCTGTCCCGCTTCCTGTCCGAGCGCGGCAAGATCGTGCCCAGCCGCATCACCGCGGTCTCCGCCAAGAAGCAGCGCGAGCTGGCCCAGGCGATCAAGCGCGCCCGCTTCCTCGCCCTCCTGCCCTACATCCTGACCTGAGGGGGACAGCATCATGGCCACTGTTGAACTGATCCTGATGCAGCGCGTGGACAAGCTCGGCCAGATGGGCGAGCTGGTGCACGTGAAGCCGGGCTATGCCCGCAACTTCCTGCTGCCGCAGAAGAAGGCGATCCGCGCCAACAAGGAAAACCTGGCGAAGTTCGAGGCCCAGCGCGTGCAGCTGGAAGCCCAGAACATCAAGCGCCGCGAGGAAGCCGAACGGCTGGCCGAGCGCGTCGGCGGCCTGTCGGTGGTGATCATCCGCCAGGCCGGCGAGTCCGGCAGCCTCTACGGCTCGGTCTCCTCGCGCGACATCGCCGATGCCTGCACCGGCTCCGGCCTGACGGTGAACCGCAACCAGGTGGTGCTGGAACACCCGATCAAGTCGCTGGGCCTGACCCCGGTGCGCGTGGTGCTGCACCCCGAAGTCTCCATCCCCGTCACCGTCAACGTCGCCCGCAGCACCGAGGAGGCGATGAAGCAGGCCCGCGGCGAGGCGATCGCGCGCGACGACGACGAGGACGATACGGTCAACGACGAATTCCTCGACCCCTCCGAGGCGCCGCAGCCCAATATCTGACCGCACCGCGCCCGCCGCCAGGCCGGCGTTGTCGCCTGATCGAACCGGGCTGCCGCCCCACGCGGCGGCCCGGTTCTTTTTTTGCGCGCCCCCTCTTGCGTTTTCATGATGCCTGCCATGCGGACCTTGATTCCTGCCCATGCGCTGCGGAACCTTAGTGCCTACAGGTTCCTTTCCTGGCGGGCGAGAAGTCATGCGCGTGCTGCTGGACCGGCTTTTTCGGCGCTTCATTGTCACCGGCCAGTTGCTGGTCACCTGGCCGGACGGGGAACTGACCCGCTACGCGGGAACGCCGGGACCGGCGGCACATATCGGCTTCGGCGACTGGCGCACGGTGCGCCGCATCCTGACCAACCCCGCCATGGCATGCGGCGAGTGCTACATGGATGGCGGCTTCGTGCCGATCAGCTGCAGCCTGTACGAGGCGCTGGACGTGCTGGTCAGCAACCTCGCCCATGCCGACGCCCGCCAGCCGGTGGTGCAGGTCCGGGCCGCGCTGGACCGGATGCTGCGGCGGCTGCGGCAGTTCAACCCGGCGCCACGGTCGCGTCGCAACGTGGCCCACCACTACGACCTCAACGGCCGGCTCTACAGCCTGTTCCTGGACCGCGACCGGCAATATTCCTGCGGCTATTTCCCCACCGGCGGCGAAACCCTGGACGAGGCGCAGGCCGCCAAGAAGCGCCACATCGCCGCCAAGCTGTGCCTGGACCGCCCAGGGCTGGAGGTGCTGGACATCGGCTGCGGCTGGGGCGGCCTGGCGCTGACCCTGGCGCGCGATTTCGGCGCGCGGGTGACCGGCATCACCCTGTCCACCGAACAACTCGCCGAAGCCCGCGCCCGCGCCGCCGCCGAGGGGCTGGCCGGCCAGGTGCAGTTCGAGCTGATGGACTACCGCGCCATGCACCGGCGGTTCGACCGCATCGTCTCGGTCGGCATGTTCGAACACGTCGGCGTGCCGCATTACGACCGCTTCTTCCAGGTGGTGAAGAACTGCCTGGCCCCCGGCGGCGTGGCGCTGCTGCACGCCATCGGCCGCCAGGGTCCGCCGCAGGCCACCAACCCATGGATCGCCAAATACATCTTCCCCGGCGGCTACTGCCCGGCACTGTCCGAGGTGCTGCCGGCCATCGAGCGCGCGCAGCTGCACACCACCGATATCGAGGTCCTGCGCCTGCACTACGCCGAAACCCTGCGCCACTGGCGCCGACGCTTCGCCGCCAGCCGGGACACCATCGCGGCCCTCTACGACGAGCGCTTCTGCCGCATGTTCGAGTTCTACCTGTGCGGCAGCGAACTGGCGTTCCGGCGCGAGGGGCTGATGGTCTTCCAGATCCAGCTGGCCGGCGACAACGCCAGCGTGCCGATAACCCGCGACTACATCGCGGCCAGCGAACGCGCGCCGGCGCCGGCGCGCAGCCTGGTCTCCTGAATCCGATCCGCGCGGCCACGCCAGACACCGCGCGCGACACCGCGGGAAAGCCGGGGCGTTCCCCGGGCCGCTGAACGCGCCCGCTTCGAATCGCGCCCGCTTCAGGCCATGCCGGCGGCGGGCTGGGCCATCGGGTTCAGCGAGCGCAGCACCGCGGCCAGCAGCCGCAGCGCATCGGGGCCGCCATGGTCATCCAGCGCCCCCATCTCCATCTCCTCGGCCAGGGTTTCCGCCTGGCCGGCAATCGTGTCGGCGGCCTGCGCCAGTGCGGCGCGCGACAAGGCAAGCTGTGCGCCCTCGCTCAGGAGGGACCAGTCTTTGGACATTTACAGGTCTCGGACACGCCGTTCTGGCGGGTTGCAGCCGCGGTGGAATCGACAGCGCGGTCTCGGGGGCACCTTGGCAGGCCAGGGTTAACACAGGGTTTGGAACACCGCGCGGTTGGCTGCCGGCGCGCATACCGCCGGGACATCCACAAAGCCGGCCACCCCCTCGCGAGCTGTCTCCTGTCGCGGTAAACGCCCAAAAACAAGCCGATGCCTCGCCGCCGCCATGCTCCGCGTCCCAACCGCCATTGGGCTCAGCTGCCGGCACGCCCTAGTCGAACCGATAAATCCGCCGCGCGTTGTCATGGAACAGCGCCCGCTGCTCATCCGCCGAAAAACCGGCGATCGCCGCCGCGAACCCCTCCACGTTCTCGCGATACCCCAGCGCCCGCCGCCCCACCGGATAATCCGTCCCGAACATCGCCCGCCCCGCCCCGAACGCATCCACACAGGCCAGCACCGCCGCCCGCAGCCCCGCCGGCGTCCGATCCGCCGCATAGGCCCCAAAATTCGACACCTTGATCGCCACGTTTGGGCACCCCGCCATCGCCGCCAGCCCGGCCCGCCACCGCGCCAGCCCCACCGCATCCCGGTCCATCGGCGAAGCGCAATGGTTCACCACGATCTGCAAATCCGAAAAATCCCGCGCCAACCGCGCCACATCCTCGCTCTGGTACGGGTTCATCAGCACCTCCAGCAGCATCCCCGCCCGCGCCAGCACCGCAATCCCGCGCCGCTTGTCCGTCCGGTCCAGCACCCCCGCCTCCACCCAGCGCTTGGCCGGGTCGGGGTGCCAGCGGATGGTCTCGCGAACCCCCACCACCGGGCCGGCCTCCCGATGGGCGGCGAGCCGCGCCTCCACGTCGGCAGCCTCCAGCGCCACGAAGCCCACCAGCCTTGCCGCCACCCCGCGCGGGCGAGGGATCGACATCAGCCAGCGCGTCTCCGCCACCGGGTCGTCCGCCCGGTCCCACGCCGCCTCCACATGCACCGACCCGGCGAAATTCGTCTCGCCAACATCGCGCAAGTAATCCGGCGGCAGGTAATCATGCCGCAGGAAATCCAGATTCCCCAACGACGCCATCGCCGGATCGCCCCCGGTGATCCAGGGATGCCGCCCCAGCGACAAATCCCACAAATGGTGATGCGCATCGATCACCGGCCCGGCATAAGCCGCCATCCCACCCCCCCAAGATTGACCGCCCACCCGCCCGGCCCTAGCGTTTCACTACGCAAATCACGGGAGAAACGCCGCCATGGCAACCAAAGTCGCGAAAATCTGGGCCTCCGGCAAGGCCGTCATGAACGCCTGGCTCGCCATCCCCTCCGGCTTCTCCGCCGAAGTCATGGCCCAGTGCGGCTTCGACAGCGTCACCGTGGACATGCAGCACGGCGCCCAGGACTTCCAATCGATGCTGCAATGCTTCCAGGCCATGCAGGCGCACGCGGTAACCCCGATGGTCCGCGTGCCCTGGAACGAACCCGGCATCATCGGCAAGGTGCTCGACGCCGGCGCCATGGGCGTCATCTGCCCGATGATCAACACCAAGAAGGAGGCCGAGGCGATGGTGCAGTACAGCAAATACCCGCCCCTCGGCGTCCGCTCCAACGGCCCCTTCCGCGCCGGCATGTACGGCGAAGCCACCAGCTACCAGGCCACCGCCAACAGCGAAACCCTCTGCATCCCGATGATCGAGACCAAGACCGCGATCAAGAACCTCGACGCCATCCTCGACGTCGAAGGCATCGCCGGCGTCTATGTCGGACCCTCCGACCTCGGCCTGTCCTACGGCCTGCCCCCCAAGCTCGATCGTGACGAGCCGGAAATCCTCAAGGCCTACGACAAGATCCTCAAGGCCTGCCAGTCCCGCGGCATCTACGCCGGCATCCACACCGCCGGCGCCGCCGACGCCGCCAAATGCATCGCCCGCGGCTTCCGCCTCACCACCCTGATGAACGACAGCGGCATGATGGCAACCTACGCCAAATCCTGCATCGCCGAGACCCGCAAGGCCGCCAAGGGCCTCGCCTGAGCCAAGCGATCCAGGGGGCCGAGCCCCCTGGACCCCCCTCACGCCTATCCAAATTCGAAAATCCCGTAGGTCGGATAAGCGAAGCGCCATCCGACTCTTCGTGTCGGAATCCCACCCCACCTCCGGCCGCCCCAGCCTTCCCCGTTCCGCGGAGCCCCCACCATGCCCCCTCCCGTCGTCATCCACCTGAACGACCAGGACTCCGTGGTGATCGCCCGCGCCACCCTCCTCCCCGGCACCGAACTCGCCCCCAGCGTCCAGGCCACCCAGCGCATCCCCGCCGGCCACAAGGTCGCCATCACCCCAATCGCCCCCGGCGCGCCCATCCGCCGCTACGGCCAGGTCATCGGCTTCGCCACCACCCCGATCGCGCCGGGCGAACACGTCCACACCCACAACACCGGCATGGGCGACTTCGCCCGCGACTACGCCTACGGCGCCGACTCCCGCCCCACCGACTTCTTCAACACCCCGGCCACCTTCATGGGCATCCGCCGGCCAGACGGCCGCGTCGCCACCCGCAACTACATCGGCATCCTCACCAGCGTGAACTGCTCCGCCCACGTCGCCGACCTCGTCGCCATGGCCTTCCGAAAAGACCCCATCTCCGGCCGCAACCCGCTCGCCGACTTCCCCAATATCGACGGCGTCGTCGCCCTCACCCACAAGACCGGCTGCGGCATGGCCCAGGGCGAGCCCCTCGCCCTCCTGCGCCGCACCCTCGGCGGCTACGCCCGCCACCCCAACTTCGCCGCCGTCATCGTCCTCGGCCTCGGCTGCGAAGTGAACCAGCTCGCCGGCCTCATCCAGGAACAGAAGCTCGCCGGCCGCCTGCGCGCCATGGACATCCAGGAAATGGGCGGCACCCGCAAAACCGTCGAAGCCGGCATCGCCTTCGTCCGCGAGACGCTGGCCGACGCCAACAACATCCGACGTCAGCCCACCCCCGCGAGCGAACTGACGGTAGCCCTCCAATGCGGCGGGTCCGACGGCTACTCCGGCGTCTCCGCCAACCCCGCGCTGGGCATCGCCAGCGACCTCCTCGTCCGCCACGGCGGCAGCGTCATCCTCGCCGAAACCCCGGAAACCTACGGCGCCGAACACCTCCTCACCCGGCGCGCGCCCGACCGCGCCGTCGGCGAAAAACTCGTCGCCCTCATGCGCTGGTGGGAAGACTACACCGCGCGAAACGGCGCCGAAATGGACGCCAACCCCTCCCCCGGCAACAAGGCCGGCGGGCTGACCACCATCCTGGAGAAATCCCTCGGCGCCATGGCCAAGGCCGGCAGCACCAACCTGGTCGAAGTCGTCGGATACGCCGAAGCCCCCACCCGCAAAGGCTTCATCTTCATGGACACCCCAGGCTACGACCCCGTCGCCGCCACCGGCCAGGTCGCCGGCGGCGCCAACCTCGTCGCCTTCACCACCGGCCGCGGCAGCGTCTTCGGCTGCAAACCCGCCCCCTCCATCAAACTCGCCACCAACACGCCGATGTTCCGCCGCATGGAAGAAGATATGGACATCAACTGCGGAACCATCCTCGACGGCGACGAAACCCTCGCCGAATGCGGCCAGAAAATCTTTGATTTGTTCTTGCAAACCGCCTCCGGCACCCAAACCAAAAGCGAAACCTTCGACTTCGGCGCCGCCGAATTCGCCCCCTGGGTCATCGGCGCCACCATGTAACCCTCCCCACTTCCCTCCCCCCGCACTTGGCGGGAGGAGCCGGAGGGGGGCCCGTAAAGCCCAGAGACAGTCAAGGCAAGCACGTTCTTTCTTTGAAAAGAAAGAACCAAACAAACTTCACCCACAAGGAATTTACCTTACTTCCCTCCCCCCGCACTTGGCGGGGGGAGCCGGAGGGGGCCCGTAAAGCCCAGAAACAGCCAAGGCAAGCACGTTCTTTCTTTGAAAAGAAAGAACCAAAGAAACTTCACCCACAAGGAATTTACCTTACTTACTTACTTCCCTCCCCCCGCGCTTGCGGGGGGAGCCGGAGGGGGGCCCGTAAAGCCCAGAAACAGTCAAAGCACGCGCGTTCTTTCTTTGAAAAGAAAGAACCAAAGAAACTTCACCCACAAGGAATTTACCTTACTTCCCTCCCCCCGCACTTGGCGGGGGGAGCCGGAGGGGGGCCCGTAAAGCCCAGAAACGCCACGCCACGCCACCCCCCACCGTCATCTTGAGCGAAGCGTAAGACCCACGCTTAACCTAAACCCAATCGGTCCGGATCAAGCCAAGCCAAGCAAGGCCAGGGCTTTGCCCTGGACCCACCAAAGGCAAAGCCTTTGGAATCCAATACTTTATCCGCCCCCCCGCCAACCCTAAATCCCCAAATCCGACTGCTCCGCCGCCTTCCCCCGCTCGCGCGGCGCCCGCCGAAACCCCTCGCCCCGCCCAAACGTCGGCAAATCCGGCCGCACTCGCCTCCCGCTGCATCTCCCGCGTCGGCTCGGCCAACGTCACAAACAACCCCGCCGCCGCCCTCAATCCGCAAGGGGCCGGCGGCCCCGTGACGTCCATTACAAAGGCAAAGGCACTAAGTGTTACGAGTTCGTTCAGATTTCATAACCAGCACGCAGTCATCCACAAAGAACGCCATGATCGCATCCAGGTCATGCGCGTTGAACGCCGCGCAGATGCCTTCCAGAACCGCAATGCCCGCCGCCATGTCCGTCTCCTTTTTCCCCGGCGCCACGCCCGCCAGCAGGACCCAACACCACCACCGCAGGCAAGCCGCAATTCCACCACCCCGCCCGCCGCCCGAAGGCAACGAATGAAGTTTTTTTGCTTCTTTTTGTTCACAAAAAGAAGGCCTTCCCTTCCCCTTCCCGCCCGCAAAAACCCCTTGGCGCGGTCGGGTGCGGTGGATAGAATTCCTAGCAATGACCGATCTCGCCACCTCCTTCCGCGCCATTCTCACCGGCTTGCGCGCCGCCATTGCGGCCCATGCC
>JADLHF010000239.1 GCA_020848935.1 Acetobacteraceae bacterium
ACCACCAGGCGCATCAGCTTGCGCATGATGTCCGAGGTCTGCTGGCTCATCACCCGCTCGCCCGCCGGCGGCGGCGCGTCCGGATCGCGCGCCAGGATGGTGGGGCGCATCAGCAGCCCGTTATAGGCCACCGCGGAGGTTGCGCGCACCACGTGCAGCGGCGTGACCGAGATGCCATGGCCGAAGCCGATGGTCATCGTGGCCAGTTCCTTCCATTGCGCCGGCGCCGGCGTCAGCGGCCGGAACGTCTCCGGCAGCTCGATCGGCACCGGCGCCATCATCCCCATGCGCATGTGCCAGGCGCGCTGGCGTTCGGCGCCGACCGACAGTGCCACCTTGGCGGCGGCGATGTTGGAGGAGTAGGCGAGGAATTCCGGGAAGGCGAGCGGGCGCTTCTTGCCCTCGAAATCGTGGATGGTGTAGCGGCCGACATGGATCGGGCTGGAGGCGTCATAGACCGACCAGATCTGTGCCGCCCCGCTGTCCAGCGCCATCGCCGCGGTTTGCAGCTTGAAGGTGCTGCCGGGTTCGTAGCGGCCGGAGATGGCGCGGTTGAAGCGTTCTTCGTTGGTGGCGCGGCGGAACTGGTTGGCGTCGTAGTCCGGCAGGCTGACCATCGCCAGCACCTCGCCGGTGCGCACGTCCATCACGATGCCGCAACCGCCGATCGCCCTGAACGTCTCCATCGACTTGGACAGCTCGTCGCGCATCACCGCCTGGACCCGCACGTCGATCGACAGGCGAAGCGGCGCGCGATCGGTCTTGAGGCGTTCGTCGAAGAACTTCTCCACCCCGGCCTGGCCGTTGCCGTCGATATCGACACCGCCGAGCACCTGGGCGGCGACCATGCCGAGCGGATAGCGGCGGCTTTCGGTGAACTCGAAATCCAGGCCGGGAATGCCGAGCGCGTTGACCTGAAGTTGCTCGCGCGTGGTGATGCGCCGCGCGATGTAGACGAACTGCTTGTCCAGGGCGGTGAGCTGGCGCCTCAGCGTGGCGGGGTCCAGCCGCGGCAGCACGCCGCGCAGCTTCGCGATCACGTCGTCCACATCGTAGATGATCTGCGGATTGGCGTAGAGATCGGCGTAAGGCAGCGAGATCGCCAGCGGTTCGCCGCGCCGGTCGGTGATGGCGGCGCGCTTCACCTGCGGGCCGAAATCGGTGCCCGGCGGCGGCACCATGACGGCCTGGGTGGGCGGCATGCCCGGCGCCGGGGCCGGCGGGGCCGGCTCCGGGCGGCGCGTCTGGGCCTCCATGCGCGGGACCACCGGGTTGATGATGGTGGCGTCAACCAGCTTGCCCACCACGGCGGTGAACAGCACGGCAAACCCCGCGGCCACCAGCACCAGCCGGCCGCGGCTGCGCTCCATGGCGGCGCGGCGGTCCAGGTCGGGGGCGGTGATGCGGACATGCTCGGTGCGCGGCACCGCGTCGCCCGCTGCGGCACCGAAGCGATGGGCGACGCTGGAGGGGGCCGGGGCGCCAGGGTCGGGGGCTTGGCGGTGGGTCAATTCTCGCCACCTCCGCCGGGCGACACTTGCAGCGGCTGCATCCGCCGCGCCATGCCGAGGGAGGAGCGCACCACCGGCGGTCCCGGATCCGCGGCGGCGGTGCGGGCGGGCGCGGGCGGTGGCGGCGGGGCCGCCGCGGTGGCGCGTCCAGGCGCGGAGACATGTGAAGCAGAACCGGGCGAAGCAGAGGCGGGCGAAGCAGAGGCGGGCGAAGTGGAGGCGGGCGGGGTGAAAGCCGGGGCAATTGGCGTCGCCGCCGGCGATGCGGCGCCGCGCGCGGCAAGCTGAGTGGCCCGCGGCAGGGCACCAGGCCCGGCGCTGACCGGCGTGGCGATGGGCGCGACCGCAACCGCGGCGGGCAGCGCGAGCGGGGTGGGTGGACGCGGGGCGCTGGCCGGCGCGGGCGATGGCGCCGGGCGCGCCGCGGCACTCGCCGGCGCCGGCGTGGGCGCGTGCGCGGGGGCTGGCACGGGGGCGGCTGCGACCGGGCGTGGCGGCGCGGGTGCGGCGGCGATCGCCGATGGCGTGGCCGATGGAGCGGCGGGCGGTGGAGCGGCAGCAGGTGGCGCCTTGGGGTCCGGGCGGATGATGGCGGTGGGAATCTCCGGCTCCGGCGGCGGCTCCGGCGGGGCCAGGCCCACGGGCGGCAGGCGGCGATCGAGATCGGCCAAGGTGGTGAACTGGCCGGGTTGGGTGGGGCGGATCGCCAGGTACTGCTCGACCAGTTCCTGCAGCCGGATCGGATCGTTCAACAGCGCATAGTCGGCGCGCATCAGGGCGGCGCGGGCGCGCACGTCGTCGGCGTTGCGCAGCGTGGCGCTGATCTCGCGGTCCAGCAGCTGGGCGCGGTACTTCACCCGGTACAGATACAAGCCGGAACCGACGGCCAGCAGCATGCACAGCAGGGTGAACGGGCGGATCATGCCGTCACCTCGGTCGTCGCCGCCTCGGCCGACGGCAGGCGCTGCATGGCGCGCAGCCGGGCGCTGCGGGCGCGCCGGTTGGCGCCGGTCTCGGCATCGCCGGGCTTGGCGGCACCCGTTGCCAGCAGTCGGAAAGCGGCGTGCCGGCGGTCCAACAGGCTTGCCGGCGCGTGGCGCGACGGCGCCGGGGTGCGCCCGCTGGCCTCGGCCATGAAACGCTTGACCAGCCGGTCCTCCAGCGAATGGAATGCCACCACCACCAGCCGGCCGCCGGGGGCGAGCAACTGGGCGGCCTGGGCAAGGGCCGCCTCGATCTGGCCCAGCTCGTCGTTCACCCGGATGCGCAGCGCCTGGAAGCTGCGGGTGGCCGGATGATGGCCCTTGCGGTCCGGCGGCAGCACGCCACGGATGATCTCGGCCAGCCGGCCGGTGGTGGCGATCGGCGCCTCGGCGCGGGCGATGGCGATGGCGCGCGCCACCCGGCGGGAGGCGCGCTCCTCGCCCAGCTGGTACAGCGTGTCGGCCAACTCGGCTTCCGGCAGGGTGTTGACCAGGTCGGCGGCGGTCGGCCCGCTGCGGGCCATGCGCATGTCCAGCGGGCCATCCTGGCGGAACGAGAAGCCGCGGCCGGCATCGTCGAGCTGGAAGGACGACACGCCGAGATCGAACACGACGCCGTCCAGCGCGGTGATGCCGTGGGCGCCCAGCAGCGCCATCATGTCGCCGAAGGCACCGTGCAACAGGTGCAGCCGGCCGGGATGGCGCGCGGCCAGGGCGGCGCCGCGGGCGATGGCGTCGGGGTCGCGGTCGATCGCCCAGACGGTGCAGGCCGCACTGTCCAGGATGGCCGCCGCATAGCCGCCGCCGCCGAAGGTGGCATCCAGGTAGATGCCGCCATCGCGCGGCGCCAGGGCCGCCAGCACCTCGGGCAGCATGACGGGGACATGCACGCTCACGTGCCGCCTCCCGCCGCCATCGGCTGGACCGGGGGCAGGGTCATGCGCAGCACGCGGGCACGCTCGCGCGCCTCGGCGATGCGGCGCTGGGCGGCCTGCGGCTCCCAGATCTGGAAATGCGTGCCGGCGCCGACGAAGGCCACCTCGTCGCCCAGCCCGGCATGCTCGGCCAGGTCGCGCGGCAGCACGATGCGGCCCTCCTTGTCCGGTTCGGCATCGACGGCGTCGGAATACAGGGCAAGGGCGAGGTCGTCCTCCTGATCGCTGAAATGCGGCAATTGCTGGATCTGGGCGCCCTGGGCGTGGAACCCGTCGGGGTGCCAGCCTTCGACGCAGGCGTATTTGTGCGACGGGCGCAGCACCAGCGGGCCGTTGCCGTCCTGCCCGGCCTTCAGGACAGTACGGAACGCCGACGGAATGGACACGCGGCCCTTTCCGTCCCTGCGAACCAGATGGGTGCCCTTGAACTGGGTCATCCCTGCCTGCGCTGTCCTTTTCGCCCGGGTTCAAAATTCGTGCGACACCGCCGGTGCCGGCGCTGCACGCGCGGCAACCGGCTCGGCCGCATTATCGCCGGGCGGACCATGGGTGTCCATGGGATATTGTGGGAATTCGCCCCCCTGCGGGGTGGATTCACGGGTCAGACGGCGCCATGCGCGCTGGCGGTGGCGATTCCTCGCGGTGACTCAGAGGGTTGTTCGTGTTCGGCGGGAATTGTCCCCAGGTATGGACGTGCGCGGGCGCGCGCCAACAGGCCGCCTTGGAGTCGCGCCGTGTCAAATGAAAACGCGGCAAGAAAGTGCCATCCGGCCAGAAGGCGGGCGGTGAATGCCAGACGGCCTGTAAGCCGGGTTCTGTCCAGCACCCGCTTGCGCCGGTGCCGGGACGACCATTCCTCTGCGACGCGCATTGCTGCGCGCCTGACGCGACCAACCCGGGCGACGGGGCGGAAATGCCCCTGCGTCAAAGCGACCCCGTTTCCGGAGGCGCTTCACGCCGGCCGCCCCTATTCGGTCTTGCTCCCGGTGGGGTTTGCCCTGCCGCCCCTGTTGCCAGGGGCGCGGTGCGCTCTTGCCGCACCGTTTCGCCCTTGCCCGCGGGGGGCGAACCCTTGCGCGGGCGGTTTGTTTTCTGTGGCACTTTCCCTGGGGTCGCCCCCGCCGGCCGTTAGCCGGCACCGTATTTCCGTGGAGCCCGGACTTTCCTCCACCGGGGGTGAACCCGGCAGCGGTCGTCCGGCCGTCTGGCTGGATGCAGATGCGCCCGGGCCGGCAGCGCGTCAAGGGATCGCCAGGTCCTGGGGCGCGCGATCCGCGGGCGCGCGCGGTCCCGCCTCCCGGTCAGCACCACATCGGGCCGCCAATGCGCCGGGTTCCCGCTGCCCTGCTGGAAGCGGGCAACTTCGCCGAGGCATCCGGCAGGCAGCGCCGCGCTGAGCGGCTGGCAGGCGGCTTCGCCGGCGGGATGGCCGGCGTTGCGCGGATGCGGACCCCGTGGTCCTGCCTTTCCCGGGCTTCTGTCGCCGGGGCAGTTGCCCTCGCGCCTTCCAGCCGGCACACTGGGCCATCGAATGGCGCTGGCCCTGGCGGCTGCGCGCAACGAGGGAGCAACCATGCCCAGTTTGAACTATGTCGCACCCACCACGGTCGCTGATGCCGTGAAGATCCTGGCGGGTGCCAGCGGACCCACCCGGGTCATGTCGGGTGGCACTGACCTGTTGGTGCAGCTGCGCACCGGCCGGCTGAAGCCCGAGCTGATCATCGACACCAAGAAGATCCCGGGGATCATCGGCATCACCCAGAACGCCGATGGCGGCTTCACCATCGGCGCAGCGACCTCGGGCGCCCTGCTCGGTGAGCACACGGCGCTGGGTGCGGCCTATCCCGGCGTGGTGGAGGCGGCGAACCTGATCGGCTCCACCCAGGTGCAGGGCCGGGCCTCGCTGGCCGGCAACCTGTGCAACGCCTCGCCGGCGGCCGACAGCGTGCCGGCGGTGATCGCGGCCGGCGGCACGGTGACCATCGCCGGGCCGAACGGCACCCGCACCGCGGCGGTGGAGAGCATCGTCACCGGCCCGGGCAAGACCTCGCTGGCCAAGGGCGAGTTCATCACCGCGTTCCACCTGCCGCCGATCAAGGGCAGGACGGGCGATGCCTATCTGCGCTTCATTCCGCGCACCGAGATGGATATCGCCGTGGTGGGCTGCGGCGTGAGCGTGACGCTGGATGCCTCCGGCACCATCACGGCGGCGAAGATCTCGCTGGGGGCCGTCGCACCGACCCAGGTGCTGGTTGACCCCGCCTGCATCATCGGCAGCAAGCTGGACGATGCGGCGCTGGCGCGGTTGGACGCGGCGGCGCAGGCGATGTGCAAGCCGATCGACGACAAGCGCGGCACGATCGAGTTCCGTACCAAGGTGGCGGGGGTTCTGGCCCGCCGGACGGCCGCGATCGCGGTCGCACGCGCGGGAGGGCGCTGATGAGCAAGATCCACGTTACCACCACCGTCAACGGCGAACCCGCCGAGTTCCTGTGCGAACCGCAGGAGTCGCTGCTGGACGCGCTGCGCAACACCCTGAACCTGACCGGCAGCAAGGAAGGCTGCGGGTCCGGTGACTGCGGCGCATGCAGCGTCATCGTCGACGGCCGGCTGGTGTGCTCCTGCCTGATGCTGGCCGCCGAAGCCGGCGGCGTTTCGATCACCACGATCGAGGGCATCGCGCAGGGCGACAAGCTGCATCCGATCCAGCAGAAATACCTGGAGCACGCCGCGCTGCAGTGCGGCTTCTGCACGCCGGGCTTCATCGTGGCGACCAAGGCGCTGCTGGACTCCAATCCGAACCCGACCGAGACCGAGATCCGCTACTGGCTGGCCGGCAACCTGTGCCGGTGCACCGGATACGACAAGATCGTCCGCGCGGTGCAGGACGCGGCTTCTGAAATGCGGGGAGGCTGAAAGCATGACTTTCATCGGAAACAAGAGCGACCTGCGGGTCGTCGGCACCCGCCCGGTGCGGCCCGACGGCGTGGACAAGGTGACCGGCCGCGCCGTGTTCGGCGCCGATGCCATCATGTCGGGCCAGATCACCGGCAAGGTGCTGCGCAGCCCGCATGCCCATGCCCGCATCGTGTCGATCGACGCCAGCAAGGCGCTGAAGCTGGCCGGGGTGAAGGCGGTGATCACCGCCGCCGACCTGCCCAACATCGCCTCGGAGGAGGCCTTCGTCGGCGAAGGGCCGATGAACTTCCGCGACCTGAGCCTGAACTGCATGGCGCGCGGCAAGGCGCTGTACGAGGGCCATGCGGTGGCCGCGGTGGCCGCCATGACCGATGCGATCGCCGATGCCGCGCTGGCGCTGATCGACGTGAAATACGAAGTGCTGCCGCATGTGATCGACGTGGAGGAGGCGATGGCCCCCGGCGCGCCGATCCTGCATGACGACCTGTTCACCGCCGGCGAGACGCCGAAGCCGACCAAGCCGAGCAACGTGGCCAAGAAGGTGCGCTTCACCATCGGCGACGTGGAGGCCGGCTTCAAGGCGGCCGACGTGATCATCGAACGGCGCTACACCACGGCGCCCGTCCACCAGGCCTATATCGAGCCGCATGCCTGCGTGGCCGCCTGGGCGGCGGACGGACAGTGCACGGTGATCTCCAGCAGCCAGGGTCATTTCATGATCCGCTCCTACTGCGCCAAGCTGCTGGGCATCGAGATCTCGAACATCCGCGTGGTGCCGGCCGAGATCGGCGGCGGCTTCGGCGGCAAGACGCTGGTCTATCTGGAGCCGCTGGCGCTCGCCCTGTCGAAGAAGGCCGGCCGGCCGGTCAAGATGGTGATGACCCGCGAGGACGTGTTCCGCGCCACCGGCCCGACCTCGGGCGCGGCGATCGAAATGAAGGTCGGCGCCACCAAGGACGGCAAGATCACCGCCGCCCAGGCAGTGATGAAGTACCAGGCCGGCGCCTTCCCGGGCTCGCCGATCAATCCCGGCCTGATGTGCGCATTTGCCATGTATGACCTGGCGAACGTGGACGTGCTTGGCTACGACGTGGTGAGCAACCGGCCGAAGGTCGCCGCCTACCGCGCGCCCGGCGCGCCGATGGCCTCCTTCGCCGCCGAGAGCACGATCGACGATCTTGCCTTGAAGCTGGGCATGGACCCGATCGAGCTGCGGATGAAGAACGCGGCCAAGCAGGGCAGCAAGACGGCCTATGGCGTCACCCACGGCGTGATTGGCTACGAGGAAGTGCTCCAGGCCGCCAAGGCGCATCCGCACTGGAGCGCGCCGCTGGGCAAGAACCAGGGCCGCGGCTTTGCCACCGGCTTCTGGTTCAACATCGGCGGCGAGAGCACCGGCGCGGTGTTCGTCAACGAGGACGGCACGGTGAACGTGGTCTCGGGCTCCCCCGACATCGGCGGCTCGCGCGCCTCGATGGTGATGATGGCCGCCGAGGTGCTGGGCATCGACGTGGAGAAGTGCCGCGCCGTGATCCCCGACACCTCCAGCGTCGGCTTCACCAACGTCACCGGCGGCAGCCGCGTGACCTATGCCACCGGCATGGCGGTGACCCAGGCCGCACAGGCGGTGGTGGAAGACCTGAAGAAGCGCGCCGCCATGATCTGGGACATCAGCCCCGAGGCGGTGGAGTGGAAGGACGGCGAGGCCGTGCCGGCCGGCGCCAATGCCGGCGGGTTCGACCCGCTGCCGCTGGCGGCGATCGCGATGAAGTCGGCCAAGACCGGCGGGCCGATCGGCTCAGAGGTCTCGGTCAACGCCCAGGGCGCCGGGCCCGGCTTCGGTGCGCATATCTGCGACATCGAGGTTGACCCCGAGACCGGGCACGCCACCATCCTGCGCTACACCGCGGTGCAGGACGTGGGCCGGGCGATCCATCCCGGCTACGTCGAAGGCCAGATCCAGGGCGGCGCCGCGCAGGGTATCGGCTGGGCGCTGAACGAGGAATACATCTACAACAAGAAGGGCTTGATGGATAACGCCGGCTTCCTCGACTACCGCATCCCGGTCGCCTCCGACCTGCCGATGATCGAGGCGGTGATGGTGGAAGTGCCCAACACCCGCCACCCGTTCGGGGTGCGCGGCGTGGGCGAGGTGCCGATCGTGCCGCCGATGGCCGCCGTGGGCAACGCCATTCGTGGCGCCATCGGCATCCGCATGGAGCACCTGCCGATGTCGCCGCCGCGCATCCGTGCCGCCATCGATGGTGCGAAGATGCCGAAGGCCGCCGAGTAGGCTTCGATCATGGCCAAGGTCGTCATCTCGGGCTCCTCCTGCCATGAATTCACCCATGGCGAGACGGAGTTCGAGGTGGCGGCCACCACCTTCCGCCGGCTGATCCCCGAGTTGGAGGCGCGCTTTCCCGGCCTCGGGACGCATGTCGAGGAATACATGGCCGTCGCCATCGACGGGGTGATCTTCCAGGACGCCTACGACGCCCAGTTGAAGCCGGAGAGCGAAATTGTGCTGATCCCGAAAATCGGGGCAGGCTAAGGAAGAGGTTCTTTTTTGAAAAAAAGAACCAAAAAACTTTTATCCATTTTGCCCAGATGCCCGGCCACAACGAAAATGGATAAAGTCTTTTTGCTTCTTTTTCTTCAGAAAAAGAAGACCTTCCTTCCTTATCTATAACGGTACCCGCAATGTCCATCGACCCCTCAAGCGACCGCATCGTCATCACCGGGGCGGCCGGTGCCATCGGCACGACATTGCGGCGCGGCCTGGCGCCCCGGTTCAGGAACCTGCTGCTGACCGACATCCGCAAGCCCGCCGATGCGCCGGCCGGCGAGCACTGGGTGGTGGCCGACGTCACGGATCGGGCCGCGATGGCCGGCCTGATGCAGGGGGCCGCCGCGGTGGTGCACCTGGCGGGAGCCGCGGGCACCGACCTGGAAACCCTGTTCCGCACCAATGCGCTGGGGCTGTTCGAGGTGTTCGAGGCGGCCCGCC
>JADLHF010000240.1 GCA_020848935.1 Acetobacteraceae bacterium
ACGCCACGATTCCTGGGCCAAACCTGTCTCCCTTGGTGAGACGGCGTCGAAAGCCCCAAGTTCTCTGCGGGGTTTCCCGGTGCACTTGGGGTTCCGTGAGCGCAACGAACGCCCGAATCGCTCTCCGAAGGGCCGAATGTTTCCGCGGCCTGGGGCTATGGCGGTTTGGGGTCTAAGCAGGAACGAATTGAAATCGCACAGGTATTAGGCGCGATTTGGCACCGTCAACTCGGAACACGATTGGGTGGGCAGTGGCGACTGGGAGCGAATCTTCAGCCCAGGCTAGACGGCATTGGACATTTCGACCGACGCCCCCGTGACGGGACAGCTCCGTCCATCGTCGATCATGGGCCGTGAGACGAGCGACGCTGATGATTCACGGCCTACGACTACCGCCCAGGAAGCCCTGCCGGCACCTCCTCCGCCTCGCTTGTGTCGGTGTGCACTGCGCCACGGATGATCCGGGTGGTCACGTCTTGGAGGTGGGCCACGAGCGCACGGTCGAGTTCCATGAACTCCGGCCAGAGCACCATGTCATTGAAGCCGCGAGGCACCCGCACCATCACCGTCGTGCGCTTCTGGCGTGGGTAACGGTAGGGCTTCAGACCGTACCGCCGGCAGAGCGCCACGAAGAGCTGCCGCGACCAGGTGTCCGACATGGAGAACTGCAACTCGACAGGCGGGTCTCGCTGCGTCTGTTCCGCCAGGCGGGCCTTGACCCGCTGCAGCGCAGCGCCTGCCGCCTCGCGCTCGCCCGCCGTACCAGCGCCGGCCATCAGCGCTTCGATCTTGCGCAGCCGCGCCAGCAGATCGTCCTCGATCGCCATGCCCTTCTCCACCTCGCCAAGGGCAAAGGCTACCTCGCCAATCGCGGCCCGAGAAACTGCCGCAACGCCATGGCGGGCTGCGCCGCGGCGGGTCCAAGTCGAGGATCGTCCCTGCAGAGATCTTTGGGCCGTCGGCGCCGAGCATTTCAGGTGCTGATCTCCGTGCTTTCCGAATCGATGGGCAACCATGATCCGGGAGGTCATGGATGTCGGGCGCCTCGATCGAGACGACGCTGGAGCTCTGGGCTTCGTCGCTGCGCGATGTAGGCGCGGCCTGCTGATCCGCCGCAACACCGCCGACGGAGACTTGGCCTTCTTCTCGACATGGTGCCCGGCCGGAACCGGCATCGAGATGCTGGTCAAGGCCGAGGGACATCGCTGGGCGATCGAAGAACGCTTCGAGACCGCGAAGAACGGGTTGGGCCTCGATCACAACGAGACCCGCTCCTGGCACGGCTGGCACCGCCACGTCTCGCTCGTCATGCTCGCCTTCGCCATGATGACCGTCATCCGGCATCGCGCAAACATCCCGACGCCCCCAAAAACAACGCGCAGGATGAAGAACGCCGCCCGAGGTCTTGCCCCGGCAACGCCCGATCCGTCGCACCCACCCCACGCACCTTAACGCCCCGTCCCCCATCTGCGGGGCGCCGAAGCCACAACGAACCCGCAGTCGCCATCGACAAGCGTCGGCGATTGCCGATAGCCTGCGCTGATGATCTCCATCCGCGAAGAGATAATGATCGCGTTGCCACCGGATCGAGTGTGGCCGCTGCTGTGCGACCCTGCCGTGGTCGCCACGTGCATCCCCGGCGCGACGCTGACGAAAACGGACGACGATGGCGTCTACCAGGGCACCATGCGGGTCAAGTTCGGGCCCACGGTGGCGCAGTTCCGCGGCGAGGCGCGGCTCGCCTACGACCATGACGCGCGGCGCTGCACGATCTCCGGGCGCGGCATCGACAGCCGCGGCGCGTCGCGCGCCAATGCGTCGGGCATCGTCGAGGTGAGTGGCACCGATTGCACCCTGCTGCGGGTCGAGGGCACGTTCGCGGTGACCGGGCCGCTCGAGACGTTTGCCAGCGCCGGGGGAGTCCATCTCGCCCGCGCGATCCTGGTGGATTTCCGGGACAACGTCGCGCGGCTTGCGGCCGTGCAGACGCAAGAGGCCGTCGGCGTGGCGGACCTGCCAGCCGCGCCCGCAACGCGCGAGACCGCCTCTCCCGCGGCGACACCCGCCCCGCCAGCGGCACTGGACGGCGGCAGGCTGCTCTGGCGCATGCTGCTGTCGTGGCTGCGGCAGGTCTTTTCAGGAAAGTGGAAGGCACGATGAGTAGCAACCAGGTTTCCGACGTTCTTGCGCAGGCGTTCGCCGCCGAGGGGGTCGACACGCTCTTCACCCTGATGGGCGATGCCAACATGTACTGGTCGGCGGCGATGGCGGACCGCCAGAAGGTCCGCCTCATCCATGCCCGCCACGAGCACTGCTGCGTCGCGATGGCCGATGCCTGGGCCCGCGCCACGGGCCGGGTCGGCGCCGCCTCGGTGACCTGCGGGCCGGGCTATACGCAGATCATGACGGCGCTCGCCATGGCCGCGCGCGGCAACGCGCCGGTGGTGGTGTTCACCGGCGACGCACCGTTGCGCGCATCGTGGTATATTCAATCGATCGATCAGGCCCCGCTGGCGCTCGCCACCGGCGCGCATTTCGTGCCCATTCGCACCGTTGACCGGGCGCTCGATTGCGTGCGCGAGGCGTTCTACATCGCCCGCAGCGAGCGCAAGCCGGTGGTGCTCAGCGTGCCGCTCGACCTGCAGAAGGACGAGTTTCCGTTCCTGCCGGACTACGCCCCGTCAACCGAGCTGATGCCGCGCCGCCAGGTGATGCACCCGGACCCGGAAGTGGTCGACGAAGTCGTGGCCATGATTGCCCAGGCCGAGCGGCCGATCGTCATCGGCGGGCGCGGCGCCACCTGGTCGGGGGCTGCAAGCGCCCTTGAGGTGCTGGCCGAGGAGTGCGGCGCCCTGCTGGCGACGACGCTGTTGGGCAAGGGTTTGTTCCACGGCAACCCGTTTGCCGTCGACATCGCCGGCACCTTCGCCACCGATCTCGGGCGCGAGTATTTCGCCGAAAGCGATCTGGTGATCGCCGCCGGCGCCGGTCTCGGGCATTACACCACCGAGGGCGGCTACCTGTTCGCGAACGCCAAGGTGGTGCGCATCGACACCCAGCCGCGCGGCCTCTGGCAGGGCCTGCGGACCGCCGATCTGCATGTCCAGGCCGACGCGAGGGCGGCCGCCGATGCGCTGGTCGCCCGCCTGCGCGAGCGGGGCGTCCGCCGCGCGGGCTGGCGCAGCAACGCCGTCGCCACCCGGATCGCCGCGACCGCGGAGCATCCGGACCCGAAGCCCTACACGCCGGCGCCTGGCACGCTCGATCCGCGGCCGGTGGTCAAGGAACTCGACGCCGCGGTGCCCAAGGACTGGGACGTCATCGTCGCCGGCGGCCACTGCATCAGTATCGCGATCACCCATATGCGCGGGCGGCCGGCTGAACGCTATCACCTGCCGATCGATTTCGGCGCGATCGGGTCGGGCCTCTCGGCGGCGATCGGCGTCGCCGCCGCGCGCAACGACGGCAAGGTCCTGCTGATCGACGGCGACGGCAGCCTCTACCAGCACATCCAGGAGCTGGAGACGATCCGGCGCCACGGCATCAAGATGTTGATCTGCATCATCAACGATGGCGGCTACGGCGCAGAGACGCACAAGTTCCGCGCCACCGGAGGCGATCCGCTGCATGCGACCCATGGTCGCGGCGACCTCGCCGGCGTGGCGCGCGGCTTCGGCATCAACGGCAGCACGGTGACAAGCCTCGGCCAGTTCGCGAACCTGTTCCGCGAGCACCAGGCTCAGGACGGCGCCAGCTTATGGGACGTGCATGTCGACGACCTGATCCCGTCGCGGAATTTCCGGCGGGTGCATTACGGCGAGGCGTGATGGTCGGACGGGCTGCTTGCCGAACAGCCCGACGCGCCAAAGGAGGAGGGGCAGGAATTCCGGAGCGGGGGAAGGAGTGACGCGCATCCCTGATCATGCAGGCCTGCCTGTGAACAGGAGCGACGATGAGCGTTGAGGCAGGTTGGTTTGCCGGCTGGCATGATACCAATCCCCGAAATGAGCGGCCGAAAATGCCAGGAAAGCCTGGGCTCTGCCCAGACCCGCCTGGTCCGGCGCGCGCCTTCGCGCGACGGGCCGAGCCCCTGGACCTCATCTATTTGAAAAGTAATGGGATTCCAAACGCCCTCGGCCTTTGCTGGGTGCAGGGCAAAGCCCTGCTCTTGCCTGGATTCATGGGTCATGGCTTTCGAGGATTGGCATGAGTCCTTGCTTTGCGCGCGGCCGCCGGCCAGCCCCGCGCGCGATACGCTTTGCGCGCGGCC
>JADLHF010000241.1 GCA_020848935.1 Acetobacteraceae bacterium
AAGGCAAGACACGCCGTGATGTCCAACCTCGCCGCCGCCAGTGAAGACAACGCCAGGAAGGTGCTCAGTGTCTTGGAAGGCGTGTGTAGGAAGTGCGGGCATGCCAGGAAGACGGTCGATACGCTTGCGACGCTCGCCAAGACGGCGTGAGCGCCCCCACCATCCCGCGCCGGTTGTGCCGCTGTCGTGCGGCCATGCTTGCCTTCGCGCAACGCGGTACTTCCATCCGACCTCCAGTCGTGCATAATTGAAATATTCCCGAAAGGGGACGACATGCGCCATCGGCCCGCACCCATGTCCCAACCGGCACTCTCCCGCCGCACCGCGCTGGCCGGGGCCATCGCAGGCTGGTGCGCCACTTGCTGCGCAGGGTTCGGCCGAACCGCCCGCGCAGCCTCGGTCCGGGCCGAATGGGGCAATGGCGGGTGCGAGGCGATCCCTGAGGCCATGGGCGCGGAGCACAGGCGACTGACGTCGCTGCTCGCCGCAAAAGCCGCAGCACCGGGCGCGCCGACACAGGATTGGGATACTCCGCGCTCGGCCCACATCTTCGCGGAGGGCCTTCGCATCGAGGTGTTGTATTTCCCTGCGGCCCCGCGCAACGCGTCGCCGGGCGACGATCCGTCGCTGCCGGCCGGAACGCATCCGCCACATGTCCATGCCACGCTGGCCGCCGCGCGCCACGCGGTCACCACCTTCCGCAAGCTCGGCCTGGCCGCACCGGTTGCCGGCAAAGACGGGCTGGTCATCCATCTGTGGAAGCTTGATGGCTTCCGGGGCCAAGCCTATCCGGGCCCCAGCGATCGAGGCCGGATTGTCATTGAACGCAGCTTGCGCGGCCGGGCTCTGCGCACCACCGTGGCACACGAGATCTTCCACTGCGTGCAGTACGCCTACAACAACATCGAAGTCAAAGCCGACCAGGACTGGGCGCGCAGCGATCACCGCCCTTCGATTGCCGCCGCCCTGCGCGAGGGCGGTGCGCGCATGGCGGAATTCCTGGCCGGCGATGGTGGCGAACGCTACGAGGACGAGGTCGACACCTGGTTCGGCGAGACCCCGCCTCCGCTGTTCAGCGCCGCCTGTGGCCCCGCGGGGCGGATGACGGGCGCGAGTTACGCGGCGTCGCTGTTCTGGAAGTATATCGCCGAGCAGCATGGTCCAGCCGACGCCGACCCGACGCTGCAAGTCGCGCGCACCCAGCGCATTCTGCTGGAGGCGACATCAAAAGCTGCCAAGCTGCCCGACTTCCCACCCGGCAGTGACAATTTCGGGCTGCGCATGTTCGTCGCCGACCTGCGCCGCGCGCGCGCGCGAATGAACGGTCCCGGCCATTTCGACCGGTTCTGGTACATGGACGACGCATTGGTGTGCGGCGAAACCACCTGGGGCAACTTCCTCGTGGCACTGGTGCTCAACGGCAAGGCCGGTGCCGACTCGCGCTTCCGCTTTGTCGACGCCCTGCGCTTCAGCGGCCCCGGCGAGGGGCGCCAGGCGGTTCCCGTTGGCCGTACCCATCACCTCGGCGAACTGCCGCGACGCGACGTTCTGTTGCCGCAACGCGAGGCGGCCGACGGCGAGCCGATGCTGCGCCCCTACGCGATGCGCACGCACCGCATTCTTGTGAGCGCCACGCAGGCCGCGCTCGTGCGCCCCGACAAGGGCGGCGAGGATCCCGAATCCGGCCGGCCGCTGCGCCTGGTTCCGACCGATGGCGGCCTGCTGCGCGTGCGCTGCCGGCCGGTACGCCGGCTGGGCGACATGCTGGTGCAGGTCGTCTTCCTCGACCGTGCCGGCCGGCTGGCCGATCTCTACCGCCACGATGGCGCGACCATGGGTGGGCTGGATCGCACCTTCAGTTGTCACGGCATGTCCGAAGTCGCGGTGATCGTCGCCAGCCGCGAGGAGGGCGGCGACTACGCCCTGTCCCTTACCCAGCCCGACCCCGCGCCATTGCTCTATGGCGGCAGCATGAACGCGCTTGCTGGCCGTCACCTCACCGTCGATCCCGCGGTGCGCCGGTTCGACTGGCTGTCCCCGAATCTCCGGGTGCTGGGCAGTCAGGCTGGTGCGTTCGTCGTCGCCGCCCTGCTGAACCGCGGCACCAAGGTTGCCGAAGGCGTGACCATGCAATGCCATCGCCGCCGGGTCCATGGAGGCGGTGCACCCGGCGTATGGGAGGCACTGGCGGTCGCCGGCACCAAAACGACCCCCGTCATCAGCGCGTTGGCCGAATGCGCCGACGCCGCCCGGCAGGCCGTGCCGCCCAAGAAGCCGGCCCTTGCGACGTGCAATATCCAACCGTTCGGCGACGATCAATCCGCGGGTTTCAACCAGAACAAGAGCGCCCAATTCCGGTGGCCGGACGGCGAACCGCGCGACTACGTGCTGCGGCTCACGGCGGAGGCACCGGGGGATCCCAACGGAAAGCTGGTGCTGCTGTCGATGGGCGGCCCCCGGCCGCCGCCGCCACCCTCCTCGGAATGGGTCGGGTGACCCGCCCGCCGCCTTGATCGACCCCGTGAACTCGAAGGGAGAAAGCCATGGCTAAGGTACCATTCAATCATGCCAACAAGCCCGCTGGTCACTACTACAATCCAAACAGGGTAGCTTCGTCCCAGTTTCCGCTTCCTACGGGATCGTGGACGGCACCCACCTATTACGAAATTGGCTACACGGCGAAGTTCATCGGCGCTCTGGGTGGCCAGGACGTGACGATCCGAGAGCGGCATTTCGATCCGCAGACCCATCTGCAGATCAGTGAAGCGCCCAGGGTCATCAAGGAACAGAACAATGAATATGTGATCGATCGACCGCCAGGCACCTATATCAGCGTCCAGAACGCCAGCGGATTTCCCCTCGACGGCGACAAGGATTCCGGATAACCCCTTCGGCGGACGGTCCTGGCGTGGCATCGCGCCAGGACCGTCCGCTACCCCGCCTGCAGCGCCGCCGCCTGCCGCTCAATGGCCACAAGCCCACATTCCCGCGCCAGCGCCGCCGCCTCCCGCCCCCGTGCCGACGCCTCACCTTGGCGCCCACCGGCGGCCTCGATCTGTCCCAGCACCACCAGCGCAAGCGCCGCCGCCGCCGCATTGCCCTGGCGCCGCGCTTCACCCAGCGCCTCGGCCGCCCGCCGCCCGGCCTCCGCCGTCGATCCGGCCGCCAGCAGCGCGCGCGCCAGGAACGCCACGCGCAATGGCTGCTGCACCATGAACCCGATCTCGACGGCCATCGCCACCGCCGCGCTCAGCCGTTCCACCGCCACCGCCGCCCGCCCGGCGCTGTCCTCAGCCACCCCCAGCAGCATCAGGCACACCACCCGCATCAGGTCGGAATCGGCCTTGCCGCACTGTGCCAGCGCCTCCTCCAGCCTGGCCACAGCCTCGCCATGGCGCCCTTCCCCGCTGAGCACGCAGCCGTCGGCCAGGGTGGCGAAGACATGGGAGAACGGGCGCGCCACCTGCGCGGCCCATCCCAGGCAACGATCCGCCGCATGGCGCGCGCCATCGATGTCACCCAGGTCAACCCGAACCCGCGCCGAGTATCCCAACGCCACCACCACCAATGGCGGATCCAGCCCGAAGCGCCCGCCATGCGCCGGATCCGCAGCGCCCGCCGCCACGTCCTCCATCGCTGCGACGCAGGCGCCGTACCGGCCCTTGGCCATGAACCACAACCCCTCCTGGAACCGAGTCCGCAGCGCCAGCGCGGCGTCGTTGGCCGATCGCGCCAGGGCCTGTGCCTGGCCAATCGCCTCGCCCGCGCCAGCCAGGTCGCCGGTCAACCATAAATGGTGGATCTCGAAGATCCGCAGCTGGGCCAGCCGGCCGGTATCGTGCAGCTGCGCCGCCAGATCCCCCGCCTCCAACAGATGCCGGCGCAGGGCGTCCATTCGCCCCAGGCGGAACAGCGGGTCCCGCAGCTGAAGGCGCAGATCCACTGCCCGGTGCAGATAGCGCTCGTCCCGCGGCAGGGCCCCCAACGCGGTGATCGCGTTCTCGATATGCACCACCGCATCACGATTGGCGAAGCGCCCCAGCGCCTTGCGCGCCGCCATCTCGGAATGCACCAGGCACGCCTCCCAGCGCTGGCCCAATAGGCTGTGCCGCGCCAGCAGCTCCACCTGCTCCGCCACTACCGCGCCCGCGCTGTCCAGCACCTCCGAGATGCGGGCATGCAGCGCCACCCGCCGCCTGCGGGTCAGCGCGCCATACACCACTTCCTGCAACAGCGCATGCCGGCAGCCCACCCGCTGCGCCGTGCCGGTGCCCTGGATCGCCAGGAACCCCGCCGCCTCAAGCCGCCGCAGCTGATCGGGCAACGCCAGCGTGCCACCCGCATCGCGGGCCAGGATCGCCAGCAACGACACTTCCAGCGGCTCCTCCATCGCCGCGATGATATCGACCAGCGCGCGCCGCTGCGGGTCCAGCGCGTCAATCCGCATCGCCAGCAGCGGGCGCACCGAATCCGGCACCGCCGTGGGGTCGGGCAGGGCCGCGGCCTCCTCGATGAAGAATGGATTGCCGTCGCAGCGCGCCACCACCGCGGCAACCGCATTGGCCGAGCTGCTGCCATGGCGTGCCAGCGCGGCGGTGGCCAGTTCCGCGGCGCTGTCCGATGGCAGCGGCCCCAGCGCGATCGTCGCCGTTCCGTCCGCCAGGCGGATTGCCATCTCCGGCCGCGCCGTAATCACCATCAGGATCGGGTGGTCGGACAGCGCCTGCGACATGTGCCGAAGCACTTCCGCGGACTCGCGATCGAGCCAATGCGCGTCCTCCACGACAAGGATGCGCGGCCGGTCGTTCTTCCAGCTCAGCACCGCCGCCTGCGCCGCCGCGATCGTTCGGTGCCAGCGTTCGCTCGGCAACAGCCCGGTGGCCGCCTGGCCCTGCGGATCTTCCATCACCGCCACAAGCGCGGCGCGCAGTTGCGCCATCGCCAGGGCGTCGGCGTCATCGGCAGGCCGATCGGTGCCAGCCTGCGTGATCGCCGAAAGCGCATGAAATCCAATGCCCCGCCGCCATCGCACGCCGCCCATGCGCAGCACCGGGGCGCCGCGCGCCATCCGCTGGAGGAATTCGCGGACCAGCCGGCTCTTGCCGATCCCTGCCTCACCCACCACCAGACATGCGGCGCCCCGGCCTTCGGACAGGCGCGCGAATGCCCCCGCCAGCACAGCGAGTTCCGCCTCACGCCCCACGAACGGCGAGCTGTCGCGCGGTCCTGCCATCTCCGGCCCGCGCGCCATCCGGTCCGCGTCGCGCAGCCTCAGCGCCGGCACAGGCTGGTCGATGCCGCGCATGGCCAGCAGGCCGATCGGCTCCGCGGTGATCCGGCCGCGGGCGAGCCGGGCGGTCGCCTCGCTGATCCAGGCTTCGCCCGGACCGGCCTGTTGCTGGAGCCTGGCGGCGACATGGACCGCCACCCCGGCCGCGTCTATGCCGGTCAAATCGCCGACCGACAGCGCGTGCACCACGAACTCCCCCGAGTGCACCCCGATGCGCAGTTGCACGCCGGGACCGCGGCCCTGGCGGGTCAACATGTCCAGGGCCGCACAACACGCCGACAATGCATGTTCCTCATCGGCAACCGGCACGCCGAAGAGCGCCATCAGCCCGTCGCCGGTCACGCGATTGACCGTGCCGCCGAACAGGCGAACCGACTCCGCCATGTCAGCGATCGCCGGGCGCAGCAAATCCAGCGCACCATCGGGCTCCAGATCCTGGATGGCCGAGGTGGAGGCCACGATGTCGGCAAACAGAACGGTGCCTAGCTTGCGTTCGTCCTGCATGGCGGGCTGAAGCGTCACGGCTGCCGGGCCCGGATGGAAGCCGCGGGGCCTGTCCCGGCGTGGCGACGCCACAACCGGCAGCGCGCTGCCGGCGGAGCCTGTGGATCGCTTTGCCCGGAGCGGGCTGGCGGCCTCTCTGCTCGCATCGATTGCAGGTTACCGTCGCAAAGCCGGCGCGCAACAGGTTTCAGCCGGGCTGTTTGGCCGCCGATCGTCGCGGGCATCGCGCCGCACGGGTTCCGGCCGCCGATCCGTCAGTGATTAGGGGCGCTCGGACGATTCACCCGCAAGGCGCGCGAACGGCCGAAGGCCGGCAACCCGCATGTCACGGCTGGCTGAGTGATCCCGCCGGGCTTGGCCTTCATCCACCTTCGCATGCTGTACCGCATCAGCGGGAACCGCCCGTCCTGCGCCTTCGCCCAGGGTTGCGTGCGCCCGTTCTTCTGGACAAACGCAGCTTGGCGGGCACCCTTCCCTGCTGCGCTCGCCGGCGCTGCCCTGACCTTCACCGCGCCGGTTGCGCAGATCATGCGCAGGATCAACGCCGCGTGCCGCACTGCTCGGGGCGGGGTCAGCGTCGCGGGCGTGGCAGCAACAGCATGGGTCCGTAGGCAAGCGCGAACCCGGCAAAGGCTGCGATCCACAGGCCGCCCGAAACCACCAGCAATGGCAGTATCGGCCCCACCCCGAAACCCGCGACAACACGTGTGACCGCTGCGCCGGTCAGCAGGACGTACAACAGGGTGGTGGTGCGATCGGCCGTCAGGTCGCGGCCGGTATGCCCGCGGGTGGCGCGCGTCATGACCGCCAGGATCATCGTTGCCGCAGCACCGGCGGTCAGCGCGTGGATCGCCGCGGCCTGCGGCAGATCGGCATCGAGCACCGTCGCGCCAAGCAGCGCGGTTCCAATGACCAACCAGCCATAGCCGACATGCAGGATCAGCAGCAGCGGCTCGGCGAAGGTTGCCCAGCCGCGCCAGCGCAGCAGGCGGGCGAGATTGACGAAGGCGGCCAGCAGCAGCAGCAGCCCGACGACACGCGAATCCGGCAGGAAGGCCCAGAAGAGCAGTCCGGCAAGCAGCGTGGCGACCGCCAGCCGGTCAATCCAGCCCACAGTCCCCGGTAAGGCGGCGCCCGGGCGCTTGGCCAACCAGTTGCGTGTGAAGCTCGGCACGATGCGCCCCCCGACGATGGAGATCAGGATGAGAACGCCGGCAAGTCCCAGCCGCCAGCCCGTCCCTGGCGGCACCGCCACCTCGGCCGCCTCCAGGTGCATCAGCAGGTTGGCCACCCCGAGCACGCTGATCGGCACGATCATCGGCAGGTTCCGCCAGTTGCGCCCGGCAACGATCTCGCGCGCCGCGACCGCGACCAGCGCCACGGGAAAGGCGAGATCGACCACGATGCTCAGCCAGGCCGGGATCAATGCCGAGACCGTGCAGGCGACACGGCCCAGCAGCCAGCAGCCGAACAGCAGCAGCAGTGGCCAGCCGCTGACCGGCAGCCGGTGGGTCCAGTTCGGGATCGCGGTCAACAGGAACCCGGCAATGGCCGCCATCACGAAGCCGAACAGCATTTCGTGGCTGTGCCAGGCCAGCGGCGCGAACCGGCTCGGCAGCGCGGCGCCGTGGACATACATGCCGAGCCACAGGGCCAAGGCCACCGCCGACCACAGCGCGGCGGCAAAGAAGAACAACCGGAAGCCGTGCGACAGCACCGCCGGCATCCGGCCGGACGAAAGGCGGGCGGCGCTGCTCATGCGTGGTCCTCGCAAAGCTGTTGCAACACCACCGCATTATTGTGGAGCGTGTCGCGTGCGCCGAACACCAGGGTGGCCGGCTTGCCCTGCCTGGCGATGTCCAGCAGGGACTCCAGCGCCGCACTGCCGGACAGTTCGGCGCGATAGCGGTCCTGGAACTCCGGCCAGCGGGCGGGGTCGTGGCCGAACCAGCGGCGCAGCTCGGTGCTCGGTGCGACCTCCTTGAGCCAGAGGTCGATCCGCGCCTGGTCGCGGCGCAGGCCACGGGGCCACAGCCGATCCACCAGGATGCGCATGCCGTCGTCCTCGGCTGGCGGGTCGTAGGCGCGCTTGATGCGAATCGTGCTCACCCGCCGGCCGGGCCTTTCGGCGCCGGCGGCTCGTCGTCGAAGACCGAGATCGCGAGGGCGGAATGGGCATAGGCGGCGCCGGCCCGCATCTCGGCGGCGACCCAGATCGCCTCCATCAGTTCCTCGCGCGTGGCGCCAGCGCGAAGCGCTGCCTTCGTGTGGCCCTTGATGCAGTAGGGGCACTGGGTCGTGTGCGCCACGGCAACCGCGATGATCTGCTTCATCTTCGCCGTCAACGTGCCCGCGGCGAACACGGTGCGGCTGAATGCGTCGAAGGCGGCCTGGCTCTCGGGCGCCAGGCTGCGCCGGGTCTGGGCGATCTCGCGCGTGGCTGGCGGATACATCCTGTTCTCCATGGTCCCTACGTCTCGCTGTTGCCAAGTGCCACTATGCGCCGGGTTCGGGCGAAAACAACGCCGCCTTGCCGGGTTTGTCCTTCCAGTCATCGGCATCCGGCGGGGGCTCGCCTTTGCGGGTGATGTTGGGCCACTTCGCGGCATAATCCCGGTTGTGCTCGGTCCATTCGGCCGCCCGGCCGTCGCTATCGGCGACAATGGCCTCCGCGGGGCATTCCGGCTCGCACACGCCGCAGTCGATGCATTCGTCGGGATGGATCACGAGCATGTTCTCGCCGACATAGAAGCAGTCCACGGGGCACACCTCGACGCAATCCATGTATTTGCATTTTATGCAATTCTCGGTGACGACGTAGGTCATCCTCATCCTCGCTGGTGGGTGGCGCCTGCGCGGGCCTTTGGTCCGTGTCTCTCCGGCAATTCCTGCCGCCCGGTCATTCGGCCGGCGTGACGAAGCGCGGGAACAGCAGGTCGTTCTCGATCTGGATGTGACGAGCCAGGTCCTCGGCCAGTTCGCGGCCGACCGCATACAGGGCGCGCCAAGCGTCGCAGGCATGCTCCGGTGCCGCGAACCCATCGGTCAGTGTTTCCAGTTCGCGCATCAGCGCACCATGTTCATCGTGGTCGGCCAGCAACCCGGCGATTGGCCGCGCCAGCCGCGCCTGGCCATAGCGGCGCATGATCGGGAACAGAACCCGCTCCTCCTTCTGCATATGCCCCTCCATCACCACCGCCATGTGTTTCAGCAGGGCCGTGAGACCCGCCGGCGGAGCAGTGTCTCCGCGATGGACCTCCTCCACTTGGCGCGCGAGGTCGATCATTTCGGACAGCTGGCGGCGATGCGCCGCGTGATAGCGTGTTT
Source organism: Acetobacteraceae bacterium (assembly GCA_020848935.1). Lineage (GTDB taxonomy): Bacteria > Pseudomonadota > Alphaproteobacteria > Acetobacterales > Acetobacteraceae > CAMDGX01. The sequence goes on from JADLHF010000241.1 coordinate 9,122, forward strand.
CGATCAGGTCGATCAGCGCCCCGGTCGTATCTGCCGACGATGGCGAATCACCGATGGCCGCTTCGGCTTGCGCCTTGGTATCCACGCCTGGCGGCGGCTCGGCTTGGGGGTTCAACCCCTCGACCAGGCCGTCGCCGGCATGGCCGCGCTGCGACATCGCAGAGGAATTGTCCGGCATGGCGTTCTCTTGGTGCCTAAGGTCGGGGCCATCTTGCTGAAGCGGGGAGCAAACTGGCATTGGTGATACCAATTCACTTTAGCGCCTAATCTGGTATCGTCAATACCAAGAACGAAGGTGCCGCGGCCGATCCGCCTCCCGGCTTCCACCAACCCTGCGTTGCGTGTACCGATGCGCTTGGCGGGCGAGAAATCGTAACGCTCGCTCAATGACGAAGCGCTGGCCGGCGCGCCGGATGGACAGTCCTGCCGCCACCTGCACAAGATCGTTCAGGACCTCGGCGCGCTGTGCATGGTGCGAACAGTGCAAGGGGCCGGAGAGGGAGCGTTGCTCGATGTGGCGGTGGCTCGGGTTCGCATGGGCGCCCTGATGCGCCGGTGCGAAGGTGGCCGGTCGGTCGTCGCGTGCTTGCGCGCCGATGGCGGCAGCGGTGCGCACAGCCGAGACCGCTGGCGCACTGGCATCCGTGATGCAGGGTGGGTGGATTTCTTCCGCAGCCTGGATCGCCAGGGTCGTGCTTCCGGGATGAATTGGCGTTTGCAGTGCAAACCCGGGCGTGTTTAATCTGGTATCCAGAACGCTAAAATGAGTTGCCGACAATGCCGACCCACGAGGGTCGTGGAGGAGCAGTGGTGGAAATGCGGGGGATGACACGCAGACGGCCGCCGTCAGGCATGTGTCGGGCGGGTCGCGGTCCGGCCCGTGCGGTGCGAGGTGGCGTGCCGCATCGGCAGGCGGCGGCCGGCCAGTGGCGGCGCTGCGGACCCCACCGGGACAGCGGCCGATGATCGCGCAACTCACCTCATCCGAGCGGCAGACCGCGCTGCTCCTCTGTGCCGCGACGATGGCGCTGGGACTGGTGATGCTGATTGCCGGGCTGGACAACCCGTTCGGCATTCATGGCGCCCTGGTCATGGCGTGCGCGTTTGCGGTCATGCTTGTCGTCATTGCCGGATATTTCGCACCGGAGCCGAGCCCCACGCGGTTGCGGCAATACTACGACGACCCGAGCAAGGTCGGCGTCGTCCTGGCCATGGCATGGGTGGTTTTCGGTCTGTTCGTCGGCGACTGGGTGGCCTGGTTGCTGGTGTATCCCGACCTGACATTCGATGCCGGCTGGGCCAGCTTCGGGCGGATCCGGCCGGTTCACACGACATCGGTCATCTTCGGTTTCGGTGGCAACGCGCTGATCGCCACCTCGTTCTACGTGGTGCAGCGAACCTGCAGCGCGCGCCTGGCGGACCAGGTGAGTCCCTGGTTCGTCCTGCTCGGCTACAACCTGTTCTGCCTGGTCGCGATCACCGGCTACATGATGGGTGTCACGCAGTCGAAGGAATACGCCGAGCCGGAATGGTATGCGGATATCTGGCTGGTCATCGTCTGGGTCACCTATTTCGTCCTGTACATGCGAACGCTCGCTCGACGCCGGGAGCCGCATATCTATGTTGCCAACTGGTACTACCTGGCGTTCATCCTGGTCGTGGCGGTGCTGCATATCGTCAACGGACTGGCCGTGCCGGTGTCGTTCGGCGAAGCCCGGAGCTACTCCGCCTTCTCGGGCGTGCAGGATGCAATGGTGCAATGGTGGTATGGGCACAATGCGGTCGCGTTCTTCCTGACCTCCGGCTTTCTCGGGATGCTCTATTACTTCCTGCCCAAGCGCGCCGGCCGGCCGATCTTTTCGTATCGGTTGTCGATCATCAGCTTCTGGGGCATCACGTTCTTCTATATGTGGGCCGGCTCCCACCACCTGCACTACACCGCGCTGCCGCAATGGGTGCAGACGCTGGGCATGACGTTTTCGCTGATGCTGCTGGTGCCGTCATGGGCCTCGGCAGGCAACGCACTGGCCACGCTGAACGGCGCCTGGAACAAGGTTCGCGACGACGCCACGCTGCGCTTCATGATGGTGGCCGCGGTGTACTACGGCATCACCACGTTCGAGGGCTCGTTCATGGCCATCCGGCCGGTGAACTCGCTGTCGCACTATACCGACTGGACGATCGGCCACGTCCATGCGGGCGCGCTGGGGTGGGTCGCAATGATCAGCTTCGGCTCGATCTACGCGATGGTGCCCTGGCTCTGGCGGTCTCAGGCAATGTATTCCGCGCGGCTGGTGGAGGTGCATTTCTGGCTCGCCGTCGCCGGGACCATCATCTACGTGATGGCAATGTGGAACTCGGGCGTGGTGCAGGGATTGATGTGGCGCACCTACAATGAGAGCAACACCCTGGCCTTTTCGTTCCTGGACTCCATGGTGGCGATGCGTCCCTATTACATCGCCCGCGCCGTCGGTGGGCTGTTGTTCCTGATCGGCGCCGCAGTCGGCAGCTACAACATCTGGAAGACCTTGCAGATGGCCGCGCAATCAAGATACCGGACGCAGGCCGATCAGCCGGAAGCCGAGCTGGATGGTGCGGCGGCCGCGCTGCCGGGGGAATAGCATCGTGTTCGGGTTTCACTATCGGCTGGAACGCAAGTCGATCTGGTTCGTCGTGGCAATCGTCTTCGTTGCCAGCATCGGCGGGCTGGTCGAGATCGCGCCGCTGTTCACGATCGACCAGACGGTGGAGAAAGCGCCGGATATGCGGGTCTACACCCCGCTGGAACTCGCCGGCCGCGACATCTACACGCGCGAAGGCTGCTACGCCTGCCATTCGCAGATGATCCGCACGTTGCGTGACGAGGTGGAGCGCTATGGCCCGTACTCGCTCGCGGTCGAATCGCAGTACGACCATCCCATGCTGTGGGGGTCCAAGCGAACCGGCCCGGACCTGGCCCGCATCGGCGGCAAGTATTCCGATGAGTGGCACGTCGCGCATCTCGACAATCCTCGCCACGTCGTTGCGAAATCGATCATGCCTGCCTATGGCTGGCTGAAACGCACGCCCCTGCGCACCGAAGATCTCGGCCGGCGCCTGCGCGCCCAGCGCAAGGTGGGGGTCCCTTACACCGACGCCATGATCGCCCAGGCGGCGGCGGACGCACTGGCGCAGACCGAGCCGGACTCGCCAGGGGCCGAGGGGTTGTTGCAGCGCTACGGCGAGGCCACCCAGGTTCGCGCCTTCGACGGCATCCCCGGGACGCTGACCGAGATGGACGCGCTGGTTGCCTATCTGCAGATCCTTGGGCGGCTGACCGACCTGGCGCACCAGGTCGAAGCCGGGACCAGGCAATAGGATGGCCATGACGCATGACCTGCTCGTGTGGTTCGCCAAATCCTACGGGCTATTCTACCTGATCGGCATGTCTGTCGCCGTGCTGGCCTATGTCTTGTGGCCCGCCAACAAGAAGACCTTCGACGATGCCGCCGGTTCCGTGCTCCACGAGGAAGACAAGCCATGGCGGTAGAAGAGCGCGATCCACACAGCGGCTACATGACCACCGGGCACGTCTGGAACGGCATCAAGGAGCTGAACACGCCGGTCCCCAGGGTCGTCTATGCCTTCCTGATCGCGACCTTCCTGTTTGCCGTGGTCTATTGGGTGCTGATGCCCGCCTGGCCCATTGGCGTGACGTTCACCAAGGGCCTGCTGGGCATCGATCAGCGCACCACCGTGGCCGAAAAGCTCGACGAGGCCGCGCGCGCGCGCTCCACGTGGGAGACGCGGATCGCCACGCAGGACTACGCCGCGATCCAGGCCGACCCGCAGCTGATGGTGCGCGTTCGCCAGACCGGCCACCGGCTGTTCGCCGATAACTGCGCCGCCTGCCATGGTGCCAACGCCCAGGGCGGACCGGGCTTTCCGAACCTGACAACGACCTCGTGGATGTGGGGCGGCACGCCGCAGCAGATCGCCGAGACCATTCGCGTGGGCATCAACGCCACGCACGATCAGACCAGGATCGCGCAGATGCCGGCATTCGGACGCGACCAGATGCTCCCGCGCGAGGAGATCGCGGCGGTCGTCACCTATGTGCGCAGCCTGTCGGAACCGAACGTGGCGCGCACTGCGCCGCCGGGGCAGCTTGCGGCCGGCAAGGAAGTCTTTGCGGCGAACTGCGTCGCCTGCCATGGCGAAGCCGCAACCGGCAATATCGATGTCGGCGCGCCGAATCTCACCGACCGGTTCTGGACATTTGGCGGCGATCTGCAATCGGTGTTCACCACGGTCTGGGGTGGGCGCCAGGGCCATATGCCGGCCTGGGAACCCCGCCTGAGCCCGGTGGATCGCAAGATACTGACATTGTATCTGCTTGACCTGCGCACCGAAGTGCCGTGAGCACCTGGTGGTGCCGCAGACAATGCCCAGGACCGTGATCCGATTCGCCGTCATCGCCGGAGTCATGCTGCTGGTCGCGGCCAACGCGCATCTCGTCTATGTCGCGGTGGTGTCGCAGCCGGACTGCATCCCCCATATCCGGCGTGGCGACAGCGGCGATGGAAATGGTCGGCTTGCGGCCGCTTCCTCCGCATGTTGACCATGATGCACGACGAACGCGCGAACAACCGACCAGGAGGCCGATGATGACAACACTTCCAGCCGTCGCACCGCCCCATCCGCGCGCGGTGATCTGGAAGCGCCCCCTGCGTGCCGGTGAGGCCTGGCGGTGGCTGCGCGCCGGGTGGCGCGACCTGTTGGTACAGCCGGCGGCAAGCCTGGGATACGGGTTGATTGTCGTGTTGATCTCGATGGCGATCGTGGGCGGGCTGTTCGCGTTTGAAGCGGACTATATCCTGTTTCCCGCCCTCGCAGGGTTCATGGTGATGGGGCCGGTGCTGGCCGTTGGCCTCTACGAGAAGAGCCGCCGCATCGAGGCCGGTGAGCCGATCGGGCTGCTTCGGATGATCTTGGTGAAGCCGCAATCCGGGGGGCAGGTGCTGTTCACCGGGGTGCTGTTGTGCCTCCTGATGCTCCTGTGGATGCGCGCTGCCATCCTGATCTACGCCCTCTTCTTCGGCATGGTTGCGTTCCCCGGACTGGACCATATCGCGCGGATGCTCTTCACCACACCGACCGGTTTGGCCATGCTTGTGGTCGGCGGAATGATTGGCGGGCTGTTCGCGGCGTTCTCGTTCGCGATCAGCGCGGTCTCCCTTCCGATGCTGATGCGCGAAAGGGTCGATGCCTTTACCGCAATGGGCACCAGCATGGCTCTGGTATGGAACAACCTTCCGGTGATGCTCACCTGGGGGGCCATTGTGCTCGTGTTGATCGCAGCAAGCGTGGCTACCGGCTTCATTGGGTTGATTATTGCCTTTCCGGTGCTGGGCCACGGCACTTGGCACGCATATCGGGCCTTGCTGGCAGACCGAGCGTCCGGGACTGCCCCGCAGACTGCCCCGCAAACCCCGGAGGTTTCCGATCACCGCGGCGCGGGTACGCAGGGCGTCCGCCCATGATCAGCCTCATCTACCTGATTCCCATCTCGATTGGCCTGGGTGCGATCGGTCTGGGGAGCTTCATTTGGTGCATCAACAACGATCAGTATGACGACGTCGATGGCGCCGCCCAGCGCATCCTGTTTCAGGACGACACTTGTCCAGATCTGAACAATGGTCCTCGCGGACACGGCCCCGTGAACCGCTCGGGATTTGGCGGTAGCTCCAACTCCTGAGTGCCTGGAGCGATGAGCAGGACGACGAAGATGCTTTCGCCGGAGATGCGTGTGCGCGGCGACGCTCACCTGGCGGCTGAACGCGGGTCGGATGAATTCCATATATCTGGAAATTGGCGGAGGGGATGGGATTCGAACCCACGGTACGGTTTAACCCGTACAACGATTTAGCAAACCGTCGCCTTCAGCCGCTCGGCCACCCCTCCGCCGGGAGAGTCACACGACGTTTGCTGCCGACCTTCTAGGTGCTGGCGGGCGAAGCGTCAAATGCCCCGCCCGGCTCGCAGGGTGCTCGTCACGATGCAACCCAACCGGCGATCACGACCCATTTCAATCGCTGCTTGCGATGGAAGCCAACCACCGGTGCAACGCGTCAATTGAATGACGTTTTCGGTCCGTCGAGCTTGGCCAGAACCGCCGCTGCCGGGGCTTTCCAGACGAGCGATTTCGGCTCGGCAATACAGCTTGGGGTCGACCATCGGCGCGGGCTCGACGACAGCAGGGCCGAAGCCGAGGACCCCGGCCGCGCCCTTCGGCAACCGCGCCTTGCAGACGATGACCTGGACTGGGTGGGCGTCAAGCGGCTTGACCGGTGCGGCCGGCATCGTCTCACCCATGATCCGCGGCAACATCGCCGCCGTCAGGCAGGAAATCCAATCAGCGACCGGTTCGGGGGTCGCGCGAACCATCGCAGGCCACCACGTCGTCAGGCATGGCCGGCCGGGTGGTTGCATAGCGCCATCGCCCGATCATCCGCTGTAGAATTCTCCTTTGGTTCAACAGGGTCTCGTTTCGGCGAATTGGGTGGATACAGCGGTGCTGTCGCTATTAATCGGCGCTGCGGGCTTGCCTGACCGCCTCCTGCTTCCCTAGTTTGTCCTGGCAGACAGGGAGCAACAGACAATGTCGATCAAACGACGCCAATTCGGCCAGGGTATTGCGGCAACCGCCGGCGGCCTCGCGCTGCCCAATGTCTTCGTTCGTCCGGCCGAGGCGCAGCGCAGCGCCAATACATTGCGCGTGGCCTTCCGCGATGCCGTGCCGAACATCGACCCGTATTTCAACAGCCAGCGTACCGGCATCATCATCGCACACCACGCGATGGACGGCCTGGTGCATCGCGACCCGCACACCTTCAAGAACGTGCCGGCGCTGGCCACCGCGTGGAAGTGGGTGGATGCCAAGACCATCGACTTCACCCTGCGCGAGGGCGTCAAGTTCCACGACGGCAGCGCCTTCAGCGCCGACGACGTGGTCTATACCATCAACACCGTGGTCCACCCGGACACAAGGCTGTCCACCCCCGCCAACTATGCCTGGATCCAGGGTGCGGAGAAGACCGGCCCCTTCAGCGTGCGCCTGCATATGAAGCGGCCGACCCCGGCGGCGCTGGACTACCTGGCCATGGTCACCCCGATCTGGCCCAAGGCCTATCGCGAGCGGGTTGGCGCGGAGGGCTACTCCAAGGCGCTGATCGGCACCGGGCCGTACCGGTTCACCAAGATCGACGTCTCGACCGGCGTCGATTACGAACGGTTCGACGGCTACTACGAGGGTGGGCCGAAGGGCAAGCCGGCGATCCAGAAGATTTCCGCACG
>JADLHF010000242.1 GCA_020848935.1 Acetobacteraceae bacterium
CATCGGCGGGCTTGTCGTCGGCGTCGAGCAGCACCAGCGTGTAGCCGGGCATGGCGCGGCCCATCGAGCCGGGCTTGATCGGCTGGCCCGGCGGGTTGGCGGCTTGCAGGGTGGTTTCGGTCTGGCCATAGCCGTCGCGGATGGTCAGGCCCCAGGCGGCGCGGACCTGCTCGATCACCTCGGGATTCAGCGGTTCGCCGGCGCCGCAGACTTCGCGCAATGCGACCTTGTGGGATTTCAGATCTTCCTGGATGAACATGCGCCAGACGGTGGGGGGGGCGCAGAGCGAGGTGACCTTGTGCTCGACCAGGGTTTCAAGCAGGGCGCGGGCGTCGAAGCGCGGCTGGTTGGCGATGAAGATGCAGGCGGATGCCATCCAGGGGGCGAAGAAGCAGGACCAGGCGTGCTTGGCCCAGCCGGGCGAGGAGATGTTGAGGTGGATGTCACCGGGCATCAGGCCGAGCCAATAGACCGTGGTGAGGTGGCCGAGGGCGTAGGAGCGGTGGCTGTGCAGCACCAGCTTCGGCTTCGCGGTGGTGCCGGAGGTGAAATAGAGCAGCAGCGGGTCGTCGGCGTCGGTTTCGCCGTCCGGGGTGAAGCTGGTGGATTCGGTGGCGAACGAGTCGTAGCCGGTGCAGCCTTCGGGGGCGCCGCCCGTGGTGATGCGGGGCACCGACGCGTCGAGCACCGCCAGCTTGGCGGCATCGTCGGCGGCGGTGACCACGAAGCGGACGCGGGCGCGGGCGACGCGTTCGGCGAGGTCGGCGGGCGTGAGCAGGGTGGTGGCCGGCACCACCACGGCGCCGAGCTTCATCGCGGCCAGCATCACCTCCCACAGCGGCACCACGTTGCCGAGCATCAGCAGGATGCGGTCGCCACGCTTGGCGCCGAGGCGGCGCAGGCCGTTGGCGACCTGGTTGCTGCGCGCGGAAAGTTCGCCGAAGGTGACGCGGGCCGCGCCGGCGCCGGTGATCCACAGGGCGGGGCGGGTGGCGTTCGCGCCGGTGGCCAGTTCGGCGTCGAACCAGTCCAGTGCCCAGTTGAACTTCGTCAGTTCCGGCCAGCGGAAATCACGATAGGCCACGGCGTAGTCGCTGCGCTGGGCGACGATCCAGTCGCGGGCCGCGCGCAGGGTGGCGGTGGTCATGACAGCTCGTCCCGCGTCTTGGCGGCGAGCCATTGGGCGATGATGGAGAAGTCCTTGCCACCCGCGCCGGACTCGACCAGTGCGGCGAACAACTGGGTGGCGTGGGCGCCGAGCGGGGTGGGGGCGCCGGCGGCGCGGGCGGCGTCCTGGGCGAGGCGGAGATCCTTGAGCATCAGGGCGGCGGTGAAGCCGGGGGCGTAGTCGCGGTTGGCGGGGCTCGTCGGCACCGGGCCGGGGACCGGGCAATAGCCGGTGAGCGCGAAGCTCTGGCCGGTGGAGGGGCCGACGATGTCGAACAGCTTCTGGCGCGACAGGCCGAGCCCGTCGGCCATCGCGAAGGCCTCGGACACGCCGATCATCGAGATGGCCAGCATCATGTTGTTGCAGGCCTTGGCGACCTGTCCCGCGCCGGGCGGGCCGGCGTGGATGATGGCGCGGCCCATTCCTTTCAGCACCGGCTCGGCCAGCGCGAAGCCGGCTTCGCTGCCGCCGACCATGAAGGTGAGGGTGCCGGCCACCGCGCCGCCGGTGCCGCCGGAGACCGGGGCGTCGAGGAATTCGATGCCGCGGGCGGCAGCGTCCGCGCCGACCTGGCGGGCGGTGGCGACATCGATGGTGGAGCTGTCGATGACGAGTTTGGTGCGCGCGGAGATGCTGGCGAGCACGCCGCCCTGCCCCGTGCAGACATCGGCCACGTGCTTGCCGGTGGGCAGCATGGTCACGACCGCGTCGACGTCGGCGACGGCGGCGGCGATGGTGTCCGCCGTGGTGCCGCCATTGGCGCGGTGGGCGGCCATGGCGGCGGCCGAGAGGTCGAAGCCGACCACTTCGTGGCCCGCCTTCAGCAGGTTGGCGGCCATCGGCAGGCCCATGTTGCCGAGCCCGATGAGGGAGATTTTCATGCAGCCTCCAGCAGCTTGCGCGCGATGATGACGCGCATGATCTCGTTGGTGCCTTCCAGGATGCGATGCACCCGGAGGTCGCGCAGGTAGCGTTCCATGCCGTATTCGCGGATGTAGCCGTAGCCGCCGTGGAGTTGCAGCGCCTCGTCGACGATGCGGAAGCAGGCATCGGTGGCGAAGCGCTTGGCCATGGCGCAGCGCAGGGTGGCATCGGGGGCGCCGTGGTCCAATGCGGCGGCGGCGCGGTGGACCATCAGGCGGGCGGCTTCCAGCTCGGTGGCCATGTCGGCGAGCTTGAATTGCAGGGCCTGGAATTCGGAGAGCGTCTTGCCGAAGGCGCGGCGTTCCAGGACGTAGGCGGTGGCGGCTTGCAGGCAGGCGCGGGCGCCGCCCAGCGAGCAGGCGGCGATGTTGATGCGCCCGCCGTCGAGCCCCATCATGGCGAGGCGGAAGCCCTCGCCCTCGGCGCCGAGGCGGTTTTCCGCGGGCACGCGCACGTCCTGGAAGATCACCTGCGCGGTGGGCTGGCTGTTCCAGCCCATCTTGTTCTCCGGCGCGCCGAAGGACAGGCCTTCCATGCCCTTCTCGGCGACGATGCAGGAGATGCCGCGCGGGCTGTCGGCGCCGGTGCGGACCATGGTGACGTAGAGATCGGAAATACCGCTGCCGGAGATGAAGGCCTTGGTGCCGTTCACCGTGTAGTGGCCGTCGCCGGTGGGCTCGGCGCGGGTTTTCAGTGCCGCGGCGTCGGAACCGCTGCCGGGTTCGGTCAGGCAGTAGGAGACGAAGTGCGCGCCGGACAGCACCTTCGGCAGGAAGCGCTCCCGCTGGGCCGGGGTGCCGACGGCGGAAATCATCCAGGCGACCATGTTGTGGATGGTCAGGAAGGCGGTGGTGCTGGGGCAGGCGGCGGCCAGTTCCTCGAACACCAGGGCGGCGTCCAGGCGCGACAGGCCGGTGCCGCCATGGGCCGCATCGACATAGAGCCCGGCGAAGCCGAGGGCGGCGGCTTCGCGCAGTTCGGCGGCGGGGAAGTGGCGCTCGGCGTCCCAGCGCGCGGCGTTGGGCGCCAGGCGGTCGGCGGCGAAGGCGCGGGCGGTGGCCTGGAAGGCGCGCTGGTCTTCGGTCAGGTCGAAATCCATGCTCCCTCCCCCGTTTCCCCGGTGCGTCCTTCCGTCTAGCGTATCGCCCCGTTGGGCAGAAGGGCAGGACCATGCGCGCACGCATTCGCGACACGGAAATCTATTTCGACGTGGAGGGCATGGGGCTGGTGCCGGACGGGCGGCGGATGCGCGAGAAGCCGGTGGGCTTTGTGCTCCATGGCGGGCCGGGCGGGGACCATAGCGGGTTCAAGCCGGGGATGGCGCCGCTCGCCGAGCGGATGCAGCTGGTCTATTTCGACCATCGCGGCCAGGGGCGCTCTGCGCGCGGCGATGTCGCCAAATACACGCTGGACGAGAATGTCGAGGACATGGAGGCGCTGCGGGTTCATCTCGGCCTGGGTCCGATCGTGTCGATCGGCACGTCCTATGGCGGGATGGTGGCGATGGCGCATGCCGCGCGCTACCCGCACAGCGTCAGCCACCTGGTGCTGATCGTGACCGCCGCGCATTTCGGGTTCAACGCGCGGGCGCAGCAGATCATCGCCGAGCGTGGCACGGCCGAGCAGATCGATGTGTGCCGGCAGCTCTGGGCCGGGGAGCTGACCGACGAGGCGAAGCTGCGACATTATTATGATGTGATGGGGCCGATGTACTCGACCACCTTCGATGCGGCGGCCAGCAGCAAGGCGCGGGATCGGGGCATCCTGGCGCCGGATGCGATCAACATGGCGTTCAAGCCCGGCGGGTTCCTGCAGACCTTCGACCTGCGGCCGGAACTGGGCCAGATCACCGCGCCGACGCTGATCTGTGCCGGGCGGCATGACTGGATCTGCCCGCCGGAGTTCTCCGAGGAGATCCACCGGCTGATCCCCGGCAGCGATCTGCGCATCTTCGAGCATTCGAGCCACTCGATCCGGGCGGATGAGCCGCAGGCGCTGCTGGATTCGATCGCGGGGTTCGTGGTGTATCGCGGCAGGCGCGGCGGCTGAGATTGTCGGTCCGCGGCGGGAAATCGGCGGATCGGCGCATGCTCACGGCTTCGTGAGCGAGGGGGACGTGCCACCGGCGGTGGCGGCGGATCCGACGGGTGCGGCGCAACATGCTGAACGAAATATGAATCTTCGGTCGTGGCGAGTTTGAGTTACATTGTGTTGCATTTTGTCTCAGATGCTTAACCGCATGAGATCATTGACGGGTTTGCGCCTGAATGTGATACGGTTCGGCTCAGGTCGTGAACCTGGGCACGGGATTTTCCCGTCCGGGTTCCCGGTATGGAGATGAATGTGATGCGGCCGCAACACGCCACGCTGGGGCAGAAAGGGCAGGTGCTGCGCGCCCGGCCGATGTGCCGCGGCTTCGTGCCAAGCGGGCGCGCCGGACGCTGCGTCACCCGGCGCACCAACGGCATCTGCGAAGGCAACATCCGATAAGACAACACCTGCTGAAGACAACATCCGCTACGACAACATCCGCTACGACAACATCCGCCCTGGCAACACCTGCCCCGGCAATTACTGAAGGACCATATCTCATGGCGACGATGACTTTTGGCGACGATACCGTCAACAACCTGCCGGGCACCGGCCTTAGCACCGAGACCGTGACGATCAACTCGGCCTATACCTTCAACCCGTTCGCCGCCGCCACCGTGGCCGATGCCGGTGGCTCCGACGACGTGACCATGCGCCTGATCTTCAGCGACCCGGCCGGCAACGGCGACACCGACGGCGCGACGATGTGGCAGAAGGGCGACGGCACCAACTTCACCTCGGTGGCGCAGGGCAATACGCTGTTCCATAGCGGGACCGCCGCGCAGGTGCAGGATTGGCTCAACAGCATCGTGGTCATCGGATGGTCCTACCAGGACTCGTTCCGCATGTCGCTGCGCGGCTGGACCGGCGTTGGCTACCTGGGATCCAGCTACAGCTACACCTGGGTGCTGGCCTGCTACATGCAGGGCACGATGATCCGCACTCCCGCCGGCGAGCGCCCGGTGGAGGCGCTGCAGGCCGGCGACCTGGTCACCACGCTGGACGGCTCCGCCAAGAAGGTGAAGTGGATCGGCCACCGCACCTATGAGGCCGAGTTCGGCGCCAGCGAGGCCTTCGTGCGCCCGGTGCTGTTCCGCGCCGGCTCGCTGGGCGGTGGCCTGCCGACCCGCGACCTGCGCGTGTCCCCGCAGCACGGCATGCTGATCGACGGCGCCATGGTGCCGGCCGCTGCCCTGGTGAACGGCGTGTCCATCGTGCGCGACACCACGGTGGCCGACGTTTCCTACTTCCATGTCGAAATGGATGGCCATGAGGCGATCTTCGCCGAGGGCGCCGCGTCGGAGACCTTCGTCGATCACAACAGCCGTGCCATCTTCGACAATGCCGACGAGTACGGCATGCTCTACGGCACCGCCACCAGCAGCGTGCAGGAGATCGCGCGCCTGGAGGAGGGCCCGGCACTCGCCGCCATCCGCGCTCGCCTGGGCGCGCTGGCCGGCATTACCGCCCCGGCCGCCACCGGCCCGCTGCAGGGCAACCTGGAGAGCCTGGAGAACGGCATCCTGACCGGCTGGGTGATCGACGGCGGCGAGGCGGTCGAGGCCGACATTCTCGTCGACGGCCAGCCCGTCGCCCGCGTGGTGGCCAACCGCTACCGCGCCGACCTCGACCAGGCCGGCCTGGCCGGTGGCCGTGGCGGCTTCTCGGTGGCAGTCCCCGGCGCCACCAGCCTGAGCCAGGTGAGCCTGCACCGCACCGCCGACGGCCAGATGCTGGCTGCCCCGCTGCTGGAAGCGGCCGTGGTCTGAACCGACCGCGCAAGCGGAAAAAAAGAGGGCGGGACCTGCGGGTCCCGCCCTTTTTGCTTGGCCGGTGCCCGGCGAGCTAGTTGGCCGGTGCCCGGCGGGGACTCAATGCGCCATCAGCACGGGCACCGCCGCATGGCCCAGCGTGCTGCGGGTGAAGCCGCCGAACACCACCTGGCGCAGCCGCGAATGGCTGTAGCCGCCCA
>JADLHF010000243.1 GCA_020848935.1 Acetobacteraceae bacterium
CCCAATGGACGGGAGCCCAATGGACGGGAACCGGTGTGGCGGCTAGGAACGGCCGGGATATCGGCGTGGCGCATAGGGAGGCCCCGGATGGAAAAGCTGCACATGACGGACTGGGATCGCGATGCCGCCCTGACCACGGCACGGATCCTGCTGGAAATAAAGGCGGTAAACTTCCGCCCCGAGGAACCCTATACCCTGACCTCGGGCTGGAAGTCGCCAGTGTACATCGATTGCCGGCGCATCATCTACTTCCCGCGCGCCCGTGCCAAGATATGTGAACTCGGGGTGGAGAAGATCGGCCGCCACATCGGCTTCGAGACCATCGAGGCGATCGCCGGGGGCGAGACCGCGGGCATCCCGTTCGCCGCCTGGATCGCCGACCGGATGGCGGCCCCGATGGCCTATGTCCGCAAGAAACCCAAGGGCTTCGGCCGCAACGCGCTGATCGAGGGCGACGTGCCCGAGGGCAAGAACACCCTGCTGGTGGAGGACCTGACCACCGATGGCGGCAGCAAGGTGCAGTTCTGCCAGGCGCTGCGCGATGCCGGCGCGATCTGCAACCACACCTTCGTGGTGTTCTTCTACGGCGTGTTCCCCGGCAGTTTCGAGACGCTGAAGCGCATGGACATCCAGCTGCATCACCTGTGCACCTGGTGGGACGTGCTGGAGGCGTGCCGCGAGCGGCCGTATTTCTCCGACAGCGCGCTGGCCGAGGTGCGCCGCTTCCTGGAGAATCCGGTGGCCTGGTCGGCGGCGCGCGGCGGGGTGTCGAGCCAGGAGGAAGCGCTGGCACGCAAGGGGCTTGCGGTGGAGTAGCGCCGCGCGGCGGGCATGCCGCTCCTTCCGGCGCTTTCGGCGGTTGCTATAGTCAGCCTCCCCGATTGCAGCGCGAAGGGAGGCGGACATGCGGATGGTGCGATACGCGGTTGTTGTCCTGGCGCTTGCCGGCAGCCACCCGTTGGGTGCCGGCGGCCCGTTCGACGGCGTGTGGAAGGGCGAGCAGGTCACCATCCGCAAGAACACCAGCGCCCGCTGCGAGGGATTGGACCATCCGGTGACCGTGCGCATCGTCAATAGCCACTTCAAGCGCAGCTGGGGGCCGGCCAAGGATATCATCGAGGTGGAGGTGAAGCCCGACGGCACCCTGTTCGGCGCCACCGCGTCGCTGGCCAACATGCACAGCGCCCGGCGCAGCAGCCGCGAATACCTGGTGGATGGCAGGATCACGGCCGGCGTGCTGGAAGCCGAGATCGGCAGCACGCTCTGCACCGTCAAATGGACCTTGCGCCGGGGCTGACGGGCGTTTGTCAGCCCCGGCGCGGCCAGAACTTCGCCGTCAGCCGGGTGCGGCGAGCACGGCGCGCGCCACGCGCTCGATCGCCGGGTCCACCTTGTACATGTGGCGGTACTGCAGGATCTGCTTGGCGATCAGGCGCAGACGGGCGGCGAAGGAGTGGAATTCCAGCGGCTTCATCAGCGGCTGGTTGAACGGTGCCACGTCGGCGCGCTGGAACTCGAACGCCATCGACACCCGCGACGCCCCGCCGCGCGGCGAGGTGCGGCTGCCCCAATGCAGCACTGCCTGGTTCCACATGAACACGTCGCCCGCCTCGGCCGGCAAGGCGCGGATGCCGGCATATTCGAAGCGCCACTCCTTGTCCTCGGGCGTGTTGTAGGTGGGGTCCTGGGTGGCCGGCACGATGTACATGCAGCCGTTCAACGGGGTGGCCCGCGACAGCGGCATCCAGGTGGTGATCGACTTGGGCGTGCCGTCGGGGAACAGCGCGGCGTGGCCCTTGTCGCGATGCGGCCGCCAGCCGGCATCGCCGCGGGCGGGATCGACATTCCAGACCCAGAAATCCGGCAGCATCATGTAGTCGCCCAGCAACCCGGCATAGATCGGCTGCAGCCGGTAGAACGGGATCCAGAACTCGTCGTACAGGAAGGCGAACACCGCGGGCAGTCCGGCGCGGTCCAGCATTCGCACGGTGTCGGCCATCAGCGCGATATCCATCGGCCAGGCGATGCCGGAGGCCTGGAAATACCCCTCCTCCACCACCAGGGCGCGAATCGCCGCCATGTCCGCCGCGCTGGGGGTGATCGCCTCCAGCGCTTGGACCGAACGGACATCCTCCACCCGCAGGCCCGGCGCCAATGCGCGCCAGAATCCGGGATCGCCGAGGTCGCGGGTGCGCGGCGCCTCCACCGTGGCCGGCGTGTCGCCTTGGGTCAGCAGGCTGGACATGGATCGCCCCCGTCATGGATGCCCAAGGCTAGGTCAGCGTGATGTGGCGGGCAACACGGAGGCAATGAGCAAAAGTCTTTTTGCTTCTTTTTTTCAGAAAAAGAAGGTCTTGCTTACCTTTGCTAAACCCGTTCGCTCGCCGCGATCGCCACCCGGCAGCCCGCCTTGATCAGCCCCGACAGCAGCCGGTAGCCCGGCGCCTGCTCGGCCTCGTGCGCCAGGCCGATGTCGCGGTGTTCCAGTTCCTCGGCGCGGAATGTCTCGATGGTATCGCGCAGTTCGGCTTCGTCCTCGCCCAGGCTGGCGGATTGCGCCGCGTAGTGCTCGTCGATCGCCTCCTCCACGGCCACGGTGCAGGCCATGGCGGCGCGCTCGCCCAGCAGGGCGGTGGCGGCCCCGAGCGCGAAGCCGGCGACGTGCCAGAACGGCAGCAGGGCCGTCGGCCGCACGCGGCGGCGGGGGATCATGGCGGCGAAGCTGTCCAGGTGGACCTGCTCCTGGGCCTGCATGTGGCGGATCAGGTCGCCCTTGGGGCCGCGGCCGAGCACGGCCAATTGGCCCTGGTAGATGCGCTTGGCGCCGTATTCGCCGGCGTGGTCCACGCGGATCATGCGCGCGATGCGGGCCTGGTGGCCGGGGTCGCCGGGGAGCGGGTTGACGGTCATGGCAGCCTCGTTGGTCGGGGGCGGTGGCACAGCAGCACGGCGGCCATCGCGGCGGCGGTGGCCAGGGAGAATATAAGGCTCATCGCCGCCATCGACAGCGGCAGGCCGGGGATCAGGTAGGTTGGCTCGTCGCACGGCTTGGCGGGGCGGGCGGGCAGGTCGGCGACGCCGGCGCCGGGGGTGAAGCGGGCGACGCAGCCGGGCAGCGGGCTGGGCCACCAGCCGGCCTCCACGCCGACATGGACCACGCCGATCGCCGCACTGGCCAGCATCGCCAGCACCACCGCGCCGGCACACCACGCCGCCAGCCGGCGCGGCAGCACCAGGCCGAGCAGCGCCAGGGCGATCGCCACCCGGTACGGCCATCTTCCCAGCAGGCACAGCGCGCAGGGCACCAGCCCGCCCCACCATTCGCTGGCCATCGCCGCGAACAGTGCGGCGGACAGCGACAGGGCGGCCAGGGTCAGCCCGGCACGGAGCGAGATCGGCGGCATCGCGCTGCTATGAACCCGGCGGTGCGGCGCCGCAAGCGTGCGCCTGTTTGCTCCGGCGCCGGCGGGTGCCTAGGCTGGCGGGTGCACCGGGAGGGGATTGGCATGATCAAGCTGTGGGGCCGCACCACGTCCAGCAACGTGATGAAGGTGCTGTGGACGCTGGACGAACTCGCCCTGCCCTATGAGCGCATCGACGCCGGCGGGGCCTTTGGCGGCACCGACACGGCGGAATACCGGCGCATGAACCCGCTCGGCCTGGTGCCCAGCATCGAGGATGGCGGGCTTCGGCTGTTCGAGAGCAACAGCATCATCCGCTATCTGTGCAACGCCTATGCGCCGGACAGCACGCTGTATCCGAGGGCACCGGGGCCACGGGCGGAGGTGGAGGCGTGGATGGATTTCCAGCAGACTGCGCAGAGCCGCCCGGCCAGCACCATCTTCATCGGCCTGATCCGCACCCCGGCGGAACGGCGCGACCAGGGCGCCATCGCCGCGGCGGTGGTGGAGTTGGGCCGGATCTGGGCGATCTGCGGCGATCGCGCCGCGGCGCAGGGCGGCTTCCTGTGCGGCCCGGCGCCGAGCCTGGCCGACATCGCCTTTGGCCCGCATCTGCACCGCTGGTTCCACATGCCGATCGACAACCGGCCCGACCTGCCGCGGCTGCGCGCCTGGTACGACGCCATGCGCACCCGCCCCGCCTTCCTCCGCCACGTGGCCGTGGCGGTGGAGTAGCGGCCGGCGGTCAGTGGACCGCCTTCAAGGCATCGGCGGTCAGTGGACCGCCTTCAGGGCCCCGGCGGTCAGTAGACCGCCTTCAAGGCCGAGGACATGGTGCTGCAGAAGCCGGCGAAGACGCCCGAGATCTGCCCGGTGCTCGGCGCCACCATCGCAACGCCGGTGCCGCCCACCAGCGCGCCCAGCTGCGCAGCATAGGCCGCGCGCTGGGCCGCGGGGGTGTTGCCGGAATAGTAGATGGTGCTGATCGAGATGCCGGCGTTGCGCGCCAGCGTCGCCTGGTTGATCGCCATCGTCCAGGTTTGCGCATCCGTGCAATTGACCGTGCAGGTCGGCGTTGTCGCGGTATCGTCCGGGTAGATGCCATCCTCCCGCGTGTAGGTCCGGTTCACCCCGTTCGGCACGCCGTCGGTGATGATGATGATGTTCTTGCGCGTGTTGTCGTAGGCGGCATTGGCGAATTGCTGGCGCGCCGAATAGATCGCCGAGGCCACGTTGCTGCCGCTGCACGCCGGCGCGCCGGAATTGCCGCACGAGTTCATCGTGGCGATCCTGGCCGATAGCGCGGCGAAGTTCACCGAGGCCTGGCTCAGCGGCTGGAAGATCGCGGAGACGCCGGTATGGGTGGTGATGCCGAACTGCGACGCACTGCCGGCGGCGGTCTTGACGCAGTTCAGGATGGCATCGTCCGCCGCCCGCTGGCTGGCGATCGCCGAGGCGAAGGAGCCCGACAGGTCGTTGGTGATGATGGTGTTCCAGGTCTGCCCGGTGCCGTAGCTGGCAATCGCCTGGGTGGTGTAGTCGCGGTCGCTCACCCCGGGGCGCGCCACCAGCCAGGGCACCGGATTGCCGTTGGCGGCGGAACTGACCCCGGTGACCCGCACCGCGTCCGGGTTGGTGGCGCCGGCGGCAAGCGGGGTGAAGATCGCGTTGACGGCGTCCCAGTTGCCCAGCACCACATTGGCCGCGGGTACGATGTTGCCGTATTTGCCAACCGGCATGTTGGCGGCGGCGATCGTCTGGGCCGCGGCGACGACCGCCGCGCTGGACCCGCCGGTGCTGTAGTAGGTGGAGATCTTGGCCCCGGCGGCCATCGCCGCGGCCTGAGTGGTCTGGCGCTGCAAGAGCCCGTGATATTTCAGGTTCGCCTGGTCGAGCGCCAGCGTGCCGATGCCGATCAGCACGCCACCGATCATGGCGGCGAAAACGCCAACGCTGCCGCTGCGGGAGCGCAACGGCGGGCGGGTGGAACGGGCGCTCATGGGCAGGTTCCTTCCTTCATCATCACCGACTGGACGGTGAGTGTCTTGCCCAACAGGACCTGCAGGCGATCGCCGGTTCCGGTGGAGTTGAAATTGGAGGCTTGCACGCTCACCGTCACGCTGGGAACCGCGCAGTTCAGCGTCGCGGTCACGGTGAATGTCGCCCAGGTCGGCAGGTCCTGGCAGGCGTAATACTCCACGATGGTGCTGGACATGCCGCCGCTGCATGTGGTGGTGACCGTGGTGTTGCCGCCGCCGATCGCGCCGTTGGCGAAATTCGTCAACTGCCCGGTCGCCATCATGCGGGCCGCCAACTGGGCGGTATTCTGCATCGCGGAGCGGGTGTACAGCGCCGCATTCACGCCGATGAAGCCGAAGCACAGCAGCAGGAAGGGCGGCATCACCATCGCGAATTCCATTGCCACGGTGCCACGGCGGCTGCGGCGGAGCCGGCCCAGCATGGAGCGCGAATACTGCGAACACTTCGCTAAGATTGACAATGTCATCGTTAATTCAACATCAACTGAAAATTGTATCTTCTTTAATAAGTCGGACTCCTTACAATGGAGTTTCATCCATGCAGGAATCCTTCGCCCGGCGCGCCATCCGCCGGCAACCCGCCCCCCGGGGCGGCGCACCCGGCTGCCGGTTGGCGATGCGAAGGATTGATCGGTAAGGAATGTTCTTTTTTGAAAAAAAGAACCAAAAGATTCTTTTATTCACTGAAGTGTGTGGCACGCAGGTGCCACACCATGAAATATGATGGAAGTCTTTTTGCTTCTTTTTCTTCAGAAAAAGAAGTCTTCCTTCACCTGTCCGTGCCGGCGTACAGAACCTTGTCCAGCCGATCCAGCGCGTCTTCATAAGCCGCCACCGCCTCGGGCGCATAATCCGCCTTCGGCACAGGCTCGTCGTCGAAATGTCCGAAGCGGTCCTGCCCGCGCACCAGGAACGCGCTGGCCCGTGGCCCGCTCACCTGGCGGACATAGGTGGGGATATAGCGGATGGCATAGCCGATGCGCCGTGTGCTGCTGTTGTTCGCCTCCGAGCCGTGGAAGATACGCACATGGTGCAGCGACATTTCGCCCGGCCGCAGCACCACGTCCACCGCCTGGGTGCGGTCCACCTCGACGGCTATCTCCTGTCCGCGGCTCAGCAGGTTGCCCGCGGCGAAGGTGTCGCGGTGCGGCACCTGGTCGGCGGTATGAGTGCCGGGAATCACCTGCATGCAGCCGCTTTCGGGCGTGCTGGGCGTGAACGCAATCCATGCGGTGACGATATCGGGATGCGACAGGCCCCAATAGGTGGAATCCTGGTGCCAGGAGATGAACGCGCCGTCGCCGGCGTTCTTGGTGAAGAACCCGCCGTTCCAGCAGATGATGTCCGGCCCGATCACGCTCTGCACGGCATCCAGCACCGCGGGGCTGCGCACGATCGCGTTCAGCCACGGCGCCAGCATATGCAGCTTCTGGTTGCTCCGCTTGGGAATCCGTCCGCCCCAGCGCGCCTCCATCACCTCCAGCTGCTTCACCGCCGCGGCCGCCTCCGCCGCGGACATCACCGGGATCGGAAACAGGATGCCGTCCCGCCGATAGGCTTCGGCCTGCGCCGCCGACAACGATCCTGCCATGCCACCCTCCCGCGCTGCGCCGCCAGCCTGCGCAGCGCGACCGGGCCCGTCAAGCATGGCAACCCCGCCACCGCACCCGCCGCCCGCGCCGACAACTCGGCGCCTGGACACAGGGCGCCGGTTTGCCGACACTCGCGCCGCGGGGCCATGACACAGCCGCGAGGCCGCGAACACGACGCCGGAGGAATGCCGCCATGACCAGGATCGCACGCCGCACACTGCTCGGCACCGCCGCAGCCGCCGTGGCCGCGCCGCGCCTCCCCCGCCCGGCGATCGCCCAGCCTGCCATCGTCCAGTCCGAGCGCCAGCGGGTGCTTCGCTTCATCCCGCAGATCGACCTGGTCTTCCTCGACCCGATCTTCAGCATGACCAACATCACCCGCAACCACGCCGGCCTGGTATTCGACCGGCTGTACAGCGCCGACAACGCCCTGCGCGCCCACCCGCAGATGGCCGAGGGCCACACCATCGAGGACGACGGCAAGCTCTGGCGCATCCGCCTGCGCGACGGGCTGCGGTTCCACGACGGCGAGCCCGTCCTGGCGCGCGACTGCGTCGCCTCGCTGCGCCGCTGGGGCAAGCGCGACGTGCTGGGCCGCGAACTGATGGCCGCAACCGACGAGCTCTCCGCGCCCGACGACCGCACCATCGTCTTCCGCCTCAAGCACCCCTTCCCCCTGCTGGCCGAGGCGCTGGCCAAGCCCGGCGCCAACATGTCGGTGATCATGCCGGCCCGCCTGGCCGAGACTGACCCGTTCAAGCAGATCACCGAAATGGTCGGCAGCGGCCCGTTCAAATACGTCGCCAGCGAGCGGCTGCAGGGCGTGCGCAATGTTTATGAGAAGTTCCATGGCTACGTCCCCCGCCCCTCCGGCACCCCGAACGGCGACAGCGGTCCCAAGATCGTCCATTTCGAACGCGTCATCTGGACCACCATGCCCGACCAGGGCACCGCGCTGGGCGCCATGCAGAAGGGCGAGCAGGATTGGTGGGAATACGCCGCCCAGGACCTGTTGCCGATTGTCCGCCGCGACCCGAACCTGCGCTCCGGCGTGCTGGAAAAGCTCGGCAACTACGCCTTCGTCCGCTTCAACCAGGCCCTGCCGCCGTTCGACCGGGCGGAAATGCGCCACGCCATCCTGCGCGCCGTCAACCAGGAGGATTTCGTCGCCGCGATCGGCGGCGGCGATCCCGAGCTGCAGCGCGCCGGCGTCGGCTTTTTCCCCCCCGGCACGCCGGACGCGACCGATGCCGGGCTGGAAACGATCCGCCCGCGCTACACCGACGCCCAGGCCCGCGACGCCCTCACCGCCGCCGGATACAAGGGCGAGAAGATCGTCTGCGTCCTGCCCGGCGACTACCCCAACGTGAAGGCGGCCAGCGAGGTGCTGGTGGACCTGCTGAAGCGCATCGGCATCAACCTCGACGCCGTCACCACCGACTGGTCCACCATGACCACGCGGGTGATCAAGAAGATCCCGCCCGAGGAAGGCGGCTTCCACCTGCACATGCTCAACGTCCCCGGCCTGTCGGTGGCATCCCCGCTGGTCAATTCCCGCATCCGCGGCGTGGCCGCCAATGAATCCGGCTGGTACCAGGGCCCGCGCTACGAAGCCATGCGCGCGCAATGGATGCTGGCCGCCAACCCGGCCGAACGCCTGCGCCTGGCCGGCGAGATCCAGCGCGAGCTGGTCCGGACCGTCCCGCTCGCCCCCTGCGGCGTCACCTATCAGCCCGCCGCCTGGCGCGCCGACCTCGACGGGGTGCTGGAGGGCGTGCCGAAGTTCTGGAACGTGCGGCGCGTGTAGCCGCCGCTGCCGGCTTGTTGCTGTCGGCTTGTCGCCGTGGGCTTGTTGCCGTGGGGTTGTTGCCGTGGGGTTGTTGCCGTTGGGCGGGGCCTTCGATACCGTCGCGCACCCGCCTGGCCCGAGCACGGATGCCGCCTTGACCCATCTGCCAGCCTGTCCGTGCCGACCCTTCCGCCGCGAGCGGGCGTGATGCCGACGCTGCGGCCGGCGATGCTGCTGGGGCTGTCGGCGCTGGCGGTGCTGGCGCTGTTCCTGCTGTCCTTCCTGGTCGGCCCCTATCCGATTCCGCCGGGCACGGTGGCGCGGGTATTCCTGGCGCAGGTCCATCTGGCCGAACGCGGCTGGTCGGAGGCGGTGGAGATGGTGGTGCTGGACGTGCGCGGCCCGCGCATCGCCGCCGCCCTGGTGGTGGGGGCGGCGCTGGCCTGTGCGGGGGCCACCTATCAGAACCTGTTCCGCAACCCGCTGGTCTCCCCCGGCGTGCTCGGCGTGTCGTCCGGCGCAGGCTTCGGGGCGGCCCTGGGCATCCTGTTCGGCCTGCCGGGGGCGGCGATCCAAGGCATGGCCTTCCTGCTCGGCCTGGCTGCCGTCGCGGTCACGGTGTGGCTCGGCCGCTCCTTCGACCGCCATGCCAGCCTCGTGCTGGTGGTGGCCGGCCTGGTGGTCTCGGCCTTCTTCCAGGCGCTGGTCTCGCTGACCAAGATCGCCGCCGATCCGCTGAACCAGTTGCCGTCGATCACCTTCTGGCTGCTCGGCGGCCTGTCGCGCACCACCCCGGCCGCCCTGCTCGGTGTGCTGGTGCCGATCGCCGTCGCCGGCCTGGTGCTGCATGCGCTGCGCTGGCAGGTCCACGCCCTGGCCGCCGGCGAGGACGAGGCGCGCAGCCTGGGCGTGGATGTGCGCCGCGTCCGCCTGGCGCTGATCCTGGCCGCCACGCTGATGACCGCGGCGGCCACCAGCCTGTGCGGCATTGTCGGCTGGGTCGGGCTGCTGATCCCGCACATCGTGCGCATGCTGGTCGGCCCCGGCTTTGCCGCGGTGCTGCCGATGTCCGCGCTGCTCGGCGGCGGCTTCCTGTTGGGCATGGACAACCTGGCGCGCGCCAGCGGCACCTACGAGGTTCCGCTCGGCATCCTCACCGCCCTGATCGGCGCGCCGTTCTTCGCGCTTGTGCTGGCCCGCACCCGCCGGCAGTGGTTCTGATGCTGCGGGCCGAGAACCTGCATTTTTCCTGGCCCGGTGGGATGCCGCTGCTCGCCGGCGTCGCCTTCGCCCTGCGCCCCGGCGTGCCGCTGGTGTTGCTCGGCCCAAACGGCACCGGCAAGACCACCCTGCTGCGCTGCCTGCTCGGGCTCGAACGCCCCACCGCCGGGCACGTGACAGTGGCGGGCCACAGCCTGGCCGCCCTGTCCGCCGCCACCGCCGCGCGCCACATCGCCTATGTGCCGCAGGCCGCCGCCGCCGCCTTCGCCTTCCGCGCGCTGGACATCGTGCTGATGGGCCGCACCCCGCATCTCGGCTTCATGGCCGGGCCCACCGCCGCCGACCGGGCGACGGCCGAGGCGGCGATGGTGCGCCTGGCCATCGCCCACCTCGCCGCGCGCGCCTTCGACGAGCTGTCGGGCGGCGAGCGCCAGCTCGTGCTGGTCGCCCGCGCGCTGGCCCAGGGCACCAGGGTGCTGGTGCTGGACGAACCCTGCGCCAGCCTGGACATCGCCAACCAGATGCGCATCGTCGCCATCCTGCGCGCCCTGGCCGCCGACGGCTACGCGATCCTGCTGACCAGCCACCTGCCCGACCACGCCTTCCTGCTCGGCGGCGAAGTGGCGCTGCTGAAGGACGGCCGCCTGTTCGGCCCCGCCCCGCCCGCTGAACTGCTCACCGCGCCGATGCTGGAGGCGCTGTACGGCACCCCGATCGAGGTGGTGCCCCTCACCCAGGGCCGTGCCCGCGGCCAGGTGCTGTGCGTGCCGGTGATGCCCGCCCCATGACCTTCCCAAGCCGCCGCGCCGCCCTCGCCGGCGCCCTCGCCGCCACGCTGCCCGGCCGCGCCCATGCCCAGGCGCGCACGGTCACCGACATGGCCAAGCGCCGCGTCACCCTGCCGGCACGCATCACCCGCGTGGTCACCCTCGGCTCCCTGCCGGTGCTGAACAGCTTCGTCTATGCCATGGGCGAGGCCGCCACCCTGGTCAACGGCCTGGCCGACTTCGCCCGCCCGCACTGGAAATTCCAGTCCGTCTTCGCCCCGCAACTGCCCACCCTGCCCGCCATGCAGCTCCCCACCCGCGAGCCGAATGTCGAGGCGATCCTGCTCGCCCGGCCCGACGTGGTGCTGACCATGCACCGCGAGAGCGTGGACCAGCTTGCCTCGCGCGGCATCCCCGTGGTGTTCCTCGCCTGGCGCCGGCCCGAGGACGTGAAGACCTGCATGACCGTGCTCGGCGAGGTCTTCGCCAACCCCGCCCGCGCCGCCGCCTACACCGACTATTTCGACCGCACCATCGCCCGCGTCGCCGCCATCGTGCAGGGTGCGCCACCGCCACGCGTGCTCTACCTCCAGCCGGACACGCTGACCCAGCCGCGGCTGATCGCCGAATGGTGGATCCCCACCGCCGGCGGCATCAGCGTCAGCGCCGACGGCCGCAGCACCGAAAGCCGCGGCTTCACCCTGGAACAGGTGGTGCTGTGGGACCCCGACATCCTGATCGTGACCGCCCCGAAGGACGTCGCCCATGTCAACACGCATCCAGTCTTCAAGCAGCTGAAGGCGGTGCGCAGCCGCCGGGTGCTGGTGGTGCCGGTTGGCGCCCACACCTGGTCCAACCGCACCGCCGAACAGCCGCTGACCGTGCTCTGGGCCGCCAGCGTGTTCCACCCGGTGCGCATGCGCGCGATCGACCTTGCCGCCGAAACCCACGCCTTCTACCGCGACATCTTCGGCCACGCGCTGACCGACGCCCAGGTGGGCGAAATCCTCGGCGCCACGATGTAGCGCCGCGCACAATGGCCCGCGCCGGACGCGACAATGGCCGATCGCCATGCCACACTGGCGCCACCGATACGGGGGAGAGACGACAATGAGCAAGATCGCACTGGTCACCGGCGCCGGCAGTGGCGTCGGCCGCTCGGCCACACTCGGCCTGCTGGAAGCCGGGTTCGACGTGGTCCTCGCCGGCCGCCGCGCCGACGCGCTGGCCGAAACCGCCAGCCTCTCCGGCACCCAGGGTGCGCGCACCCTGTGCGTGCCCACCGATGTCACCCAGCCCGAACAGGTCGATGCCCTGTTCGCCGCCATCAAGGCGAAGTACGGCCGGCTGGACGTGGTGTTCAACAACGCCGGCGGCAACGTGCCCAGCACCAATTTCGGCGACTTCACCTGGGAACAGTGGACCCAGGTCGTCGCCGTCAACCTCAACGGCTGCTTCCTGATCGCCAACCGCGCCTTCCAGATGATGCGCGACCAGTCGCCGCGCGGCGGGCGCATCATCAACAACGGCTCCATCTCCGCCCACACGCCGCGCCCGGGCTCGGCTGCCTACAGCACCACCAAGCACGCCATCACCGGGCTGACCAAGTCGATCGCGCTCGACGGCCGCAACTTCGACATCGCCTGCGGCCAGATCGACATCGGCAACGCCGCCACCCCGATGACCGCCCGCATGGCCCGCGGCGTGCCGCAGCCGGACGGCTCGATGAAGGTGGAGCCCACCATGGCGGCCGACAATGTCGGCAAGACCATCGTCTACATGGCCACGCTGGACCCCGACGCGAACGCGCTGTTCGTGGTGGTCAAGGCCACCAAGATGCCGTTCGAGGGGCGCGGCTGACCCTCAACGGAGGGCCGGGGGAGCGCACGCCTTCCCTGGCTTGCCTCACGCAGAAGGTAAAGGTCAGGAAGGAAGGTCTTCTTTTTCTGAATAAAAAGAAGCAAAAAGACTTTATCCGTTTTATCCTTGGTGGCCGTACTGTGCCCACCAATCCAGGATTGATACCAACCCGCGAAATGGCCGACTCTTCCGGCCGTTTCGCGGGTTGGTATCGCGCGCGGGGCCGGCCGGTGGCCGCGCGCAAAGCAAGGACTCATGCCAGCCCGCGTTGACCCATACGTCATGGGTCAACGCGGGCGGGCATGAAAGGTTTTTGGTTCTTTTTTCAAAAAAGAACCGCTTTCTAGTCGATTGGCACCCGCCGTCCCGCCTTGATGCCGGCGCGGCGCGTCTTGGCCTCCAGCCGCCGTTCCTTCGAGCCCAGGGTCGGCCGGGTCGGGCGCCGCTTGACCGGGGCGACGCTGGCGCGGCGGATCAGGGCGAACAGCGCCTCGCGCGCGGCAGCACGGTTGCGGTCCTGGCTGCGGAATTCCTGGGCCGTCAGCACCAGCACGCCGTCCAGGGTCAGCCGCCGGCCCGCCAGCTTGGCCAGCCGGGCGCGCACGTCGTCGGGCAGATTCGGCGAGTTGCGCACATCGAAGCGCAGTTGCACCGCGGTGCTGACCTTGTTGACGTTCTGCCCACCGGGGCCGGAGGCGCGAATGAAGCTTTCCTCAAGCTCCCGCTCGTCCAGGCTGATGCGGGCGGTGACGGGGATCATTGTCTTCTCTCCTGGCGGCCTTCTACAGGACGCGAGGAGAGAAGTGCAGGCCTACTCCCCGCCGGGCGGCGGCGGCGTGCCGGTGGTGGTGCCGCCGTCGATGACAAAGGTCTGCCCGGTGGTGAAGCTGCCGCTGGGCGAGGCCAGGAACACCGCGGCGCCGGCGATCTCGTCCGGCTCGCCGATGCGCTGCAGCGGCGTGGTGCGGCTGCGCGCCTTCTCCTTCACCGGGTCCTCCCACAGCGCCTTGGCGAAGTCGGTGCGGATCAGCCCCGGCGCGATCGCGTTCACCCGGATATTGTCCGGCCCGTACTCGCAGCACAGGTTGCGCACCAGCTGCATGTCGGCCGCCTTGGAGATGGCATAGACGCCCAGATGGGTGGAGCCGCGCAGCCCGCCGATCGAGGACACCACGATCATGGCCCCGCCGCCGCGCGCCTTCATGCTGGGTGCGGCCATGTGGCACAGCCAGTGGTTGGACCGGACATTGTAGTTCATCACCCGGTCCCATGCCTCGTCCGGCAGGGTGGAGGACAGGCCGTAGAACGGGTTCACCGCGGCATTGCACACCAGGATGTCGATGCCGCCATAGGTCGCGGTGGCGAAATCCACCAGCGCCTGCAACTCCTCCTTGCGGCCGATGTTGCACACCTTGGTCACGGCGGTGCCGCCCTTGGCGATGATCGCGTTGGTCACCAGGTCGCAGGCATCCTGCTTGCGCGAGGACACCACCACCTTCGCCCCGTGCTCGGCCATGCGGATGGCGATGGCCTTGCCGATCCCCTTGCTGGAACCGGTGACGACGGCAACCTTGCCGGTCAGATCGAACAGCGACGACATGGGCGTTTTCCTCCGCAAAAGACGTTCGCGCCAGCAAAGCGCAATCTTCCCCCCCGCGCCAGCCCCGCCCTACAGCAGCATCAGCCCGACGGCGATCGTGGCGATCGTCAGCGGCGCGCCGGCGACGAAGTAGGTCCAGAAGCCGATCTCCACCCCGCGGGCACGCGCGCGCTGGACCACGATCAGGTTGGCGACCGAGCCCACGATGGTGAAGTTGCCGGCAAGCGTCGCGGCCATCGCCACCACCGTCCAGGCGCGCGCGGGATCCGGCAGGGCTTCGACGAAGGGCCGCAGCACCAGCACCGCCGGCACGTTGCTGACGATGTTGGACAGTGCTGCCGTCACCACGCCGAGGATCGCCATGCGGTCCAGGCCGAGGGCCGCGATGCGGGCCACGGCATCGGCCGACAGCACCGCGCGTTCCAGCCCGGCGACCACCACGAACAACCCGGCGAACATCAGCAGCAACGGCCCGTCGATCTCGGCATAGATGCGGGCAGGCTTCACCCGGCGGGTGGCGAGCAGGGCGGCGCCGGCCACCAGCGCCGCCGCGGCGGGCTGCATGCCCCAGAAGAACGCCGCCACCATCGCCAGCGCCACCGCCAGGGTCTTGCGCAACAGCTTGCGATCCACGCGCCAGGCCGGTGCCGCCGCCACCAGCGTGCCGCCCGTGAAGAACTCGCGCCGCCAGATCGCCGCCAGCAGCACGAAGGCCAGCACCAGCCCCGCCGCCGCCACCGGCGCCAACATGGCGGCGAAGGGCCCGTAGCCGATGCCGGACAGGCTGCCGACGATCATGTTCTGCGGCGTGCCGGTCAGCGTCGCCGCCCCGCCGATATTGGCCGCCAGCGGGATCGCCAGCACATAGGGAACCGGGTCGCGCCGCAGGTGCAGCACGATGTCCAGCACCAGCGGCGTCAGCACGATGCAGATCGTGTCGTTCACCAGGAAGGCCGACAGCACCCCGGACAGCAGCACCACGGCGGCCAGCAGCACCAGCGGATGGCGCGCCCGCGCCACGGCCCAGGCGGTGGCCATGGCGAAGAACCCGGCCAGGCGCAGATGCGCGACCACCAGCATCATGCCGAGCAGCAGCGCGATGGTGTCCCAGTCGATGGCGCGCCACGCCGCCTCCAGCGGAACGGCGCCGATCGCCACCATCAACGCCCCGCCCAGCAGCGCCGCGCCCGCCCGGTCGATGCGCAGCCCCGGCAGGCGGCCGAAGGCGACAACGGCGTAGGTGGCGATGAAGATCGCGACGGTGGCGGCCTGCATCATCGCGCCCTCAGGCCGCGCGCGCCGGTGTCCGCCTAGCCCTGCGCCTCCGGCCGCCAGCGCCGCAGCGACAGCGCGTTCAGCACCACGCTGACCGAGGACAGCGCCATCGCACCCCCGGCCAGCATCGGGTCCAGATAACCTGCGGCGGCGATCGGAATGCCCAAAACGTTGTAGGCAAAGGCCCAGAACAGCCCCTGGCGCAGCTTGGCCCAGGTGCGGCGCGACAGGTCGATGGCCTCCGCCACCAGCAGCGGCTCGCCGCGCATCAGGGTGACGCCGGCGGCCTGCATCGCCACGTCGGTGCCGGTGCCCATGGCAAAGCCGACATCGGCGGCGGCCAGCGCCGGGGCGTCGTTCACCCCGTCGCCCACCATCGCCACCACCGCCCGGCCGCCGTCGCGCAACTCGGCCACTCGCGCCGCCTTGTCGGCCGGCAGCACCTCGGCCTGCACCTCGTCGATGCCCAGCGCCGCGCCGGCGGTGCGCGCGGCCGCGGTGTTGTCGCCGGACACCAGCACGGTGCGAATGCCCATCGCCTTGAGCCGGGCGACGGCAGCCGCCGCGGTCGGCTTCACCGCGTCGCCGAAGCCCAGCAGCGCCAGCACCTGGCCGTCGGCCGTGGCCAGCCACGCCACGCTGCGCCCGGCCGCGGCCAGCGCCGCATCGGGGGCGGCCAGTTCGCCGGGATCGCCGCCGGTCTCGTCCAGCAGGCGCCGGCTGCCCAGCACCAGGCGCCGCCCCTCGACAATCCCCTCCACCCCGCGCCCCGGCAGCGCGCGCATTCCCTCGGCCGGCGGCACGGCGAGGTCGCTTGCCGCCGCCACCACGGCACGTGCCAGCGGATGCTCGCTGCCGGATTGCAGGGCGGCGGCCAGGCGCAGCGCCTCGTCCTCGCCCACCCCCGGGGCGGGATGCAGGGCCAGCAGGCGCGGCTTGCCCTCGGTCAGCGTCCCGGTCTTGTCGAACGCCACCACCGTCACCGCATGCGCCCGCTCCAGCGCCGTGGCATCGCGGATCAGGATGCCACGCCGCGCCGCCACCCCGGTGCCGACCATGATCGCCGTCGGCGTCGCCAGCCCCATGGCGCAGGGGCAGGCGATCACCAGCACGGACACGGCATGGATGATCGCCGTCGCCGCCCCGGCCGCGGCCAGCCACCAGCCCAGGAAGGTCGCCAGCGCGATGACCACCACCACCGGCACGAACACCTCGCTCACCCGGTCGGCCAGGCGCTGGATCGGTGGCTTGGTGGCCTGCGCGTCCTCCACCAGCCGCACCATGCGCGCCAGCACCGTCTCGGTGCCCACCCCGGTGGCGCGCACCAGCAGCCGCGCCTCGCCGTTGATGGCGCCCCCCGTCACCTTGCCACCCGGGGACTTGGTCACCGGCAGGCTCTCGCCGGTCAGCAGGCTCTCATCCACG
Organism: Acetobacteraceae bacterium; assembly: GCA_020848935.1. Lineage (GTDB taxonomy): Bacteria > Pseudomonadota > Alphaproteobacteria > Acetobacterales > Acetobacteraceae > CAMDGX01. The sequence goes on from JADLHF010000243.1 coordinate 16,970, forward strand.
CTGCCGGCGCCGTTCAGCACCACGCCATCCACGGCAATGCGCTCGCCCGGCCGCACCACCACGATATCGTCCACCCGCAATGCCTCGGTCGCCACCTCCACCTCCGCGCCATCGCGCAGCACGTGGGCACGCTCCGGCCGCAGCGCCGACAGCGCCTCGATCGCCGCGGTGGTGCGCCGGCGGGCGCGATGCTCCAGCAGCCGGCCCAGCATCACCAGCGTGATCACCACCGCGGCGGCCTCGAAATACAACTCGCTGGTATGGCCCGGCCAGGCCGCGATCATCTCGCCCACCGACAGGGCGAACGCCGCACTGGTGCCGATCGCCACCAGCAGGTCCATGCTGCCGCTGCCACCGCGCAGGCCCTTCCACGCCGCGGCGTAGAAGCGCCAGCCGAAGCCGAACTGCACCGGCAGCGCCAGCGCGAACTGCGCCCAGGCCGGCAGCATCAGCGCGTGGCCGAAACCGAACGGCTCGCCCAGCATCGGCAGCACCAGCGGCAGGGTCAGCAGGGCCGCCACCACCACCGGCCATGTGGCATCCGGCACGTGCGGCCGCACCTCGGCCACCGGCACGGCGCTGTAGCCGGCGCGGGAAACCGCCGCGGTCAATGCCTCCAGCGCAACCGCGCCGCTGGCCGTGACGCGGGCGCGATTGGTGGCCAGGTTCACCTCCGCCGCCGCCACCCCCGGCACGCGCGCGAGCACCTTCTCCACCCGCGCCACACAGGCGGCACAGGTCATGCCCTCGATGCCAAGGTCGATCGTCGTGGCCATCCCGGCCTCCTGCTGTGCCCCTGCAAACTGGGGATGGCCCCCATGCGGGCGCAATGGCCAAGACCCGGTGCCAGGATTGCACGGGCGCGCTATCCTGTCTCGACCCACCGCAAGCGAGATCGCCATGACCCGTTTCACCGTGCCCGACATGACCTGCAACGGCTGCGTCAAGGCGATCACCGCCGCCGTCCAGCGCCTCGACCCCGCCGCCACCATCAGCGCCGACCTGCCCAGCCACCACGTGGACATCACCTCCGCCAGACCTGCTTCCGAATTGGCCGCGGCCATCGACGACGCCGGCTTCACCGCGCAACCCGCGTGACAGACACTGCCGCGGCGGCGGGAGGGCCGCTTGCCGGCATCCGGGTGATCGACCTCACCCAGGTCGTGCTGGGCCCGATGGGCACCCAGATCCTGGGTGATGCCGGCGCGGACGTGATCAAGATCGAGCCGCCGGGCGGCGACATGACCCGCTTCATCGGCCCGCGCCGGTCCAGCGACATGGCGGCCTACTTCACCAACCTCAACCGCAACAAGCGCAGCGTGGTCCTCGACCTGAAGCAGCCCGCCGCCCATGCCGCGCTGATGCGCCTGGTCGAAACCGCCGATGTCGTCGTCCACAACATGCGCCTGTCCGCCGCCGCCCGGCTGCGGCTGGACTACGACAGCCTGGTCCAGGTGAATCCGCGCGTCATCCACGCCTGCGCCACCGGCTTCCGCCCCGGCAGCAGCAAGGCGGAGGACCCGGCCTATGACGACATCATCCAGGGCATGGCCGGCATCGCCCACCTGAACGGGCTCGGCGCCCAGGCCGACGGGCCGCGCTACGTGCCCAGCGTGATGGCCGACAAGCTGACCGGCACCGTGCTCGCCTCCTCCATCGCCATGGCCCTGTTCGCCCGCGAGCGCACCGGGCGCGGCCAGGCGGTGCACGTGCCGATGATGGACACGCTGGTCAGCTTCCTGCTGCCCGAGCATTTGTGGGGCCATACCCTCAACGCCCCGGAACTCGGCATCGGCTACCCCCGCATGCTGACCCCGGACCGCCGGCCCTTCGCCACCAGGGACGGCCACCTGTGCGTCATGGTCGCCACCCATGCCCAATGGGCGCGCCTGTTCGCCCTGTTCGGCGCGCCGGAACTGGCCGAGGACGAACGCTTCGCCACCGGCACCGCCCGCGCCGCCAATATCGAGGCCGCCTACGCCATTCTTACCGAGGGGATGAAGCAGAAGACCAACGCCGAATGGATGGTGCTGCTGCGCGACGCCGACCTGCCGCACGGCCCCGCCAACACGCTGGAGGACCTGATCGCCGACGACTACCTGCGCGAAGTCGATTTCTTCCACCAGGTGGAGCACCCCTCCGAGGGGCCGATGACCACGCTCGGCATCCCCGTCAGCTATTTCGGCACCCCCGCCAGCATCCGCCGCCTCGCCCCCCGCCTGGGCGAGCACACGCGCGAGGTGCTGGCCGAAGCCGGGCTCAGCGCGGACGAAATCATCGCCGCGACCGCACCATGAAGCGCCGCACGCTGCTCGCCGCCCCGCTGCTCGCCCTGCCGCGCGCGGCGGACGCACGCGTCCCGCTGGCCGCCACCCCGCTGTCGCGCATGGACACCAGGTGGTGGGCCGCCCGCCACGCCGCCAAGCAGCGCGAACTGCACGCCGGGCGCGTCGAGCTGCTGTGGATCGGCGATTCCATCACCCAGGACTGGGAGAAATCCGGCCCGCCCGCCTGGCAGGATTTCCGCCCGGTGTGGGAGAAGTTCTACGCCGGCCGCCACGCCGTGAATCTCGGCTTCAAGGGCGACGCCACCGCCCACCTGCTCTGGCGCCTGAAGAACGGCGAGCTCGACAACATCGCCCCCAAGGCCGCCATCCTGCTGATCGGCACCAACAATTTCGGCCGCCTGCGCTGGAGCGTCGCCGACTCGCTGCTGGGCCACGACGCCTGCGTCGCCGAGATCCGCCGCCGC
>JADLHF010000244.1 GCA_020848935.1 Acetobacteraceae bacterium
AGCACGCTGCGCATGGTCGGCCGTGCCGGCCCGCCGGGCGACACGATCAACCGGGCGATGCTGAACAACGGTACCAAATCCTCGTCCGCGAGCCGCAGCGTCACCGCCTCCAGTGGCAACTGGAACCGCCTCACCCTCGGCGCCCTGATGGCCGACACCGCGCAGGCCACCTGGTCGCGCTTCCTCAACGGTGCCATCGAGCGGGTGTTTGCATACCGCGCCACCAGCGCAGGGGCCGCGAACGACGCCGCGCTGGATGCCGTCGAGGCCGCCATCGCCAGCTACTACAGCTGAGGCGCCCCAACCATGCCAGTCGTCCTGGAAATCGAGCGCGGCCAGTCGGAGAGCGCGTTCGACGTCAACCTGGCCAGCTACGTCCATGTCGAGCAGGCGCTGCAGGCCACCCGCAGCATCCCTGGCCGCACCGCCTACCAGCAGGAAGTCACCCGGCTCACCGGCTGGACTTTTGACAACCGCGGCGACAGCTATGCCAACCCGCCGAACGAGCCGCCGTTGCCGGTCCGCTGGGGCGGCACCTCGTTCGTCGATGACTGGATTCTGCCACCCACCGACCTGACCCCGCTCGCCTCGAACAGCGATCCACGGCTTGCCGGCCTGAAGGGCGAGGCCTACTTCAACAGCCTCGATGCCATCCTGGCGGCGCATGCGGCCTCGGCGGACGCGATCAGCATCCAGTGGTTCCGCCAGACCTGGGAGAGTGCTGACCCGTCCTGGCCGTTCGACATCGCCGCCTACGCCCGCGCGATCACCCTGTTCACCAACTTCGAGATTTTCAAGTGCAACGCCGCGGCACCAGGCAAGCCTGCCGCGGTGTTCGTGGTGATGCCCGGCCAGACCGACCGCGGCGGCCTGAACCACGCGCTGATGCGCGAGGTCCACCTGCACCTCGCCGTTAACGGCCGGCGTTCCTCGCGCCCGAGCTTGGCCACGTTCCCCGTGTTGCCGCAGTTCCGCATCGCCACCGGGGCGACGCTGGAACTGTCGATGGCCTCGGCCTACACGGCCGACACAGGCCTGGTTGGTGGCTCCGGCGCCATCGCCGACAACGCGCACCAGTCGGCGGGCAGCGCCCAGCGCACCGGCATGGCGCGCGCCATCGAGGTGGCGCGCTGGCTGGCGCCGGCCACCCCGCGCCCCTTCGACCGCGCGCCGGTGCTGCTGCATGCGTTCAAGAAGCCCGGCACCACGACCGTGGTCCGCCTGCGCGTGCGCATCACGCCGGGCAACTTCCTGGCCTGGCAGGGCCCTGCGCCCGAGGACTCTGACCTTACCGTGCTGGGCGGCTTCGCGAGCAGCCCGTCCCAGGCACACATCTATCTTCACCAGGGGCCGATCGACAGCATCACCGTCCCCACCGCGATCGCCGCAACGGCGGTCGCCGTCGACAATGCCGACCGCGCCAAGGGGTTCGGCCATCTCGACATCACGCTGGCCGCCCCGGCACCGGCGAACGGCTTCGCCTCGCTCAGCCCCAGCCAGAACGCGCCCGGCTACACCCGCCGCGGCGAGGCGATCGCGCCCTCGCTCAAGCGGAAGCTCGGGCTCTACGAAGCGCTGGTCGCGGCGCCGGACGTCACCGCCGCCTTCGCCGACCTGCTCGGCCCGGCGCCGTCCTACGTGCTCCCGGTCGTGCATGCGACCAACGTCCCGATCGCCCAGGAGGACCCCGCCACCATGGCCGACCTCACCGCCGCCGGCATCACGCTGGTCGAGAATTTCCTGCGCACCCAGATCACCCACGCTGGCCTGCGCAAGAGCGGCACCGAAGTCTCCGCGCCGGGCTACGCGCGCGCCGCCATCACCTGGTCGGCCAGCGGCCAGCCAATGGAGAATACCAACCCGCTCGACTTCGGAGCCGCCTTCACCGACACCGGCATCAACGAGGTCGCTGGCTACACCGCCGCCACTGGCGGCTCGGCCGTCGTGGTCAAGGCGATCGCCGCCCAGTCACCCGCGAACCAGGTCGTCCGCCTTGCCGCCGGTGCGCTCGATGGCGTCGCCGCCTGATCCCACACGAAGGATTTCTGACATGCCGATCGACCTGCCGCCCGAGCGCGAGCTGGTGGTGCTGGGCGCTGCCGGTGCCGCCGGCGCGCTCGGCCGCTATCTGGGCTGGGTCCGCGCCCCCCAGCACAAGCCGCTCGGCCGCTGGACCTTCTGCTTCCAGCTCCCCATGGGCTGCGCGCTCGGCATCTCCGGCGGCATGGCCGCGATCTCGGTCGGGGCAGACAATTTCTGGCAGGTCATGCTGGTCGCCCAGGTCTGCGGCATCCTTGGCCCCGACGCCGTCGACCTGCTGATCGACCTCGCCCGCGCGAGGCTGGGGTCGGGCAAGCCGTGACCGCCTTCGCCACCGCCATGGCGGCGATCGTCGCCGATCCCAACCTCGGGGTGCCGGCGGTGTATCGGCACGGCGGGGTCGGCACGGGCGTTGCCATCCGCGTTGTGCGCAGCGCCGCCGACGAGACGTTCGACGCGTTCGGCACCACGCTGGTGCGTCCGACCGACGTGCTGCTGGTCGCCGCCTCCGATGTTCCCGCACCGGCCAAGGGCGATGTGGTGCTGGTCGTCGGTGAGACGCTGACCGTGCTGGCGGCGATCCGTGACCCGGTCGGCGCTGCGCACCGGCTGCTCTGCGCGCGATAGCCCATGCCGACAGCACGCGAGACTACCATCACGGCGTTGCTGGCGGTGGTGCAGAATCTGCCCGGCATCACCGCACTGCGCAACGCTGCGTGGCCGGAGCGCGTGCCTGCCGGTGGGCTGGTCGTCGTCCGCGATGGCGAGACAATCGAGGAGGAGGTGATGCTCTCGCCGCTCGCGTACGGCATCGTGCATCGGGCCGATGTCGAGGTCTTTGCAGCTGACGAAGCGCAGCGCGATGCAATCATCGCGGCACTCGCTGCGGCGGTCGCTGCCGATCGTACGCTCGGCGGTGCGGTCGAATGGGCGGAAGTGGGCAGCCCGGACTTCGACACGGTCGCTCCCGAGGGCAGTGCCGCGGTCGCCGCCGCCACCGTACCGGTCCGGCTGATGTTCACCGTGCTGGGTGATGCTGCCAGCTGAATCGTGTATGGCGGTGGTCGCGCCTCGGCGCGGAATTCGGAGACATCGCCGGCCGAGCGACCAGTCGCCGGATCATGGCCTTTGCCGCTCGCTCTCCCAGATTATGGTGTCGAGCTCGGCGAGGTTTTTCGCGGGATATTTTGGATGCTGCTGGAGCGACTGTCGCAGTGTCCGAGCGAGGAGGATGTAGCGGTCCCCCTCGCTTGCGCCGCGCGGCGGCGAGAAGCCTGCCTTCTTCAACCATGCTTGTACCGGTTTGTTGAGCAGGGGATAGAGCTTGGGGAAGTAGGAGCACAGCATCTCTGACAGGAAGGCGCCCCGCGCGGGGTTCTTAGCGGTCTCCAACGAATCGAGCTCCTGCAGGACGATATCGTCGCGTTCCTCGGGATCAGCATCGATGATGCGGACAAAGGCCTTGGAGAGCTCCCGGAAGTCGCTCTTCTTCCCCTGCCGCTCCCATCCGCGAGCTTGCATGCGCAGCTCCGGCAGGGCCTCGTAGAATTTCACCGAGGAAAGGCGGCCCGCAGCGCAGTCCCGGAAGAGACGGATAAGCCCCGGCTGGTTCCGGCGGTACTCCCTCAGCGCCCGCCGCCGCTGGTTGATCCGTTCCTCGATGCCGCGCGTGGAGGGAAGTGCCAGCTTGACGTAATCCCCATCAGAGGGCGGCTCACCTGGCTCCGTCGGCCGTCTTCTAGGCCTACCACCGCGTGTCGGGGCCTCCCGATACTTGGTGAGCCACTCCTTGGAAACAGGGACAGATAGCGGAACCAATTCGTCCACCCACCTCCGGGCTTCGCTGAATCTGGCAGCGGTCAGAGGCAAGATGACGTTGGCCTCATAATTTCGCTCGAACGCGGCCATGGTGAGATTCGACGACCCGACGATGGCATAGGCTTTCCCGCTCTTATCCCTCCAGAACACAGATTTGGGATGGAAACCGGCAATCTGAGTTGCGACCAAGAATTGCGACTTTCTGCCCCTCGGCAGCCATTTCATCACTGCCTCGCATGCGGCCTTTCGGGTAATACCGAAGTCCTTGCCGATGACGAAACGAAAATGGCTACACCTCGAGTTTAGCCTCAGCGACGAGTCCCACTCTGTCAGGTAGGCGCTGACGATCATCAGCTCGGTCGCCTCCCTGAAAGCCCGTCGGTAATGATCGCGCAGCGTGCCTTCGCTGTCCGGCGAGTGAAGCAACAGCTCGGTCATGTCCAGCGTCCCCCCTAGGTGCTCGTTGCGCATGAGTGGACTAGGGTTGCACTGGTGTCCATATCTTTCGTCGCAGGCGACCGTTACCTGCGTTCGGAGACGAGCTTAGCAATGCGTCTCGCGATCGGCCTGAACACCACCTTCGCCGACGTGCTGGAATCGGTGGCAGCAGACGGCCGCGCCGCGGTCACCGCTGGCATCCGCGACGCCACGACCGATCTCAAGAATACGCTGCGTGCGCAGGTCCGCGCGAACTTCGCCTCGCGCAGCCTGCCGACATCCTGGCAGCAACTTGACTTTCCCCGACGCGGCCAGAGCCTGCGCGCGGCCGGCCGCGTGTTCTCACGGGTGCCGGTGATCATCGACGCCTACACGGAGGCACGCAGCATCCGCGGCAGGCGGGGACAGCGGCTGGCCATCCCCACCGGCTGGAATGCAGTGCGAGGCCGACGCGGACGCGGAGAGCAGGGCGTGCGGATCACGACGGCGCAGATGGCCGCCAATCCAAAGTCCTTCTTGGTGCGCGCAAAGGGTCGTCCCGACGTCCTGCTTTGGTGCCTGCCGGTGGCACAGGGCGATGCACGGACCAGCGCCCACGGCCGCAAGACCCGCGCGCTGGTCGCGGGTGGCGTGGTCCAGGTCGCAACCGGCAAGGATCGCGGCCGGCTGCGTCGCAAGGATGCCCTCAAGCAGGGCTTCGTGCCGATGTTCATCCTGCTGCGCGAGGTGCGGCTGGCAAAGCGTATCGACCTCGAAGGCCCGATCCGCGCCACCACCGCTGGGATTCCCGGCCGCATCACCGCCGCCTGGCGCGACGGTGCGGGCAAGGCCCGCCCGATCCACCGCGATCCCGTGCTCGCCGCCGCCATCCGCTGATTCCGCCGACATCGTTGGAGACTTCCCATGCCGCGAGCCATCGGCGCGAAGGCCAAGCTGCGTACGCGACCGGAATCCACCTACGGCACCGCGCCGTCCGGCAACTGGACGCAGCTGCCGTTCAAGAGCT
>JADLHF010000245.1 GCA_020848935.1 Acetobacteraceae bacterium
GCTGCGTCGATCGGTGCTGCGTCGATCGGTGCTGCGTCGATCGGTGCTGCGTCGGCCGGTGCTGCGCTGGCCTACGGCAGGGCGCGATCGCGCCGCGTCGCCTCCAGGTCATCGGCGACAAAGGCGCGAACCAGATCCACCAGGCCCTCGTTGGGCGCAAAGCCGAGAGCGCGGGCGCGGGCGGCGGTGAAGCCGGCGGGCCAGCCGCCGACGATCGCGGCGATCGCCGGGTCCGGCCGGCGCACCACGCGGGCCGAGGCACCCTGGCGCACCTGGTCCAGCGCGGCGATGATGGCACCCACCGTGACCGACAACCCCGGCAGGTTGAGGCTGCGATCCAGGCCCAGCGGCCGGCTGTCGATCGCGGCGGCATGCAGCAGCCAGGCCACCGCGCTGTTCGGGCTGCCGACCCAGACCTTGAAGTCGTCGGGCACCGGCAGCTCGGCCTCCAGGCCCAGCAGGGGCTCGCGGACGATGGCGGAGAAGAAGCTGCTGGCCGCCTTGTTGGGCCGGCCGGGGCGGACAATGATCGTTGGCAGCCGCAGCGACACGGCGTCCATGAAGCCCCGGCGGGTGGCGTCGGCCAGCAGCAGTTCGGCCGCGGCCTTCTGCGCACCGTAGGAGTTCGCCGGCACCTGGCGGGCGGCGTCGTCGAGCATGGCGGCCTGGCCGCCGGAGAAGCTGGCGACGCTGCTGGTGAACACCACCCGCGGCGGCCGGCCGCCGGCGGCCACCAGGGCGCGGCAGGCATCGATCACCGCGTCGGTACCCCGCAGGTTGACCCGCCGGCCGAGCTCGTAATCCGCTTCGGCCGCCGCGCTGACCACGGCGGCGAGGTGGAAGACGACATCGGTTCCCGGCGGAATCGCCGCCGCGGGCAGGGCGGCGATGTCGCCGGCGATGCCGTTGACCGCAAACCCGGCGGCGGGGCATGGCGGGGCGGCGATGTCGAACAGCGTCAGGCCGGTGACCGCCCGGCCGCCAAGCATGCCGGACGCGGCCAGGCGCTCGGCAACCCGCCGCCCGAGGAACCCGCCGCCGCCGAGGATGGAAACCTTCATGCCCGCCTCCGTTGATGGTTCTCCATAAGCACACCGGGCGGCATAAGCACAGCGCGGGATCCCGAACGCCCCGCTTCCGATCCGGGGGTATGAAGCCGCTGCCCGGCGCGGCATGGTGGGGCCAAGAGGGACCAGGACATGCCATCGGACACCGAAGTACAGGGCCGTGCCACGCCAGGCTGGGGCGAGATGCTGCGAGGCGGGAATCTGCTGCGCTGCCTGGTGGTCAGCGCCGGGATGATCCTGCATGCCATCAACACCTTCATCGTCGTGACGGTGATGCCGAGCATCGTGCGCGACATCGGCGGGATGGCGTTCTTCGCCTGGAGCACCACGCTGTATGTGGTGGCGTCGCTGCTGGGCGGGGCGGTCTGCGCGCGGCTGCTGCACCGGCTGGGGGCACAGGGCACATACCGGCTGGCGCTGGTGCTGTTCGGGCTGGGGACGGCAGCCTGCGCGCTGGCACCGAACATGGCGGTGCTGCTGGCCGCGCGCCTGCTGCAGGGGCTGGGGGCGGGGCTGCTGTCGGCCTTGTCGTTCTCGATGGTGCGCCTGCTGTTCCCGGCGCATCTGTGGTCGCGGGCGCTGTCGGTGATTTCGTTGGCGTGGGGGGTGGCGACCCTGGCCGGGCCGGCGGTGGGCGGGGTGTTCGCGGAATACGGGGCGTGGCGCTGGGCGTTCTGGACCACCCTGGCGCTGGTGCCGCTGATGGCGCTGCTGGTGGCGGTGGCGCTGCCGCGCGACCTGGCCCGCGCGCCGGCGCCGCGGCTGCCGATGGCGCTGCTGAACCTGGGCGTGCTGGCCGGATCGGTGATGGCGGTGTCGGTCGGCGGCACCTCGGGATCGCTGCGCGGCAACCTGATCGGCCTGGCGGTGGCGGCCCTGGGGATGGCGTGGTTCTTCCGGCTGGAGGCAACGGCGCGGCTGCACCTGTTGCCGCGCGGCGGCACCAATCCGGCAACCCCGCTGGGGGCGGCCTATGGCGCGATGATGATGCTGGCGTTCGGGGTGAACACCGAAATTTTCGTGCCGTATTTCCTCCAGGTCCTGCATGGCGTGACACCACTGCACGCCGGCTACCTGTCGGCGCTGATGTCGGCGGGGTGGACGACGGGCGCGGTGCTGTCCTCGGGCGGCGGGCGGGCGCGGGTGATGCTGTCGATGCGCGGCGGGCCACTGGTGATGGCGCTGAGCATCGCGGTGCTGTCCGCGGTGATGCCGGTGCATGACGAGGGCGGCGGGCTGGTGGCGGTGATCGGCGTCTGCCTGGCGGCGATGGGGCTGGGCATCGGCTTCGCCTGGCCGCACCTGGGGCCGCGCGTCTTCGCCTTCGCCGCCGACAACGAGAAGGACATCGCGGCGGCGTCGATCACCATCGTGCTGATGACCACATACTCCTTCGGCTCCGCCCTGGGCGGCGTGGTCACCAACCTGGCCGGCATTGCGGTGCCGGGCGGGGCGGCCGGCGCCTCGGATGCGGCGGGCTGGCTGTTCACCGTCTTCACCGTGCCGCCGCTGGTGGCCGCGATGCTGGTGCGGCGGCTGTTGCGCACGCCGCTGCCGGGGGCCGGCTGACGCGCCGCGCCGCCGGCCTGCCGACTGGCGGCTTGCGATCCGCCCGCGTGCGTCGCAGCATGGCGCCATGCTGCCCCCGCACCCGTTCCGCCTGTTCGCCAACCCCAATGCCGGCACGCCGGGGGTCGTGGTGCTGCCGGAGCGCGGATTTCGCCGCGCCGCCGCCGAGATCACATCCTGGCCCGGCTATGCGCCGACGCCGCTGCTGGAGTTGGCGGAGATCGCCCGCGCCGCCGGACTGGGCGCGGTACGGCTGAAGGACGAGGCGCCGCGCTTCGGGCTGGGCAGCTTCAAGGCGCTGGGCGGCGCCTATGCCGTGGCGCAGGCGCTGGCCGCCGAACTGGCGCGGCGCGGCGTGGCGGCACAGGCCGGCTCTGCCGAGTTGGTCGCGCGGACCTATGCCGCGGCCACGCGCGACATCACGGTGACCTGCGCGACCGACGGCAATCACGGGCGCTCGGTGGCATGGGGCGCGCAGCGCTTCGGCTGCCGCTGCGTGATCTATGTGCATGAAACCGTCAGCCAGGGGCGGGTGGAGGCGATCGCGCGCTATGGCGCCGAGGTGCGGCGCGTGCCCGGCACCTACGACGACGCGGTGCGCGAGGCCGCACGGGTGGCCGCCGCCGAGGGATGGTTCGTGATCTCCGACACATCCTACGCGGGCTACACGACGGTCCCGGTGGACGTGATGCAGGGCTACCGGCTGATGGCGGAGGAGGCGCTGGATCAATGGCAGGGCGCGCCGCCGACGCATTGCTTCATGCAGGGCGGCGTCGGCGGAGCGGCGGCGGCGGTCTCGGTGCAATTGCGCGCCCGGGTGCAGCCGCGGCCGCTGTTCATCGTCGCCGAACCCGACCGCGCCGCCTGTCTGCTGGCCAGTGCCGAGGCCGGCGAGCCGGTGGCGATTCCGGGCGAGCTGGACACGCTGATGGCCGGGCTGGCCTGTGGCGAGCCGAGCCTGCTGGCGTGGCAGGAACTGTCCCGCGCGGCGGACGCCTTCATGGCGGTGCCGGACGAGGCGGCGGTGGACTGCATGCGGCTGCTGGCCCGCCAGGGCATCGTGGCCGGCGAGTCCGGCGTGGCCGGGCTGGCCGCCCTGTTGCTGGCCGCCGCCGACCCGGCGGCGCGGGCGGCGCTGAATCTGGGTCCCGACAGCCGCGTGCTGCTGTTCAGCACCGAGGGCGCCACCGACCCCGAGCTTTACGCCCGCCTTGTCGCCGACGCGGCCTGAAGGAAGGAGTTCGCCATGAAGGACCTGTCCAACAGCACCATCGCGACCGCACGCGCGGCACTTGCCGCCGGCACCAGCACTGCGGCGGAGCTGACCCAGGCGTTCCTGGACCGGATCGAGCGGCTGGACCGCAAGGGCCCGGCGCTGGGCGCGGTGCGGATGACCAATCCGGATGCCCTGGCGATCGCCGCCCGGCTGGACGCCAGCCGGCGCAAGGTGCCGCGGCCGCTGGAGGGCGTGCCGATCCTGCTGAAGGACAACATCGCCACCGGCGACAAGCAGCCGACCACGGCCGGGTCGCTGGCGCTGGCCGATGCCAAGGCGCGGCGCGATGCCACCGTGACACGGCTGCTGCGCGAGGCCGGGGCGGTGATCCTGGGCAAGGCCAACCTGACCGAGTTCGCCAACTTCCTCGCCATCGGCATGCCGTCCGGCTACTCGTCGCTCGGCGGGCAGGTGCGCAATGCCTGGGCGCCCGACCTGTTCAAGGCCGGCATTCCCGTGGTGCAGCCGGGCGGCTCCTCGGCGGGGTCCGGGGTTGCGGTGGCGGCCGGGCTGGCGGTGGCGACCATCGGCACCGAGACCTCCGGCTCGCTGCTGTCGCCGGCCACCCAGTCGGGCGTGGTGACGGTGAAGCCGACCGTGGGGCTGATCAGCCGCGCCGGCATCCTGCCGATCTCCCACAGCCAGGACACGGCGGGGCCGATGACCCGCACGGTGCGCGATGCCGCGATCCTGCTGGACGTGCTGGCGCGGCCGGACCCGCTGGACGCCGCCACCGCGCGCATGCGCCGGCCGGCGGATTTCACCGAGGGGCTGGACGCCGATGGTGCGCGCGGCATGCGCATCGGCGTGCCGGTGGCCCCCGACGATCCCGGCCGCGACATCTACTACGGCCCGCTGTCCAAGCGCGCGCGGCGCGTGATGGAGGAGGCGATCACCGCATTGCAGGACCTCGGCGCGGTGATCGTGCGGGAACCGATGCCGGTGGCGGGCTGGATCGGCGCGGCGGGCACCGACATGCCGGTGCTGAACACCAATCCCGAGAGCCCGGCGCGGCATTCCGTGCAGCGCGTCTCCACCGTGTTCGTCTACGAGATCAAGCACGACCTGGACGAATACCTGACCGAATGGCTGCGCGGCACGAAGATGCGCAGCATGGCCGACATCATCGCCTTCAACGACGCCCATGCCGATCGCTGCCTGCGCTTCGGCCAGGACCTGTTCCGCGCGGCGGCGGCCACCAGGGGCGACCTGTCGGAGCCGGAGTATAAATCGGCGCGGCGGCTGGACCTGCTCACCGCGGGGCGGATGGGGATGGACGCCTACATGGACGCGCACCGGCTGGATGCCGTGCTGTTCCCCGGCAATGCCGGTGCCGGCATCGCCGCCAAACCCGGCTATCCCAGCGTGCTGGTGCCGGCCGGCTTCGTGTCCGGCGTGGGCAAGACGGCGACGCCGGACTACCCCCTGGGCGCGACCTTCGCCGGCCGCGCCTGGAGCGAGGCGAAGCTGCTGCGCATCGCCCACGCCTTCGAACAGGCCACCCAGGCGCGGCGCGTGCCGCCGGGCTGCGCCGGCTGAGCACCGGCTACCGCCCGACAATCAGCGCCCAATTATCAGTGCCCGATCTGGGGCATGGCGAACTCGGCGCCGGCGCGGATGCTGGCGGGCCAGCGCTGCGTGACCGCCTTGTAGCGGGTATAGAAGCGCACCCCTTCCATGCCGTGCATGTGATGGTCGCCGAACATCGAGGCCTTCCAGCCGCCGAAGCTGTGGAAGGCGGCCGGGACGGGGATCGGCACGTTGATGCCGACCATGCCGATCTTGATCGCATTGGCAAACGCGCGGGCGGCGCCGCCATCGGCGGTGAACAGCGCGGTGCCATTGCCGAAATGGTGCTTGTTGATCAGGTCCACGGCACCGCCGAGGTCGCGGGTGCGGACCACGCCGAGCACCGGGCCGAAGATCTCATCCTGGTAGATGGTCATGTCCGGGGTCACGTTGTCGAACAGCGAGCCGCCGATGAAGAAGCCGTTCTCATAGCCCTGCAGCGAGAGGCCGCGGCCATCGACGACCAGCTTGGCGCCCTCCTTCACCCCGAGATCGACATAGCCGGAGACCTTGTTGCGGTGTTCGGCGGTGACCAGCGGGCCCATCTCGGCCTCCTTGTCGGTGCCCGGCCCGACCTTCAGCGCGCGCACCCGCGGGGCGAGCTTGGCGATCAGCTGGTCGCCGACATCGCCCACCGCCACCGCCACCGAGACCGCCATGCAACGCTCGCCGGCGCTGCCGTAGGCCGAGCCCATCAGCGCATCGACCGCCTGGTCCAGGTCGGCATCGGGCATCACCACCAGGTGGTTCTTGGCACCGCCCAGGGCCTGGACGCGCTTGCCGCTGGCGGTGCCGGCGCGATAGACGAGCTCGGCGATCGGGGTGGAGCCGACAAAGCTGACGGCGTGAATCCCCTGGTGGCCCAGGATGGATTCGACCGCCGCGCGGCCGCCCTGGACCACGGCGAAGACCCCCGGCGGCAGGCCGGCCTCGGTGAGCAGCTCGGCCATCACCAGTGACGCCGAGGGGTCCTTCTCCGACGGCTTGTGGATGAAGCAGTTGCCGCTGGCCAGCGCCACCGGGATCATCCACAGCGGCACCATGCAGGGAAAGTTGAACGGCGTGATGCCGGCCACCACGCCCAGCGGCTGGCGCACCGACCAGGAGTCGATGCCGGTGGCGACCGCCTCGGTATATTCGCCCTTCAGCAGATGCGGGATGCCGCAGGCGAACTCCACCACTTCGATGCCGCGCTGAACCTCCCCCTCGGCGTCGGACAGCACCTTGCCGTGCTCGGCGGTGATGATGGCGGCCAGGCGCTTGGTGTTCCGCTCCAGCAATTCCTTGAACCGGAACATCACCCGGGCGCGGCGCAGCGGCGAGGTGGCGGCCCAGGCCGGCCAGGCGGCGGTGGCGGCGGCAACGGCGGCATCGACCTCGGCCGCGCCGCCCATGGCGACCTTGCCCGAGACCTCGCCGGTGGCGGGGTTGAAGACATCGCCGGTGGCGCCGGTGCCCGGGACGTTCCGCCCGCTGAGATAGTGTCCGATCTGCTGCATGGGTAGCATCCTCCTCAGATGGCGTCGCCGCGCCGGTCGCGCCTTGGCATGGTCGCCGTCGCCGGAGTTTACCCGCACGGCGCGACTTTGCGATATACCCCGCGCCGTGAGGACCGCCATGCCCGCCGCCATGCCCCCTGCCATGCCCCCTGCCATGCCCCCCGCATTGGGCCCGCACCCCACGCCGCCCGGCGCCGCCACCCGCCGGCGCGTGCTGCGCGCGACGGCCGCCGCCGGGCTCGCCCTGCCGTTCCTGGGGCGCGGGGCACGGGCGGCGGTGACCTGGACGCTGTTCAGCCAGCAGACCAACCCGGCGGGCATCGTGGTGCGCGGCTTGGGGCGGCTGTCCGAGCTGGTGCGCGAACGCACGGGCGGCGCGCTGCTGATCAATGTGCGCACGGCCGGATTGCTGCCGATCGATGCCTCCCAGGTGATGGAGTCCGTGGCGTCGGGCAGGGTCGAGCTGGGCGACGATGCCAGCCCGGCCACGCTGGCCCCGTCGGCCGCGGCGATGCGGCTGCCGCTGCTGGCCACGACGCCGGAGGAGTGGGCGCGCGTGGCCGCGGTGGTGCGCCCGGCACTGTCCGGCGAGCTGGAGCGGCGCGGCATCGTGCTGCTGAGCCACTACCGCTCGCCGCTGCAACTGTTCTGGTCGCGGCGCAAGGCGACGGCGTTCGGCGACATGGCGCGGCAGCGGATGCGCGTGCAGTCGGTCGAACAGGCGGAATTCGTGCGGCATTACAACGGGCTGCACCTGATCACCTCGACGGTGGAAGCGGGGGAGGCGCTCGCGGCCGATACGCTGCAGGGCACCTTCGGCACCGCGGCCGGCGTCGGGCAGATGTGGAAGGCCTATCTCAAGCATGTCTATCTCGCCGGCCCCAACTACAACGACGCGGTGATCGCGGTCGGCCGTGCGGCGCTGGATCGGCTGCCGGCGGGGCTGGCGCCCGTGGTGTTGGCCGCGGCCGCCGAGACCGGCGCGTGGCTTGAGCGTGCGCAGGATGCGGAGGAAGCGCGGGTCCTGCGCACCCTGGCCAGCGCGGGGGTGACGGTGACCCCGGCCAATGCCGAGGACATCCGCCAGGGGACCGCGCGGCTGCCGACCTACTGGGACAACTGGGTTCGCCTGCGCGGCAGCGACGCCGAGGCGCTGCTGGCATCGATCCGCCAAACGCTGGACCGGTAGCCCGCGCCGGCGGGCTCGGCCCCAACGTCGCGCCGGCGGGATTCAATGGTCGAAAGACGGTGTGCCGCGATCAGGCGGCGGCGGCCAGGATGCGTTCGCGGGTCAGCGGCATGTGGCGCAGGCGCAGGCCCAGCGCGTGGCTGGCGGCATTGGCAATGGCCGCCGCCGTCGGCCCCATGGTGCATTCGCCCATGCCCAGCGAGGGCTCGTCCGGCTCGTCCATCAGCGCGATGTCGATCGGCGGGATTTCGGAGAAGCGCAGGATCGGGTAGTCGGCCCAGCTGCGCGAGGCGATGCCGTCCGCGTCGATCCGCAGCTGTTCCTTCAGCGTCATGCTGGCGGCCTGGATGATGCCGCCTTCCAGCTGGGCGCGCACCCCGTCCGGGTTGATCGCCAGCCCGGCATCGGCGGCGCACCAGATGTGGCGCAGGCGGATTTCGGTGTCCGCCTCCACCCGCACGGCGACACAGGCATAGCCGCTGCGGTTCTTGTAGCGCGCGAAGGCAAGGCCGAGGCCCACCCCGGTGCCGGCGGGGCCGCGGGCCGGCCAGTTCGCCATGGCGGCGGTGCGCTCCACCAGGCGGCGGGCGCGGGGGTCGCTGAGCAGGCCCAGGCGATAGGCCACCGGGTCGCGGCCGGCCAGCCCGGCCAGTTCATCCATGAAGCTCTCCAGCGCGAACACGTTTTCCACCGCGCCCAGGCCGCGCAGGGCCGAGGTGCGGATCGGCGTGCCTGCCACCAGGTGGTGGGCATAGCGCGTCGCGGGAATGTCATAGTACGGCACGATGTTGCGCGTGCCGGCGCCGGGATAGGGGTCGGACGATTCGGCGGGTGGCGGCAATGGCTGGGCATTGGGCAGGGTGCGCGCGGCCAGCAGGCGGCCGGCGCCGCGGTTGACGTGCACGCCGCTGACGATGGTGGCGGACAGGTCGATCGGCCGGCCATCCGCGTCCAGCACGGCGCTCAGGCTGGTCTGCATGGCGGTGCCGGCCGGGGCGAAGGCGAACTCGTCGGCGCGCGACCACAGCACGCGGATCGGCGTGCCGGGCAGAAGGGTGGCGATGATGGCGGCATCCAGCGCGGCGTCGTCCGCGCCGTTATGGCCGTAGCAGCCGGGGCCGTGGGCGTGGCGGACGATGATCGAGTCCGGGTCGCGGCCCAGCGTGCCGGCGGCGTTGGCGCGGAAGGGGTACACGCCCTGGACGTGGCTCCAGATCTCCAGGATGCCGTCGTGCTCGTGCGCCACCGCGCAGGACGGGCCGAGCGAGGCGTGGGAGACATAGGGGCGCGAATAGCTGGCCGCGTGGCGGCGCCCGGCGGGGGGTGACGCCTCGCTGCCGCGGGTGCGGATATCGGCGGGCTGGGTGGCCAGCCAGGCAGCCTCGGCCATCTCGGGCGCGGCGGCATCGCCATCCCGCCATTGTGGCCGTGCCGCCTCGGCGGCGCTGCGCAGCACGGCCTCGGTGGGCGCGACGACGGCCGCGAAATCGCCGCTGCGCACCAGGCTGGCGCCGGCGCGGGCAATCGCGGCCGCGTCCAGCGACACCAGCGTGGCACCAGGGCGCGGCTGGCGCAGCACGCGGGCATGGCGCATGCCGGGCAGCACCATGTCGTGCACGAAGCCCCGCCCGGCGAGCTTCTCCGGCAGGTCGCGGCGCGGCGTGCTGGTGCCCACGATGCGGTGGGCGGCGCGCGGCTTGGGCGGCACGGCACCAGTGGCGTCGCGGGCCAGCTCCACGCGCGCGGCCAGGGACCAGTAGTCGTGGCCGGTTTCGGCGCCGTCACGCAGGATGGCACCATCCGCGATATCGAGTTCGTCGGGCGAAGCGTTCAGCAGGCGGGCGGCCTCGGCCAGGAACAGCGCGCGGGCTTCCGCGCAGACCAGGCGAAGCGACGCGCCGCCGACCTCGATGGACAGGCTGCTGGAGGTCGAGCCCTCATCCGGGGCCAGCTGGGTGTCGCCGGCACGCCAGTCCAGCCGTGCCAGCGATACGTCCAGCTCCTCGGCGGCGATCTGGGCCAGCGCCGTCGCGATGCCCTGGCCGATCTCCACCTTGCCGACGCTGACCTGGACCCGCCCGGCGGCAAAGCCGAGCCAGCGATCCAGGCGGCGGTTGTCCTCCAGGCTCTTCGGCAGCGCGGTCATCGCCCGGTCCCTCCGGCGGCCATGTCCCGGGCGGCGCGTTCGACGGCGCGCAGGATGCGGGGATGGGCGCCGCAGCGGCACAGCTGGGGGTCCAGCGCCTGGGCGATCTCGGCCCTGCCGGGGGTGGGGTTGCGCGCCAGCAACGCGGCGGCGGCCACCGCCATGCCGGACAGGCAGTAGCCGCACTGGCCGGCCTGTTCGGCGATCAGGGCGGCGATGATCCCGTGGCCGGCCAGTCCCTCGACGGTGGTGACGGCCCGGCCTTCCAGCGTGGCGATCTCGCGCCCGCAGGCCTGCGCGGGGGCACCGTCGATCAGCACCAGGCAGGCGCCACACTGTTCCTCGCCGCAGCCGAAGCGGGTGCCGGTCAGGCCGAATTCGCCGCGCAGCACGTCCAGCAGCGGGGTGGCGGGCGGCGATACGCTGGTGCGGACGGTGCCGTTGACGGTCAGGCTGGTCATGGCTCGGCGGTTCCTGCGCTGTGGCGACCGGGGATACCGGACGCTGGCACGTCACGTCGTGACGCGCGGCCAGCGTAACGCAGGAGGCGGGCCGGCGGAAACCGCGCCGTTGGGGGCCGCGCGGGGTCGTCCGTCTTGAAACGACCGCGGGGCGGTGATGGTATGCGCGCCGGGCCGGATTTGCCGGGACGACCGCCCGCTTCATCCCAGCGGTGCCGCCGGAACTGCGCGACGCCGGACGCCGGCCATAGGAGAACACCATGCTGCCCGCCGCCGACCAACTGACCATCTGCTTCGCCCATGTCGCCTACCAGATGCAGGCGCGCTTCGCCCTGCGCGAGACGGGCATTGCCAGCTTCGAGGTGCGCGACCGCGCGGCGCTGGATGCCCGCATCGCCACGGCTGACGTGCTGGTGGTCTCCGGGTTGTGGCGCAACGAGTTGGCGGCGATGGCACCGAAGCTGCGGTTCATCCAGTCGATCGGCGCCGGCACCGACCAGTTCGACCGCGCGATGCTGGCGGCCAAGGGCATCCGTCTGGCCAGCGCCGCCGGGGTCAACGCCCGCGCCGTGTCCGAGCACGCGATGGCGCTGATCCTCGCCTTGGCGCGGCGCCTGCCGGAGGCGCGCGACAACCAGGCGAAGAAATTCTGGCGCGGCATGATCGGCGACCTCGCCGGGCGCGAGGACGAGCTGGCGGACAAGACGCTGGTGGTGGTCGGGCTCGGGCGGATCGGCGGGCGGCTGGCGCAACTGGCCAAGGCGTTCGACATGCGGGTGATCGGCGTGCGGCGCGACCCCGCCGGCGGGCGCGGTGCTGCGGACGAGGTCCATGCGCTGTCCGCCCTGCCGGCGCTGCTGCCGGCGGCGGATTTCGTGGCGCTGACCTGCCCGCTGACGCCGGCGACCACCAACCTGATCGACGCCGCCGCGCTGGCCGCCATGCAGCCCTCGGCCTACCTGGTGAACTGCGCGCGCGGCCGCGTGGTGGACGAGCCGGCGCTGGTGGCGGCACTGCGGGCGGGGACCATCGCCGGGGCCGGCATCGACGTCACCTGGGACGAGCCGCTGCCGGAAGACAGCCCGCTATGGGACGCGCCCGGCGCCTTCATCACCCCGCATACCGCCGGCGAGACGCGGCGCTACGAGGACAATGTGCTCGACATCCTGATGGAGAACCTGTCGCGCCAGTGGCGCGGCGAGGTGGCGTTGCTGAACCAGGTGGTGTAGCCGCGGCGGCATGCCATCACCGCCGGAACCCGAAGTGCCGCAATCCGAACCCGCAGAGGACCCCGCCGATGCCTCCGCCGCCGGGGCGGGCTACGCGCTGGACGAGATCGCGGCGCGCGCCGCCGCCGCCCGCGCGCACTCGGTGGCATTGGCGGGGATGGCCAACCACACCGCCGCCCGGCCGGTATGGGATTTCAACCATGTCCTCGCCTATGGCCAGTCCTTGTCCAGCGGCTGGGAGGGCTGGCCGGCGCTGTCGGTGACGCAGCGCCACGACAGCCTGATGATCGGCGCCTCCGTGCATGGCGCCAGCGAGAACAAGCCGGCCTGGACCCCGATCGGCGAGGCGGCCTTCCGCCCGCTGGTGGCCACCGTGGTCAGCAACGGCCAGCAGGCCGAGGTGCTGGCACCAGAAGCGGTGGCGGCGCTGAAGCCCGGCACGGCGGCGCTGGGCGAGACGGTGCTGGAAGGCGCGCTGGATCACTGGCGCGGGCGGCAGCTCGCCGCCGGCCCCGGCCATCCGTCCGGCCGCTTCGTCGCCACCACCTGCGGCGTCGGCGGGCGAACCATCGAGCAGCTGAGCCTGGGCGCCGGCGCGTTCAATCGCCTGCGCATGGCCGCGGCGTCCGGCCGGCAGCTGGCGGAGGCGCAGGCGCGCAGCTACGGCATCGCCGCCGTGCTGTGGCTCCAGGGCGAAGGCAATTCGGTCGGCGGCGGCACCGCCGATCGGGCGGAATACCTGAAGCTGTGCGCCACGCTGCAGGCCGACATCAACCGCGAGGTCGCCGGGGGGATTGCCGGACAGGACCGCCCGCCGGCCATCTTCACCCACCAGGTGGGCGGGATCTATGTGCGGGACGCCAACGAACTGTCGATCCCGATGGCGCAGCTCGATTGCGCCTTCAGCCTGCCCGACTGGTTCATGGCGGCACCCGCCTATCCCGTGACCGAGAAGGGCGGCCATCTCGACGCCAACGGCTATCGCTGGCTGGGCCAGCAATTCGGCAAGGTGATGCACCGCGTGCTGGATCTCGGCCAGGGGTGGCAGCCGCTGCATCCGCTGCGCGCCACCTGGCGCGGGACCCAGGTGCTGGTGGAGTTCCACGTGCCGCACCCGCCGCTGGCCTTCAGCCCCTGCTACGTCCGAACCCGCGCCACCAGCTATCCCGATGGCGGCTTCAGCGTGACCGACGAGTCCGGCCGGATCGCCATCGCCGCCGCGGCCGTGGTGGAGGAGACCTGCGTGCTGCTGGTGCTGGCGCGCGCGCCGGGCGCCAACCCGGTGCTGTGGTATGCCGACCAGACGGTGCATCGCGGCTACGGCAACCTGCGCGACAGCGACCCCACCGAGGCCAGCCAAGCCTACGAATACCACCCCGGCAGCGGGCAGTACCCGGGCGCCGAGATCGCGGAACTGGTGGGCAGGCCCTATCCGCTGTGGAACTGGTGCGTGGCGTTCCGCACCCCCCTGGCGGCTGACCCGGCGCCCCCACCGGCACCAGTGCAAGTGCTGGCAACACCACAAGCGCCGGCCGCCGCGCCTCCGTCAGCACCGGCGCCGGCCCCTGAACCGGCGCCACAGGTCTCGGCAACCCCGGCCTGGCAGGTGCTGCGCGGCGAAATCCCGCCGCCCGCCCCACCCGCCGCCGCCCCACCGCCGGCAGCCCCGTCAAGCGGCATCGCGGCCTGGCTGCGGCGGATTTTCGGCGCGGACTGACCCCTGCATCCTGGGCGCCGCACGCCTAACGCGGCAACGGCGAGGCATTGGCATCGGCGCGCTGGCGCACCAGGGGCACCCCGTCGGCCCGGGTGGCGGACAGGACCATGGTGGCGCTGCCCAGCCAGCGCATGTCGAAGCGCAGCCGCACCGGCAGCAGCGGCGCGCCGGGCGTCGCCGCGGCAAGCCACGCGGAGCCCTGGTGGGGCCGCGCCGCGGCCTGGCGATCACCCGCGATCGGGAAGCCCGCCAGAACGCGACCCGCGAAGTCGCACCGCAGGGCGGGGCCGGCGGCGGGCGCAGCACCCGGCACCGGCTCCCAGCCCACGGTCGTGGCGTGGACTTCAAACAACCGCCGGCCGTCGAAGGTGCGCGTGGCACCGTCGCAGCGCCCGGTGGTGGTGGCGCGATGAACCAGCAGGGCGGCGGCGCTGATCGTGTCGATCGTCTCGCGCTGCAACGCCGCCGGCACCGGCTCCCGCTCGGCGTCGTTGGGCGGCTCCAGGCGCAGGATGCTGGGCTGGCCCGAAACATAGTCCATCAGGGTGCGCCGCTTCATGCCGCGCCACGCGCCGTCAACCGCATAGCGATGCGGGGCCACCAGCGCGCCCACCCACCGGCCCTGGGCCAGGGCGCGGGTTTCGCCATGGAACAACAGGCCATAGGCCCCGGCGGTGCGCGTGACGATATCGACGCGATAGCCGCGCGCATCCATCTCCACATCGGCCTCGGTGACCATCACGGTCATGCCGGCGACTTCGGTCGTGTAGGACAGGGTGGTGAAGCTGCGCCCGGTCTCGGCGGCGGCCGCGGGCAGGGCCAGCGCCCAGACGGCGACCGCACCAGCGACCAGGATGAGGAACGGGCATGGGCGCATGGCACGCATGTAGGCCCGCCGGCCACACCCGGCAACCCGGCTGCTTGACACCCCCTGCGAAGCCCCCTATTTCGCCCATCCCGGGCCGGGCGCGAAGCCCAGCGGGGGCGCGTAGCTCAGCGGGAGAGCATTCGCTTCACACGCGAAGGGTCACAGGTTCAATCCCTGTCGCGCCCACCAGTCCGGCCCATGATCATACCCATCGCCGGCGCCCCTGGCCGCAAGGCATCATTGCCGCGCAAGGAAGTCCAACTCCAATCGATTGGCGGCATCCGTGCGGGTATAGCGCGCCATATCGGCCTGACGGCAGATCAGATGCAGGCCGAACCCGCCCTCGTGGCTGCCCGCCAGTGCACCGACCAGCGGGCGCGGCGGGGCGGCCAGCGGGTCGAATGCCGTCCCGTCATCCTCGATCGCCAGCCGCGCGCCGCCGTCGCCGCAGTGCGCGCACAGCACCGCGCGTGTGGCGCCCAATGGCCGGGCGTGGCGGATCAGGTTCATCACCACCTCCTCCACCACCAGCTCGGCGCGGAAACACACTTCGCCCGCACATCCCCCGGCCACCAGATAGGCGGCCAGCTGGCGCTGGGCTGCGGCAAGGGCCTTGATCTCCAGCGCCATGCCCAGGCGCAGGCGCGCGGGTGCCGGCGCGCTCACCCTTCCAGCAGCGCCAGGGCCGCGGCCTCGTCCGGCGCATGGGGGATCAGGTCCGTCAGGGCCATGGTCTCGAACACCGCCAGAACCTGCGGCTGCACGCCGGTCATGGCAATGCGCGCGCCGCGGCGGCCGGCCATCCGGGCGATGGCGATCAGCATCCGAATGCCCAGCGAGCCCATGAACGGCACATCGGCCAGGTCAACCACCACATGGCCGGCGGTCTCGCGCAGGCGGGTGCCCAGTTCCGCCTCGATCCCGTCCACACCGGCGGCATCGGCGCGCCCGCGCAGCACCACGCGGCTGGCGCCGGCCCCGATCGGGGCGATCTCGTATTTCATGCGTCGGCTCCTTGCGTCGGGTCGGCATGCGCCGGTCAGTCGAGCTGCACGGTCAGCACCGAGAAGTCGTCGTCCAGCGGCCGCATCCGCGACAGCGCGCGCACGCGGCGGTACAGGCGCTCCGGCCCGTCGGCCCAGTGGCCGGGCGCGCACAGGCTTTCGGCCACCTGCGCCATGCCCCAGGGCTCGGCCACGTCCTCGGCCAGCTCCACCGCGCCGTCGCTGAACAGATGCAGCCGCGCGCCGGCCGGCAGCTCCACGCCGGCGGCGCGATAGGCGAAGCCCGGCATGGTGCCGATGCCCGCGCCACGGCCCGGCAGCTTGCCCACCCGGCCGCTGTCCGGCGCGTGCAGCACCGCGGGATGATGGCCGCCGGCAGCATAGGCCAGGCGGCGCGACGGCAGATGCAGCGCGCCGTACCACATGGTGAAATACATGCCGTGGTGGCGGTCCATGTCGAACATGTCGTTCAACGCACCCAGCACGGCGGCGGGATCGCGCATGTCGGTGCCGGGCAACGCCTGCTGGCGCATCACGTTCATCACGCTGACCGAATGCATCGCCGCCCCCACGCCGTGGCCGGACACGTCCAGGATATAGGCGCAGAACCAGTCGCCGTCGCGATGGTAGCCGAAGGCATCGCCCCCCAGCGCGGCACAGGGCTGGAAGGTCCAGGCGACGCGCACCGGGCCGTCGGTGATCGGCGGCGGCAACAGGGCGTTGACGTAGCCGCGCGCGCGGGCGATGTCGCTGGCCAGCGACGCGGCGGCCAGCGCCTCCTCCCGCCGGCGGCGTTCATAGCGCAGCGTGTGCGGGCCGATGCGAAGCTGGGCGCCGTCGGCCAGCATTGTCGGTTCGGCGATGCGCAGGCCATCCACGAAGGTGCCGTTGGTGGAGCCGAGATCGGTGAGGCGCACCTGATCGCCGGCCCGGTCGACCAGGCAATGCCGGCGCGACACGGCGGACCCCTCCAGCACGATGGCGGCCGGCGGGACCCGGCCGATGACCAGCGGCGTGGCCTCGACGGCAATGCGCCGCGGCGCGCCGGTGTCGGCGTCCAGCACCAGGAAATGCACCACGGTCCCATCGACCGGGCCGGTGGGCATTCCGGCCCGGCTCGCCAGGGTCCGTTCCGTATCCGTCCCCTCGTCGCGCCCCTCGTCGCGCCTCTCTTCGTGCCCCTCTTCGTGCTCGTTCATGCCGGCACTCCCTGCGGCGATGCCTGCGCGCGCCCCGCCACATTCAATCGCAAACCGGCCCGTTTCGCACCTGTCATCGGCGGCGGCGACCGGCCGATGGCGCGGCTACGGCACGCCGGGCTCGCCCAGGTCCCACCAGATGCCGGCATAGGCGGCCAGGCCCTCGCGCGCCGGGGCGATCAGGAAATGCTCGTTCGGGCCATGCTGCTTGCAGCCGTTGTACGACAGCGGAATCCACACCAGCGGCACGCCGAGATGGTCGACGAACACGTCGCCCGGCAGCCCGCCGCCGCCATTGGGGATCACCTGCACCCGCTTGCCCAGCGAGGCCTCCATGCTGCGCACGGTCCAGCCGACCCAGGGATTGGCCAGGTCGGTGCGGCTGGCCGGCATGCCGATCTTGGCGTTCTCGATCAGCACCTCGGGGAAGCCGGCGGCATCCAGGTGACGGCGCAGCGCCGCCTCGAAACCCGCCACGTCGCTATCGACGGTGTAGCGCAGCTGGATGTTGGCGCTGGCCCAGGGGGCAACGGCGTTGACCGGCGCCTCCGGCCGGCCGGCGATCATCGCCAGCACGATGAAGCTGGTCCAGCCGAAGACCTTCTCGGCCGAGGTCAGGCCGGGCTCGCCCCAGTTGGGGTCGATGGTGGCGGATTCCTCGCTGGGCAGGTCGAGCCCGGCCAGCGCGCCGCGGACCTGGGCCGGCAGGCCGTTGCGCGGCAGCCAGTCGCGCACCAGGATCTTGCCGTGGCGGTCGCAGATCGAGGCCAGGGCGTGGGACAGGATCACCACGGGATCGGCGATCATGCCGCCCCAGTTGCCGGA
>JADLHF010000246.1 GCA_020848935.1 Acetobacteraceae bacterium
CCTAGCTCAGCGCCACCTCGAAGCCGCGCGCCGTGGCCGGGCGGGCCATCATCGCCTCGTACCAGCGCTTCACGTTGGGGAATTGCGCCAGGTCCACCTGGTGGCGTTCATGGCGCCAGGCCCAGCCGAGGATGGCGAAATCGGCGATCGAGATGTCGCCGGCAAAGAACTCCACCTCGGCCAGCCGGCGATCGGCCACGCCATACAGGCGCAGGGTTTCCTTCTTGTAGCGTTCCAGCCCGTAGCGCCGGTCCGCCTCGTTCTCCACGCCGAGGAAGTGATGCACCTGGCCGGGCATCGGGCCGAAGCCGCCCATCTGCCACATCAGCCATTCCAGCACCGGCACCTGGGCACGCAGGTCCGACGGCCAGAACTTTCCGGTTTTCGCGCCGAGATAGATCAGGATCGCGCCGCTCTCGAACACGGATATCGGCTTGGCTCCGGGGCCGTCGGGATCGACGATGGCGGGGATGCGGTTGTTGGGCGAGATCTTCAGGAAGGCCGGGGCGAACTGCTCGTTCTTCGAGATGTTCACCGGCTTGACCGTATAGGCCAGCCCCATCTCCTCCAGCGCCGCGCTGATCTTGCGGCCGTTCGGCGTGTTCCAGGTCCAGAACTCGATGCTCATGCGTGGTCTCCGGGGCGCGGCCGGAAGTGGCGCGCGGTTCGGTGCAGTATCCCGCAGGGTGAAGATGCCGGCAAACCGGCGGCGATTGACGGGCCGGGCGCCCTTGGCCACGCTCGCCCGGCACCAGGCAGGCGAGGGCGCGATGCGAATTTCCCGAGGCGACAACACGCCAGACAACGCGGCGTTGATCGGCTTCACCAATCTGCGCCGGGCGCGCACCACCCGGCCGATGGTGATCGAGCGCGGGCGCGGCATCTACCTGATCGACGAGAACGGCCGCGAATACATCGAGGGCACGGCGAGCTTCTACTGTGCCGCACTGGGGTTTTCCGACCCCGACCTGGCCGAGGCGGCGATGCGGCAGATGCGCAGCCTGCCGGCCTTCGCCTCGGGCATCTACCGCACCGTACCCGCGGCCCTGGCGCTGGGCGAGAAGCTGGCCGCCCTGGCGCCGATGCCCGATGCCCGCGTCGCGTTCGCCTCCACGGGGTCGGAGGCGAACGACTTCCTGATCAAGTTCATGCGCTTCCGCAATGCCTACCTGGGCCAGCCGAAGCGGACCAAGGTGATCGCCCGCACCGGCAGCTACCACGGCGGCACCATGGCCACGGCCGCCTTGGGCGGTTTCCCCGGCACCGCCGCGGCGTTCAACCTGCCGATGGACGACGTGCTGACGGTGGGCCAGCCGGACTTCGTCAATCGCGCGCTGGAGGGCGAGAGCGAGGCCGCATTCACCGCGCGCATGCTGCTGGAGGTGGAGCAGACCATCGAGCAGGCGGGGCCGGAGACCGTGGGGGCGATGATCCTCGACCCCGTGTCGTACTCCGCCGGCTGCGTGCTGCCGCCGAAAGGGTACCTGGACGGGTTGCAGGAAATCCTGGCGCGCTACGGGGTGCAGTTTTTCGACGACGAGGTGATCACCGGGTTCTGCCGCACCGGCCACATGTTCGCATCCGAAACCTTTTCCTTCGTGCCGGACTGCATGACCCTGGCCAAGGCGCTGTCGGCGGCCTACCAGCCGATCTCGGCGATCGTGATGAGCGGGGCGTTCTACGACGAGCTGGAACGCGCCTCGGACGCCATCGGCACCATGCCGCATGCCGCCACCTATGCCGGGCATCCAGTGGCCGCGGCGGTGGCGCTGCGGATGCTGGAAATCATCGAGGAGCGCGACCTGATCGGCCATGTGCGCGCGGTTTCCCCGAGGCTGCACCGGCAGATCCATGCGCTGGCGGGCCATGAGCTGGTGTTCAACACCCGCGCCCTCGGGCTGGGCGGTGCGGTGCAGCTGCATCCGTTGAAGGGCCAGCCGGGCGCGCGCGGACAGGCGATGGTACAGGCGATGATGGACCAGGGCCTGCTGCTGCGGGTGGTCGGGGACACGATCAACTTCTCGCCGCCCTTGATCATCACCGCGGCGGAGATCGACGAGATGATGCGCCGCTTCGCCGCCGCACTGGAAACCCTGCCGCGCGAGACCGCGTGATGCCGCCGCTGATCGGATACGCCGACCGGTTCTCGGTGCGGGCCGGCGGCAGCGTGGCCGTGAAGGTCTCCACCTCTCATGCGGAATACCACGCCGACCTGGTGCGCATCCGCAGTGCGGACGCGAACCCGGCGGGGCCGGGCATCCGGCTGGAGGCGGTGGCGAGCAGTTTCGCGGGCGCTTATTCCGGGCGGCAACAGGCGATCCACAACGGCTCCTGGGGCGAGATCGCCTGCGCCGGCTTCGCACCCGATGGCGACTGGACCTTTGCGCTGCGGGTGCAGCCCTGGTTGCTCGACGGGCGGGCGCAGGTGGTGCTGGGCTGGCAGGGCGTGCGCCTGTCGGTCACCGCCGAGGGCGCTGTGCTGCGCGTCGGCGCGGCGGAATGCCGGGTCGATGCGCCGATGCTGGAGCGGCGCTGGTACGAGTTGCGGCTGGTGGCGTCCGGTGGCGCCGTGCGGCTGGTCCAGCGCAAGCTGCACACCGACTGGGGCAGCGCCGGCGACGGCACCGCGGAACTGGCGGCGACGCTTCCGCCACCGCAACACTTCATCCTGGCGGCGGATGGCAGCGCCTCGCCGTGCCGCGACCACTTCAACGGCCGCATCGAGCATCCCATGCTGCTGCGCGGCGCCTTCACCGGCGACACCGCGCTGGAGCCGGCGCAACTGCCGCGCACCGCACTGCATGCCTGGTGGGATTTCTCCCTGGACATGGCCAGCGACCGGATCACCGATCATGGTCCGCATCGCTGGCACGGCAGGCTGGTGAACCTGCCGACGCGGGCGCTGCGCGGGGCATTCTGGACCGGCGACGAACTGCGTTGGCGCGATGCGCCCGGGCAATACGCCGCGGTGCATTTCCATGCCGACGACCTCTACGATGCCGGCTGGCAAACCGATTTCTCCGTGCCGGTGCCTGCCGACCTGCCCAGCGGCGTCTATGGCGTCAGGCTGCGCGCCGGAAAGGACGAGGATATCGTGCCGTTCTTCGTGCTGCCGCCCGCCGGCACCGCGACAGCCAGGGTGGCGCTGCTGTTCCCCACCTACACTTACCAAGTCTACGCCAATTACGACCGGGGCAATTTCAATGCCGAGTACCGCGCCCGCCGCGCCGACTGGGGCAGCTATCCGCACCATCCCGCCGAGCACAAGCAGTTCGGGCTCTCCACCTATGACTGGCATGCCGACGGCTCCGGCGTGGCGCTGTCTTCGATGCGGCGGCCGATCCTGACCTTCCGGCCCGGCCAGATCGCCTATCCCGAAGCACGGGGTTCCGGCCTGCGGCATTTCCCGGCCGACATGCACCTGGCGGCCTGGCTCGATGCCATGGGCATCGCCTGGGATGCCATCACCGACCACGACCTGGAAGAAGAGGGCGTCGGCCTGCTGGCGCGCTACCGCTGCGTGCTGACCGGTTCGCATCCGGAATATCACAGCCTGGGCACGCTGGATGCCCTGCGCGACTACACGGCCGAGGGCGGACGGCTGGTCTATCTCGGCGGCAACGGCTTCTACTGGCGGGTGGCGACCAGCCCCGACATCCCCGATGTGCTGGAACTGCGGCGCACGGAATCCGGCACCCGCGCCTGGGCGGCGGAGACCGGCGAATACTATCACCAGTTCGATGGCGGCTACGGCGGGCTGTGGCGGCGCCAGGACCGCGCGCCACAGAAGCTGGCCGGGGTCGGCTTCTCGGCCCAGGGGCGGTTCGAGGGCAGCTTCTATCGACGGCTGCCGGCCAGCTACGCGCCCGAGGTGGCCTGGATCTTCGACGGTGTCCAGGGCGAGGTGATCGGTGATTTCGGCTTCTCCGGCGGCGGTGCGGCGGGGTTCGAGCTGGACCGCGCCGATCCGCTGCTGGGCACGCCGCCGAACACCGTGGTGCTGTGCCGCTCCGAGGGCCACCAGGCGCATTTCGGCGTCACGCCGGAGGACGTGCTGCAGCCGCGCGAGAACCAGATGACCAACGCGCCGGACCCGCTGATCCGCAGCGACATGGTGTATTTCGAAACCGCGCGCGGCGGCGCGGTGTTCTCGGTGGGCTCGATCACCTTCTGCGGCAGCCTGCCGTGGAACGGCTTCGACAACCAGGTCTCGACCATGATCCGCAACGTCGTGCTGCGTTTCAGCCGCTAG
>JADLHF010000247.1 GCA_020848935.1 Acetobacteraceae bacterium
AGCGGCACCCTGCTGCTGTTTCTCGGCCGCTATTCGATGGCGATCTACCTGTTCAACACGATCGCGATCGGGCTTGCCAAGGCCGCCCTGATCCGTGCCGGCGTGGTCTGGTCGGCCGCCGGCGCGACCGCTGCGGTGCCGGTGCTGATGCTGGCGGGGGTGGCCGGGCCGATCCTGGCCAAGACATTGATCTTGCGGCATATTGCACCGCTCGACAGGATCACCGACTGACCCCGCGATCGCCGGCTGGCCGCCCCGACTGGCTGCCCCGACTGGCTGCCCCGACTGGCTGCCCCGACCGAACCCCCATCAGCCGCCGGGGTGTTCGACCACGACCCGCCCGACCACCCGCCCGCCCAGCAGGTCGTCGAGCACGGCGTTGATGTCGGCAAGCGGGCGGGTGCGAACCGGCAGCGGCGCCACCCTGCCTTCCTTCGCCAGCCGCACCAGGTCGCGCAACTCCTTCGGGTTGCCCACGTAGCTGCCGCGCACGGTCAGCGCCCGGGTCGGAACCAGCGGCAGCGGCAACGCGAGTTCGCCGCCGAACAGCCCGACCAGGATCAGCTTGCCACCCTTGCGCAACGCCTCGAACCCGGCCCGCGCGGTGGCGCTGCCGTTGACCAGGTCGATCACCGCCCCCACCGGGCCGCCGGCTGCCTCGGTGATCCGCCGCGCCACTTCCGAAGGATCGCCGGCACCGTCGACGACCGCCGAGGCGCCGGCCTCGGTCGCGGCCTTGCGTTTGCCCTCGGCAATATCGACGACGATGATCGCGCGATGGCCGCGCGCGCGCAGCACCGCGACGGCGTTGAGGCCAAGCCCGCCGGCGCCGACCAGCACGATCGGATCGTCCGGCGCCATCGGCATCACCTTGGCGATCGCCGACCAGACCGTGATGCCGCTGCAGGAATAGGTCGCCGCCACCGCCGGATCGAGGCCGGAAATATCCACCAGGTGCCGCGGGTGCGGCACCAGCACATACTCGCCATAGCCGCCCGGATTATAGACGCCGAGCGCATTCGGCTTCACCCGGCACATGTTGTCCTCCTCGGCGAGGCATTCCGGGCAGCTGCCGCAACCGAGCCAGGGAAACACCGCATAGGGCGTGCCCTCCTTCAGCCCGGCGCCCTTCGCATCCGGCCCAAGCCTGGCGACCACACCCAGGATCTCGTGGCCCATCACGATCGGCAGGCTGACGCCACGATCCTTCAAAGACAAGCGCTTGCCGCCCCCAAGGTCGTAGCCCCCCTCCCACAGATGCAGGTCGGAATGGCACACGCCGCAATGCGTGACCCGCACCAGTACCTGGCTGCCGGTCGGCTCGGGGGTCGGCAGTTCGATCCGCACCAGGGGCTTCGAGTTCTCGGTTACCGCATAACAGAACATGGGGGGTCCTCCCGGGCCGTTGGTTGCAATGGCGATGGTTCCGGTTCAGGGTGCCGCGGTCAATGCTGGATGAGGTGAGGATGCGACGGCAGAACAGGCCGTGGCTGCCATTCGTGATTCTTCTGCTGGCTGGCTGCACCGCGCAGGCGCCATCGGCGCCCGAGCTGGCGGCCGGCGAGATTCCGGCGACCGGCCCTGCCGGCGCGACGTCGTGGCATTGGGTGGGGCAGACAGCGTCGCCCCAGTCGGCAGCCGAGCTGGCGCTCGCGCCGGCGCAGGGTGGCGCGACCGGCGCGGCCACGTATTACGGCATCCGCCACCATGGCCGCCGCACCGCCAGCGGCGAGGTCTTCAACCGCCACGCGCTCACCGCTGCCCACCCGAGGCTGCCGCTCGGCTCCAGCGTGCGGGTGACCAGCCTTGCCACCGGTGCCAGCGTGGTGGTGCGCATCAACGACCGCTGCCGCTGCCCCGGGAGCATGATCGACCTGTCGGAAGGGGCGGCGCGCGCGATCGGCCTCTACAGCACCGGCCGGGTCCGCCTGGAGCGCCTCTAGCCCCCTTCACCCCGCCATGCCCGAGCTCTAGCCTGCCCGGCCAGGACTGCCGGGGGAGATCGGGAACGTGGGAGGGGCGATGCGCGCCATACTGATGGCGGCGATGGGGCTGGTCGCCGCAACCGCGGCTGCCGTCGCCCAGGTGCCGCCGCGGGCGCAGAACTGGACCGATGCCTATTTCACCACCTGCCGGGCCTTTGGCGGGCGCGCCTCGATCCAGCCCGGATACCAGACCAGCATCGACCTCAATGGCGATGGCCGCCCCGACCACATCATGGACATGCGGCGCATCGCCTGCTCCTCGCCCCAGGGCGCGGCGGCGATGTGCTCCTCGGGTGGCGGCGCCTGCTCGCTGTTCGTCTATCTTTCGACGCCCGCCAGCTACCGCGACCCGCCGCTTCAGTTCGAGGTGCTGGGCTGGTCGCTGGAGCGCGATGCCAGTCCGCCGGCGCTGGCGCTCCGGATGGCGCAGGGGTCCGGCCGCTATGCCTGGAACGGCAGCACGCTTGCACTGGCGGGTGCGCCGCCACCATCGCAGGCGACCACCCCGCCGGCCGCGGCCCCCGTCCCGCCGCCCGCCGCATCGCATCCCGCCGCCACTGCAGCCCGCCCGGCGATCGTCGTGCGCGCGGAGCGCGAACTGGCCGACAGCTGCCGCGAAGCCGGCGGGCGGCCGAGCGTGCAGCCGGATTTCGAGACCGTGCTCGACCTCAACCAGGACGGCCAGCCCGACTACATCCAGGACACAGGCCGGCTCGATTGCGAGGGTGCGGCGTCGCTGTTCTGCGGCAGCGCCGGGTGCAGCCTCAGCGTGTTCCTCTCCGGCCCGCGCGGCTATGAGGCGGCTTTCGGCATCAATGCGCAGGCCTGGGAAATCGAGCGGGATTCGGATCCGCCGGTGCTGAGCCTCCACCTGCACGGCAGTTTCTGCGGTCGCGTCGGCGCCGAGCCCTGCGCTCGGCGCTATGCCTGGAACGGCAGGGAACTCGCAGAGCTGCGCCCAGGTGCCCGCCCAGGCGCCCGCCCAGGTGCCGGCCCAGGCCGTATCACCCAAGGCGGCGGCGCCGGCGCTGCCGGCGGCGGCAAGCTCGAGGCCGCCCTTCCCCGCCCCGCCGCGCCACCGGCGGCGGCCTGGTCGCTGCGCGAGACCGCGGGCAACCCCCCGGTCGCGACCGCCGCCGGGCCCGGCGTGGTCGAAAAC
>JADLHF010000248.1 GCA_020848935.1 Acetobacteraceae bacterium
CGAAGGGGAAGCCGGCGCTGATCGAGACGGCGTCGCGCAGGGTGGGGCGCTGGGTGACGGTGAGCACGACATCGCCGCGGCCGGGCAGCTTGCCGGCGGGTTTGGCGCGGGTCAGCGCGTAGCAGACCGGCTGGCCGCCTTCGGTGTGGGTGGCGGCCTGCCAATCCTGGAAGACGCCGATGGATTTCGGGCCGTCGGGCTTGGCGTGGGTGGTGGATGGCAGGGCCAGGGCGGCGACGAGGAGGGCTGCCGGGAGGAAGGAGGGCGTGTGCATGGCCGCAGAGATACGAAGCGGCGCGCGCCGGAACAAGCGCCGGGTGGTCATGCCTCCTGCTCTCCGGGGTTTGGGTTGGGGGGTGTTTGGAGCCAATCGGGCCGGTTGCGGCGGAAGACGGGGTGGCCGTGGCCCTGGGGCGGCGGGGGGGTGTGGGTGGCGCCGCCGGACATCACCGGGCGGTCGGCGAAGCGGCCATGCTGGAGCAGGCGGTCGTAGAGCACCAGGGCGCCGGCGACGGCGAGGTTGAGCGAGAAGCGGGTGGGGATGCGGACCAGGTGGTCGCAGCGGGCGAGCAGGGCCGGCGAGAGCGAGGCGCGTTCGGGGCCGAGGACGTAGGCGGCGCTGAGGGGGTGGCGGAAGCTGGGCAGCTCGGCGGCGTCTTCGTGGAGTTCGATGCCGACCAGGGCGCAGCCTTGGGGCAGGCGCAGGGCGGCGGTGTCGGCGAAATTCCACAGCGGGACGTGGGCGGGGGTGCCGGCGGTGTCGGCGAGGCGGCCGGCGCGGGCGTCGAAGCCGGTGCCGAGGGTGAAGCAGAAGCTGGCGCCGAAGGCGTGGGCGGTGCGCAGCAGGGCGCCGATATTGGCGGATTTGGAGACGCCCTCGGCGCCGATGCCGAAATAGCCGCGGGTTCTGGCGGGGTGCATGGCGGTGGTCTATGCCGGCGGGCATGTCCAAAGCAACGCCCGTGATTGTGATTTTCGGCGCGGCGGTGCGCCCGGACGGGCAGCCGAGTGCGACGCTGCGCCGGCGGGTGGCGGCGGCGCGGGCATTCGGGGCGGGGCTGGGGCGGGTGGTCTATCTGCCGACCGGCGGCGTGGGGCGGTTCGGCGCGGCGGAGGCGGAGGTGATGGCGGGGTTGCTGCGGGCCGATGGGGTGGATGCGGGGGATATTTGGGTGGAGGCGACGGCGCACGACACGGTTTCCTCGGTGCGGGCGGTGCGGCGGATGCTGGCGGGGCATGGCGGGGCGGTGTTCGTGGCCAGCAGCGCCTATCACCTGGTGCGGTGCGTGGTGCTGTTGCGGCTGGCGGGGGTGCGGGCGCGGGCGTGCCCGCCGCCGGCGGCACTGGCGGCGGCGGGATGGCGCAAGCGATGGTGGTGGCGGCTGCGCGAGGTGCCGGCGCTGCCGTGGGATGCGGCGTTCGTGGTGTGGCTGCGGCTGGTGGGGCGGCTTTAGGGTCTGAGGCGGGATAAGCAAGGCGGGGGCTTCGCCCCTCGACCCCACCAAGGGCAGAGCCCTTGGAACCCTGTACTTGAGTGTTGCTTGAGGAAGAGGGCCTGCCGAGCGGACCCAACACCGAGATAGGCCCCCTTCCTCAAGCAACACTTAAACGAATGGAGTCCAGAGGCTCTGCCTCTGGCGGGTCCAGGGCAGAGCCCTGGCCTCACTTATTCCGCCTCAGACCCTTGGCTCATTCCACGCGCTGCCACTGCACCAGGGTATAGGGCGGCTGGGCGTCGTCGTGGGGTTCGAAGACGGCTTCGACGGCGGCGCCGATCGGGACGGTTTGCGTGGGGTTGCCGAGCAGGTTGCCGAGCATGCGGACGTTGATGCCGTCGAGTTCGACCAGGACGATGATGTAGGGGCCGTGGCCGTTCAGGACCGGGTGGACGGGGTGGTGGGGGCGTTCGTAGCTGTAGATGCGGCCGCGGCCCTGGATTTCGGTCCAGTCGAGGTCGAAGCTGTGGCAGCGGTGGCAGATCCATTCCGGGCCCCATTGGTGGGCACCGCAGCCGCGGCATTTCTGGATGCGGAGCTTGCCCTCGCGGGTGCCCTGCCAGTAGGGCTCGGCGAGGCCGTCGGGCGCGGTGGAGGGGGCGGGCAGGCCGGGGGGGAGATAGGTCACAGCGTGGCCTCCGAACCCAGGATGAGGGAGCTGACGGGGGTGACCATCGGGCCGCCGATGACGATGGCGGTGTCGCGCTTCCTGGACTGATTGATGGCGGTGCCGCGGATCTGGCGCACGGCCTCGATCACCAGTTCGAGGCCGTGCATGTAGCATTCGGCGAGGTTGCCGCCGGAGGTGTTGAGCGGCATGGCGCCGCCGGGGGCCTGGAGGTTTTCCGGGGTGAGGACTTCGTTGGCTTCCTCGGCCTTGACCAGGCCGTGTTCGACCAGGCTCATCAGGACGCCGCCGGTGAAATTCTCGTAGCACTGGACGATGTCGATCTCGGCGGGGCTCAGCCTGGCCATGTCGTACATGCGCGGGGCGAGGGCGCGGAAATGCGAGCCGGGGTAGTCGGGCATGTTGTGCACCGGGGCGGCGCTGCGGTGGTCGCCGCCCTGGCCGCAGGCGAGGAGGTAGGCGGGGGGGTGGCGGAAATCCTTGGCCCGGTCGGCCGGGACGACGATGACGGCGGCGGCGCCGTCGTTCTCCTGGCAGCAGTCGTAGAGGCGGAAGTGGGGCTCGATGATCCAGCGGGAGGCGTCGTACATCGCCTCGTCCAGCGGCCTTCCTCTCATCACCGCGTTCGGGTTGTTCTGGGCGTGGTGGTAGCAGGCGAGCGAGATGGCGCGCAGCGCGCTGTCGGCGATGGCGTGGTTGTGCATGAAGCGGGTGACCTTCATGGCGACCATCTGGGCGGGGGACATCAGGCCGTAGGGGGCGGTGAAGGCGGCATCGCCGGTGACGGTGGCGGCCGGGGCGCCGCGGCCGTAGCGGGTGTACTGGCCCTGGGCGAGGGAGCGGAAGGCGACGACGCAATCGGCCATGCCGGTGGCGATGGCCGCACCCGCGTTGCCGACCGCGCCGCAGACGCCGCCGCCGCCACCGCCCCAGAACATGTTGGAGAAGCGCAGCGTCTTGATGCCCAGGGCGGCGGCCAGGCGCGGGCCGTCGCTGCGGTCGTTGCCGTAGCTGGCGAAGCCGTCGATGTCGTGCGGGGTGATGCCGGCATCCTCGCAGGCGCGGACGATGGCTTGCAGGGCGAGTTTGAACTCGCTGTCGGGGGATTTGCCGTGGCGGTAGTAGGTGGTCTCGCCGATGCCGGCGATGGCGACGGTGCCGCGCAGGGTTCTCTCGGCCATGTGGTGTCCTGTCCTGATGCCGGGTGATGGTAGGGGGGCGGGGTGGGGGGTGCAATCCGGGGGAGGAAAGGGGTTCTTTTTTGAAAAAAAGAACCAAAAAACTTTATCCGTTCGGTGGCGCGCCGCTAACATCGGCCGGACCTCCTGGGGAACACGCCAATGGCCCTGACGGCCGCGCAGACCACGACGCTCCCGCTTTCGTTCAGCGGTGTGAGGGCGAGTTTCGTGCCGTTCGACCTCGGGCTCGGCACGCTGGTCGCGGCGCGGATGACCATCGGCGGCCGGCTGGTCGGCACTCTCGCGCTGGAGAACACCGATGCGCGGGCCGCCAGCGTATCGACCACGGTCACCGCGCGGGTGCAGGCGTACGGGCCGTTCCTGATGCCCTCCGGCGACTTGCTGTCCAGCACCAATACCGCGCTGGGCGCGTACGACGGCACGGATGATTTCGCCGGTACATCGGGGGTATCCGGCCTGGTGCTCGACAGCGGCGACGTCTCGCGCGAGGAGATCTATACTGGCGAACTGCTGCAACTGTTCCAATTCCCGTTCCAGATCGAGCCGAGAATCTTCCCGATCGAGCTGACCACCAGCGGCGGCAGCCTGCGCCAGCGCTACGACGTCATCGGCGAGGTGACGGCATCGCTGCGGTATGAGTACACGCCGTTCGATGCTGCACCCACCGCGGCAACCGCGGTTCTCGCCGCGCAGACCAGCCTGCCCGCCCCCCCGTCGGCCGCGGCGACCGGGCCGCTTACCATGACCAGCGCGGTGCAGCGTGCCTCGCTTGCCGCCCGCCCCGCCGGGTGGCAGGACACGGTGACGGTCGCCCGGTTCGATGCCGCGCTGGGAACGTTGAAATCGGTCAACATCAGGCTTGCGGGCACGCTGGCAGCCGGGGCCGAGCTGGATACCGGCTCGGGCTTCTCGATCGCGCTGCGGCAGCAGGCCGGCATCGAGCTTGCCCTGGCGGGTGGCGGCGAGGTCCTCGCCGATCTCGGCTTGGACACGCAGCCGCGAACGCTGTACGACTTCACCTTTACCGGGCACTTCAGCCAGGCGCTGGGGCTGGCCGGCAGCACCGGCATCGCGCTGACCGACAGCGCGGCGATGGCGCCGTTCATCGGGGCCGGCGCGCTGGACCTGGCGATCGGCAGCAGCGGGACGAGCGCCTTCTCGATCGAGGCGGCCAGCACGCTTGCCAGTCTTCAGCTTGCGGCCGGCGCGCGGTTGGAGGTGAGCTATACCTACGAGCCGGCCACGCCGGTGGCGCCGATCAAGATGACCAATGTCACCAGCGGGGCCTCTGGCACGCCGACGCCGCTGGATTATACCGGGCCGGTGGCGGGCATCGGGCGGGAGTTCGCCATGATCACGCCGGACAACATCGCGCTGTCGGCCGATACCGATGGCTGGTACATCCGCACCGGCGACGGCAATGACGCGATCCGGGTTTCGGGGGGCGTGAACGTGCTGGATGGTGGTGCCGGTTCGAACTTCCTGGTGGGCGGGGCGGGGGCGGATACGTTCTTCGTGGATGCCCAGTGGGTGCAGGCGCCGATCTGGAGCACCATTGCCAATCTCGGCTCGGGCGACGCGGTGACGATCTGGGGCATCACGCAGTCCTACCACTCCCTGGCCTGGCGCGACGGGCTGGGGGCGCCGGGCTATGAGGGGCTGACGCTGCTGAGCCGGATGCCGGGGGGGCCGTTGGCGACGACGACATTGTCGGGCTACACGCGCGCCGACCTGGATAACGGGCGGCTGGTGACGAGCTTCGGCACGGTGGATGACACGCCGTACTTCAGTATCCAAGCGATTTGATAAATGAATGAAAGTTTTTTGGTTCTTCTTTTTGAAAAATGAAGCAAAAACGTTCGTGACTTTTGATCGGGGAAAGGGGCCGCGGGGGCGGGTTCACAAGTGGCGTGGCGGCGCCTAGCCTTGCGGTTCAAACGCGAGCGGAGGACGGGTGATGGCCGGGATTGTCGAGGGCAAGGTGGTGGTGGTGACGGGTGCCGGTGGCGGCATCGGGCGCGAGATTGCGGTGATGATGGCCGGCGAGGGTGCCAAGGTTGTCATCAACGACCTCGGCGTGTCGGTGACCGGGGATGGCGGGTCGGCGACGCCGGCGGAGCAGACCAAGGCGATCATCAACCAGCGCGGCGGCGAGGCCGCCATCAACACCGAGAGCGTGGCGTCGTGGAACTCGGCGCGGCGGATCGTGCAATGCGCGCTGGACACGTTTGGCCGGATCGACGGGGTGGTGAACAATGCCGGCATCCTGCGCGATGTGATCTTCCACAAGATGACCGAGGATGACTGGAACGCGGTGATCAACGTGCACCTGTCGGGCGCGTTCTACGTGTCGCGCGCGGCGGCGGAGCATTATCGCAAGCAGGAGAGCGGGACATTCGTGCACATGTCCTCGACCTCCGGGCTGATCGGCAATTTCGGCCAGGCGAACTACGCGGCGGCGAAGCTGGGGATTACCGCGCTGTCCAAGTCGATCGCGCTGGACATGATGCGCTACAACGTGCGCAGCAACTGCATCTCGCCGTTCGCGTGGAGCCGGATGACCGGGTCGATCCCGGTCAACTCGCCGGAGCAGAAGGCGCGGATGGAGAAGATCCAGCAGATGACGCCGGACAAGAATGCGCCGATGGCGGTGTTCCTGACCTCGGACGGGGCCAAGGGGGTGTCGGGCCAGGTGTTCGCCACCCGGCACAACGAGATCTTCCTGATGTCGTCCTCGCGGCCGGTGCGGGGCGTGCACCATGACGGCGGCTGGACGCCGACCGAGGTGGGGCAGATTGCCATCCCCGCGCTGAAGGGCAGCTTCATGCCGCTGGATCGCTCGGGCGAGGTGTTTACCTGGGACCCGGTCTAGCAAGGAAGCGCGTTCTTTTTTGAAAAAAAGAACCAAAAAACTTTTATCCGTTTGGCCTGTGGCGTTGGTGCGCGGCCAAATGGATGAAAGTCTTTTTGCTTCTTTTTCTTCAGAAAAAGAAGTTCTTCCTGACTTCTTTCTGCTGCGGAGCTGCACATGCCCAAGCGCCTGTTGCTGATCCAGCCCTACACCTTCGCGCCGGACTCGCCGCTGTATGTCGCACCGCGGGACGCGTCGCGGGAGGCGCGGCTGATCAATTTTGAAGAGTATGGGCATCTGCTGGCCGATACCGAATGGGACGTGCATCCGGGGCCGGTGGGGCCGTTCGGGGATTCCTTTGTGGAGACACGGGGGGAGTTCGCCACCGTTGGCGTGCTGCGGCTGCCGATGGTGCGCGAGGCGTGTGCCAGCGGGAAGTGGGATGCGGTGGTGCTGCTGGGTGGTGGCGACCCCGGGTTTGCCGAGGCGCGGGAGATCGGGCAGCGGCATGGCGTGCCGGTGGTGGCCTGTGCCCATGCGCAGATGACGGTGGCGGCGATGCTGGGCAACAAATTCAGCGTGATCGACGTGTCCGAGGCGCACAACATGCAGATGTACAACCTGGTGGTGCAGTACCGCTTCACCGAGCGCTGTGCCTCGGTGCGGTGCATCGATGCGCCGCTGCCGCGTCCGTCGCGGCCGGGGGCGTGCAACGTGCAGGCGGAGAAGGCGGTGGTGGATGCCGGCCGGGCGTCGGTGCTGCTGGATCGCGCGGTGGCGGAGGCCGAGGCGGCGATCGAGGAGGATGGGGCGGACAGCATCATCCTGGGGTGCTCGGCGATCTACTGGATGCGGCCGCACCTGGAGCGCCGGCTGCACGCGGCGGGGTGGGAGGTGCCGGTGCTGGAGGGCTACAGCAGCGCGATCGAGATGGCGAAGCTGCTGGCCAATCTCGGCGCCGCCGCCAGTGGGCTGGCGTTTCCACGGGACGATGCGCGGCGCTGGCGGCGGCGGAAGGTGTTTTGAGGCGAGAAGGTTTATGAAGCACTTCTTTTTCTGAAGAAAAAGAAGCAAAAAGACTTTTGTTAATATCCAAGTGATGGCGCGACTGTGCGTGACGCGCACCAGTGATGAAAGTTTTTTGGTTCTTTTTTTCAAAAAAGAACGCCCTTGCTTCTTCATCTGTGCATGCCCGCCGCAGCGGCGTTTACCGCGCATTCACCGGTCGGCGCCAAGGTGGGCTCGATCGCGAGGCAGGAGGCGGGAATGGCGGCTCGACGGGACGGGCGGTGGGCTGGCGAACCGCTGGTGCCGATGATGGTGTTGATGCCGGAGCAGCAGCGCGCCGCCATGCTGGCGTCGGGTGCCGCGGCGCGGCCGTCGGTGCGGCTGGACCAGTTGTATGACGAGGCGATGGCGAAGTTCGACGCCTTCTGTTTCTGGTATGCGCGCCCTGGCCGCTCGCCGGCGGGGCTGCGCGAGATCGCCAAGCGGCTGGAGAGCTATGGCAGCCCCGAGGCGCTGCGCATTGCCGGCGATGTGCGCGTGGCGCTGACCGAGGCCGGCTGAGCCGGGTGACCGAGGCCGACTGAGCCGGGTGACCGAAACCGGCTGAGCCGGGTGACCGAAACCGGCTGAGCCGGTGGGGAGTTTGGCGTGCGCCGCGCGGTGGGGCAAACTGCGGCACGAAGGAGCGCCGCATGTCCGAGTCTTCCGTTCCGCCGGTTCGCCAGGATCCCGTTGTGCCCAAGCCGGCCGCGAGCCTGCTGGTGTTGCGCGCCGCGAAGGCGCCGCAGGTGCTGATGGGCATGCGCGGGGCCGCACACAAGTTCATGCCCAACCGGCTGGTGTTTCCCGGCGGGCGGGTCGATCCCGAGGACCTCCAGGCGGCGCCGGCCACGCCGCTGCCCGAACATGCCTGCGCGCTGATGGCGCACGCCGCGGATGCCGCGCTGATCCGCGCGGTGGGCATTGCCGCGGCGCGGGAGCTGGAGGAGGAGACCGGGCTGACGCTGGGCCTGCCGCCGCTGCTGCACGGGCTGGATTACCTGTGCCGGGCGATCACGCCGGATTTCTCGCCGGTGCGCTTCGATGCCCGCTTCCTGGTGGTGGAGGCGGAGCATGTGGGCGGCACGCTGGCGGGT
Organism: Acetobacteraceae bacterium; assembly: GCA_020848935.1. GTDB lineage: Bacteria > Pseudomonadota > Alphaproteobacteria > Acetobacterales > Acetobacteraceae > CAMDGX01. The sequence goes on from JADLHF010000248.1 coordinate 8,319, forward strand.
TCGGGCGAGCTGGAGGACCTGCGCTGGTACGGGGTGGAGGAGGCGCTGGGGCTGGACCTGGCGTTCCCGACGCGCGGCGTGCTGGAGCAGTTGAAGCTGTGGATGGCGATGGACGCGGCGGCGCGGCGGGCACGGGCGCATGTTGCCACGCTGCGCAACCGCGGGTGGGAGCTGGAATAGCGGGGCGCGGTCAGAACTCGTCGTCGATGCCGGCGTCGGTCCAGCCGGAATCGGCGGGATCGTCGGCACCCATGTCCTGTTGGCTGACGGGGCTGGCCTGGTCCCAGCCGCTGTCCTTGGGCGCGCCGCCCTGGGCGTAGGGGTCGGAGGTGGGGTTCGACCAGGGGCTGCTGCCGGCCGAGGGCGCGGCGTAGGCGCTGCCGCCGGAGAAGGCGTTCATCAGCATGTTGCCGATCACCATGCCGCCGGCGACGCCGGCCGCGGTGGTCAGCGCGGAACCGAGGAAGCCGGAGCCGCGCTGCTGGAACATGCCGGGCTGGTAGCCGGGCGCCTGGGTCGGCTGCGGCGGGGGCAAGGCGTAAGGCGGCGGCGCTGGCGGTGGCTGGCTGCCGGCGAACAGGCCGCCGAACAGGCCCCGCGGCTGGGAGGGCGGTTGGGGGGACGGCTGGGCCGCGGCGCCCCAGGGCGAGGCGGCCGGGGCGGATTGGGCGCGGGCCTGGTCGAGTTCCCATTGCAGGCGGTTGATGGTGTTCTGCGCCTGGGCCAGGGCGTGTTCCTGGACGAAGGCCATCTGGGTCAGGCGGTAGCGCGCGTCGGGGTGGCGCTGCATCAGCTCGGCGATCAGCGCGTCCGCCTCCTGGTCGATCGGCGGCAGGGCCGGTGCCGGCAGGGTGGTGGGCACCGATCCCGGCGCGCGGGCGGGGGTGCCGCCGACACGCTGGATGAACTGGGTGATGAGGTCGCGTTCCTCGTTGGTCATCGGGGTCCCCATATGGCTCCGGCGGTGGCGCTGGTCGCGGATGTGGCGCGATGGAGTGGGTGGTTCAAGTGAAGCTTTGCTCATCCGCTGCCGCGCTTCTCATTGCTGCGCTGCGGCACTAGTGTGCGCGCGGTATCACGGCGCGGGCGGACCATGACGCAGGCTTCCTTGAGTTTTCAGGACCTTATCCTGGAGTTGCACCGCTTCTGGGCGGCGCAGGGCTGCGTGATCCTGCAACCCTATGATGTGGAGATGGGGGCGGGGACGTTCCATCCCGCCACCACGCTGCGCGCTTTGGGGGGCAAGCCGTGGCGGGCGGCCTATGTCCAGCCGAGCCGGCGGCCGTCGGACGGGCGGTATGGCGCGAACCCGAACCGGTTGCAGCACTACTACCAGTACCAGGTGATCGTGAAGCCGAGCCCGGCGGATGCCCAGGCGCTGCTGCTGGACAGCTACCGAGCGATCGGGCTGGACCCGAAGCTGCATGATTTCCGCTTCGTGGAGGATGACTGGGAGAGCCCGACGCTGGGCGCCTGGGGGCTGGGGTGGGAGGTGTGGTGCGACGGGATGGAGGTGGGGCAGTTCACCTATTTCCAGCAGGTGGGCGGCATCGCGGTGGAGTTGCCGAGCTTCGAGATGACCTATGGGCTGGAGCGGCTGGCGATGTATGTCCAGGGTGTGGAGCGGGTCTATGACCTCGATTTCAACCGGCCCAATGGGGATCAGCCGAGCGTGAGCTATGGCGACGTGTTCCTGCGCGCCGAGCGGGAATACAGCGCGCATAATTTCGAGCACGCCGACACCGTCATGCTGGCGCGGCATTTCGCCGATGCCGAGGCGGAGTGCGCGGCGCTGCTGGGGCGGAAGCTGGCGCTGCCGGCCTATGACCAGTGCATCAAGGCCAGCCACCTGTTCAACCTGCTCGACGCGCGCGGAGTGATCAGCGTGGCCGAGCGGGCGAGCTATATCGGCCGGGTGCGGGTGCTGGCGAAGGGGTGCTGCGAGGCCTGGCTGGCCCATGACTGAACGCGGGCGAACTGGCATGACGCGGCGGGGCGGGCTATTCTACCGGGGATGAGGCATATTCTACCAGGACCATGGGCACGCAACTGAACATCAAGAGCGACGACGCGTACGCGCTGGCGTCGCGCCTGGCCGAACTGACCGGCGAAAGCCTCACCACCGCGGTGACGGTGGCGCTGCGCGAGCGGCTGGAGCGGGAGGAGACGGCGCGCGGCCGTACCGAGGCGGCGCGGCAGGCGTTGATCGCCGATGTCCTGGCCCTGGGGCGGGAGTTGCGGCGCCATGTCCAGCCCGGCACCAGCAGCGCGGACCACGCCGATCTGTACGGCGAGGATGGGTTGCCGCGGTGATTGTCGATGCCTCCGCGATGCTGGCCATCGCGCTGGCCGAGCCGGACGCGCCGCGCCTGCTGGATGCGCTGACGGCGGCGCCGCGTGCGCGGATGCCGGCGCCGACCTGGCTGGAGGCGACGATGGTGCTCGACCGGCGCGGCGATGCGCGGGCGGGCGAGATGTTCCGTGCCATCATGGACCGGTTGCGGGTGGAAATCTGCCCGATGAACCACGAACACGCGCAGGAAGCGCGGCGCGCCTGGGCGGTGTTCGGCCGCGACCGGCACCGCGCGCGGCTGAACTTTGGCGACTGCATGGTATACGCGGTGGCCAAGCTGGACGGTGAGCGCCTGTTGTTCAAGGGCGACGATTTCATCCACACCGATATCGAACCCGCGTTGAAGGACTGAGCATTGCCCGAATTGTTTCTGGAGCTGTTCAGCGAGGAAATCCCGGCGCGCATGCAGGCGCGGGCGGCCGACGATCTGTGCCGGCTGCTGGGCGAGGCGCTGGCGCCGCTGTCGCCGGCCGGGATGCGGGGGTTTTCCGGGCCGCGGCGGATCGCGGCCTGCGCCACGGTGGAAGCGGGCGTGGCGGAAAGCCGCAGCGTGGAGCGCGGGCCGCGCCGCACGGCGCCGGAGCAGGCCTTGGCGGGTTTCTTGCGCAAGCATGGCGCGGCGCGCGAGGATTTGCGCGAGGAGGGCGACTTCTGGGTGCTCGACCGGCTGGTGCCGGGGGTGGCGGCGGCGGGGCTGGTGGCCGAGGTGCTGCCGGGGCTGCTGCGGCGCTTCCCCTGGCCGAAATCGATGCGCTGGGGCGGCACCAGCGGCTTCACCTGGGTGCGGCCGCTGCGGAGGATCGTCTGCATCCTCGATGGCGCCGTGGTGCCGTTCGATTTGCGTGATGGGGCGGATGACGGGCATGGGCTGGCGTCCGGCAACCTGACCGAGGGGCATCGGTTCCATGCGCCGGGGGCGTTCGCCGTGACCTCCTGCGCGCAATGGGCCGGGGAGTTGTGGGCGCGCCAGGTGGTGGTGGAGGCCGGCGAGCGGCGGCGGATGATCGCCGAGGGCTTGCGCGACCTGGCCGCGACGCGGGGGCTGGCGGTGGTGGCGGATGCCGGGCTGCTGGACGAGGTGAGCGGCCTGGTGGAATGGCCGGTGCCGCTGATCGGCGCGATCGACCCGGCGTTCATGGATTTGCCGGCCGAGGTGATGCAGGTGTCGATGCGGGTCAACCAGCGCTATTTCGCGCTGCGCGACGCGCTGGGCCGGGCGGCGCCGGCCTTTGCCTTCGTGGCCAATATCGCGGCGCCGGATGGCGGCAAGGCGATCATCGCCGGCAACGAGCGGGTGCTGCGGGCGCGGTTTTCGGATGCGCGGCATTTCTGGGATATGGACCGCAAGGCGACGCTGGAGAGCCGGGTGGCGGCGCTGGACGGGATTGTCTTTCACGCCAAACTGGGGACGCAGGGGGAGCGGGTGCGGCGGCTGGTGAAGCTGGCCGGTGCGCTGGCGCCGCTGGTTGGCGCCGACCCCGGGCTGGCCGAACGGGCGGCGCTGCTGGCCAAGGCGGATCTGACCACCGGCGTGGTGGGGGAGTTCCCCGAACTACAGGGCGTGATGGGCGGGTATTACGCGGCGCATGACGGCGAGGCGGCTTCTGTGGTTGCGGCAGTGCGCGACCACTACCTGCCGAAGGGGCCGGGCGACGGGCTGCCGGACGGGCCGGTGGGCGTGGCGGTGGCGCTGGCCGACAAGCTGGACCAGATCGCCTCGTTCTTCGCGGTCGGCGAGAAGCCGACCGGGTCCGGCGACCCGTTCGCGTTGCGGCGCGCGGCGCTGGGGGTCATTCGCATCCTGCGCGAGGGCGGGCTGCGCCTGGGGCTGCGGGCCGCGGCCGGGGCGGCGGAAGCGGCAGAAGTGCTGGAGTTCCTCATCGATCGCCTGCGCGTCCAGCTGCGCGCCGAGGGCGCCCGCCACGACGTGCTGAACGCCGTGCTGGGCGCGGGGCAGGATGACGATATCGTGCGGCTGCTGGCGCGGACCCAGGCGGTGGCGGCGTTCGTGACCACCGACGCCGGTGAAAACCTGCTGGCCGCCTATCGCCGTGCCGCCAATATCCTGCGCATCGAAGAGAGGAAGGGTGGCGAACGATTCGACGGCGCCATCAACTCGTCCCTGCTGGAGGAACCGGCCGAGCGCGACCTGGCGCTGGCGATCGGACAGGTGGGACCGGCGGTGGCCGCGGCGGTTGCTGGGGAAAAATTCACCGCCGCCATGGCATCCCTGGCCGATCTGCGCGGGCCCGTCGATGCGTTTTTCGATGCGATCCTGGTCAATGCGGAGCGGCCGGAATTGCGCCAGAATCGGTTGCGATTGCTGTTCCATCTGCGGGCGGCCATGAACATGGCGGCTGATTTCTCAAAGATCGAAGGCTGAATGACCATGAGCGAGACGCAAACCAAGTGGGTGTACAGCTTCGGCGCCGGTGCCGACGAGGGTGGTGCGGAGATGCGCGACCTGCTCGGCGGCAAGGGCGCGAACCTGGCGGAGATGGCCCGCATCGGCCTGCCGGTGCCGCCGGGCTTCACCATCACCACCGAGGTCTGCACCGCGTTCTACGACAATGACCGGCAATACCCCGACGGGCTGCGCGCGCAGTTGCGCGCCGCGCTGGCCCGCGTGGAGAAGGCGGTCGGGCTGGAATTCGGCTCGAAATCCAATCCCCTGCTGGTCTCGGTGCGCTCCGGCGCGCGGGTGTCGATGCCGGGGATGATGGACACGGTGCTGAATCTCGGCCTCAACGACGCCTCGGTGCAGGGGCTGGCCGTGATGTCCGGCGATACGCGCTTTGCCTGGGATTCCTATCGCCGCTTCATCCAGATGTATGGCGGCGTGGTGCTCGGCGTCGACCACCACCGCTTCGAGGAGATCATCGACCACATCAAGAGCGAGAAATACGTCACCGAGGATACCGCGCTGGACGCGGCGGACTGGCAGCGCGTGGTGGCCGGCTACCTGGAGATGGTGGAGCGGGAGACCGGCAAGCCGTTCCCGCAGGACCCCGAGGAACAGCTCTGGGGCGCCATCGGCGCGGTGTTCGGCAGCTGGATGAACCCGCGCGCCAACACCTATCGCCGGCTGCACGACATCCCCGCCGAATGGGGCACGGCGGTCAACGTGCAGGCGATGGTGTTCGGCAACATGGGCGAGGATTGCGCCACCGGCGTGTGCTTCACCCGCGACCCCGCCACCGGGGAGAACATCTTCTACGGCGAATACCTGGTCAACGCCCAGGGCGAGGACGTGGTGGCCGGCACCCGCACGCCGCAGCCGATGGCGGCCAGCCGCGCCAAGCCGGACGAGGTGCCGATGGAGACCGCCATGCCCGAGGCCTATGCCGAGCTGATGGCGGTGCGCGAAAAGCTCGAACGCCACTACAGGGACATGCAGGATATCGAGTTCACCGTGCAGCGCCACAAGCTGTACATGCTGCAAACCCGCAACGGCAAGCGCACCGCGCCGGCCAGCCTGCGCATCGCCGTGGAGATGGCGCAGGAAGGGCTGATCGATCGCAACGAGGCGATCCAGCGGGTGAACCCGGCCAGCCTGGACCAGCTCCTGCATCCGATGATCGACCCCGATGCCAAGCGCAACCCGCTGGCCCGCGGCCTGCCGGCCAGCCCCGGCGCGGCCAGCGGTGCGGTGGTGTTCAGCGCCGACGAGGCCGAGGCGCGCGCGCTGAAGGGCGAGGCGGTGATCCTGGTGCGCATCGAAACCTCCCCCGAGGACATCCACGGCATGCACGCCGCGCGCGGCATCCTGACCACTCGCGGCGGCATGACCAGCCATGCCGCGGTGGTCGCCCGCGGCATGGGCCGGCCCTGCGTGGCCGGCTGCGGCGGCATTGCGGTGGATTACGGCGCCCAGGTGCTGACCGGCGGCGGCAAGACGGTGCGCGCCGGGGACACCATCACGCTGGACGGCACCACCGGCGAGGTGTTCATCGGCAGCGTGGCGATGATCGAGCCGCAGATGTCCGGCGAGTTCGCCACCCTGATGGGCTGGGCCGACGAGATCAGGCGGCTGCGCGTGCGCGCCAACGCCGAAACCCCGCTGGATGCCGACACCGCGCGGAAATTCGGCGCCGAGGGGATCGGGCTGTGCCGCACCGAGCACATGTTCTTCGACCCCGAGCGCATCGGCGCGGTGCGGCAGATGATCATGTCCGCCGACACCGCCGGGCGCGAGGCCGCGCTGGCCAAGCTGCTGCCGTTCCAGCGCGCGGATTTCGCCGCACTGTTCCGCATCATGGCCGGCCTTCCGGTGACGATCCGCCTGCTCGACCCGCCGCTGCACGAATTCATGCCCCATGACGATGCCGACCTGGCCGAGGTGGGCGCGGCCCTGGGGGCGGACCTGGCCACCATGCGCCAGCGCGCCGCCGAACTGGCCGAGGCCAACCCGATGCTGGGCCATCGCGGCTGCCGCCTCGGCATCTCCTATCCCGAGATCTACGCCATGCAGGCGCGCGCCATCTTCGAGGGCGCGATCGAGGTGGCGCGCGCCGGCGAGAAGGCGCCGGTGCCGGAGATCATGATCCCGCTGGTGGGCACACGCCGCGAGCTGGAGATCACCCGCGCCCAGGTGGATGCGGTGGCGGAAAAAGTCTTCGCCGAGGCCGGCATGACGATCGAATACTCCGTCGGCACCATGATCGAGCTGCCGCGCGCCTGCGTCACCGCCGACCGCATCGCCGAGGTGGCGGATTTCTTCAGCTTCGGCACCAACGACCTGACGCAAACGGTGTTCGGCCTGTCGCGCGACGATGCCGGCAAGTTCCTGCCGGCCTATGTCGAGCAGGGGATCGTGGCGAAGGACCCGTTCGTGTCGCTGGATGTCGAGGGTGTCGGCGCGCTGATCCGCATGGCCGCCGAACGCGGGCGCGCCACCAAGCCCGGCCTGAAGCTCGGCATCTGCGGCGAGCATGGCGGCGACCCCGCCTCGATCGCGTTCTGCGAGGCGGCGGGGCTCGATTACGTCTCGTGCAGCCCTTACCGGGTGCCGGTGGCCCGGCTGGCGGCGGCGCAGGCGGCCTTGGGGGCGGGCGGGGACAGGACGGTTTAGGCAAGGCGGGGGCTTTGCCCCTCGACCCCATTGGGGCTTCGCCCCAAGCCCCCACACTCAAGGAAAGGGGGTGCAGGGGGCTCGGCCCCCTGCCTGGCTTTTTTCGCGCGCGCCTTCGCGGCGCGACGGGCTCGGCCCCCTGCCTGTTCTTGCTTCTTCGCCGGGACTAGAATGTGATCGTGGACAACCGGAAGGACACCATCATGGCCCATACGCTCGAAAGCTTCGCCAAGGCGTGCAGCGCCGCGATCTCGGCCGACCCCGGCCCGGGCGGGCGGCAGAAGGTGTGTGAACTGGTGCGCGAAGTCTTGACCGACCCCGCCTTCGTTGCCGCCAACATCAAGGCCGACGGACCGGAGCGCAAGGTTCTCTACGAAGACCCCGTGCACAAGTTCGCCATCCTGGCGCACAGCTACCACGGCGCCAAGGACAGCGCGCCGCACGACCACGGTCCCACCTGGGCGATCTACGGCCAGGCCACCGGCCAGACCATCATGACCGACTGGCAGAAGGTGGCCGCACCCACCGCCGACCAGCCGGGCAAGGTGACCAAGCTCCGCGACTACGCGCTGACGCCGGGCATGGCCTATCTGTACGAGCCCGGCGTGCTGCACTCGCCGCGGCGCGAGGCCAGCACCACGCTGCTGCGCATCGAGGGCTTCGACCTGTCGAACTACAAGCGCGACAAATACGTCGCCGCCTGAGGCGCCATCCGTGACGCAGCGCCTGGGCGGGATGCGCGTGGTGCGGCTGAACGCCACGCTGTTCCCGCCCAGTGATTTCGAGCGCGCGGAATGGGCGCGCGCCGGGCTGGCGCCGGTGGAGGCCGAGGCGAACACCGCCGAGGCGCTGATCCCGCTGGTGGCCGAGGCGGACGGCGTGTTCGCCATCTCGGTGGCGCTGCCCGCCCCGGTGGTGGCCGCGATGGCACGCTGCCGGGTGATCTCCCGCCTGGGCACCGGCACCGACAAGATCGATGTCGCCCTGGCAACCCGGCGCGGCATCCTGGTCACCAACGTGCCGACCTTCTGCATCGAGGAACAGGCCGACCACACCATGGCGCTGCTGCTGGCGCTGGTGCGCAAGCTGCCGGTCATGCAGCGGGCGATGCGCGCCGGGGCGTTCAACGCGGCACAAGGGCTTTCCCGCTCCAACCAGCGCATGGCCGGGCAGACGCTGGGGCTGGTCGGCTTCGGCAATTCGGCGCGGCTGACGGCGCAGCGGGCGCGCGGCTTCAGGCTGCGGGTGCTGGCGACCCGGCGCAGCGCCGCACCGATCGACCCGGCGCTGGGGGTGGAGCTGTGCGACCTGGACCGGCTGCTGCGGGAGAGCGACTACGTCTCGCTGCACCTGCCGCTGGCGGCGGCGACATACCACATGATGGGGGCGGCGCAGTTCGCGGCGATGAAGCCCGGCGCGCTGTTCATCAACACCTCGCGCGGCGCGCTGGTGGACGAGGACGCGCTGGAGGCGGCGCTGCGCAGCGGCCATCTCGGCGGGGCGGGGCTGGATACCTACGAGCGGATCGACGTCTTCGCCGAGCGGCCGCCGATGCCGCGCTGGAGCCTGCTGGAACTGGACCAGGTGATCGCCACCCCGCATGTGGCGGCGAACTCGGTGCAGGCGGGGCAGGACGTGGCGCGCGGCGGGATCGAGAACCTGGCCGCCGTGCTGTCCGGCCACTGGCCGCGGCCGGGGCAGATCGTCAACGCCGGCGTGGTGCCGCGGGTGGCGCTGGCGCCGTGGCCGGGCGGGTGAAATCGCTTCGGTTGCCTTAGCAGCGGTGGGGAGGAAGGAAGGAAGGACTTCTTTTTCTGAAGAAAAAGAAGCGAAAGGACTTTTTGATCATTGTTCAAGCGGTACGGATTCGTTGGCGAATACGCTGCCTCCGATGGGCATGGCGGAGGACGCGACCGCTCGGGATCATGCCGGCCTGCCATGCGGCCGGTACTGCTTTTCCATCGCGTGGGATCGCGCAGTCGCCGCGTCGGTCGGGCCATGTATCGACGCCCGCATCAAAGGCACTCCCATAAATTTGCCCACTACCCGCAATGGCGCCAAGATGCACACAACCGTATCTGATCGCTGACAGGAGTAAAAGTTTTTTGGTTCTTTTTTTCAAAAAAGAACACGCTTTCTTCCTACCCTATCCACTACCCTCATCCAGTGTCAGCGGCGCAGCCGGGCGCGGCGCACTCATCGGGCTTTGGATCGCCAGCTCGTCGAAGCGTTGCTTGATACGGCGGTTCAGTTCCCGGCCGACCGCCCAGCGCTGGCCCGGCGTGGTGCGGATGCGGGTGCGCAACACCAGCGCATTGTCGATGAAGCGATCGATGCCCAGCACCTCCAGGTCGCCGCTGATGCCCGCGGCCCAGCGTTCCTCGCGGCGCAGGGCGGCGCCGACTTCGCGCAGGATGTCGCCGATCTGCTCGGGGTCTTCGTTCAGGCCGACGCTGACATCGACCACCGCGTAGCCGTAGTCGCGGGTCATGTTGGTGACCGTGGTGACCGCGCTGAACGGCACGATGTGCATGGAGCCGTCCAGCGCGCGCAGCCGGATGGTGCGGATGGACAGGTTTTCCACCGTGCCGCTCATGCCCGCCAGGGTCACCACGTCGCCCACCTGCATCACGTTCTCCAGCAGCAGGAACAGCCCGGTGATGACGTCCTGCACCAGGCGTTGGCTGCCGAAGCCGATGGCCACGCCCAGCACGCCGGCGCCGGCCAGCAGCGGGGCGATGTTCAGCCCGATTTCCGACAGCACGATCAGGGTGACGATGACGCAGATGGTGCCCAGCAGGGCGGTGCGCAGCATCGGCAGCAGGGTGCGCAGCCGCGCCGAGCGGGCCGGCTGGGCGCTGGCGGCGAGGCGGGCGAGGTGGCGCTCAACCGCCACGTTCGCCACCTCCCACACGCCCACGGCCAGGGCGACGGTGAAGGCGATCGACCACAGCGTGCGCAGCAGCCGCGCGCCCAGCTCGGCCTGGAGCAGCCAGGACAGCACCGGCACGCCCCAGACCTCCATCAGGCCCAGCAGGGTGGTGAAGCCGATGGCGATGCGCAGCACGGCGCGCAGCAGCGGCTGGTAGGCCGCCAGCCGCCCGGCCATCCCGTTGGGTGCCGCCTGGGCGGCGGTGCCTCCGCGGTGCAGCAGGCGGTGCAGCGTCCCCAGCGCCAGGATCAGCACCATGCGCGCCACCAGCAGCACCGCGGCAGTGGACAGCGACAAGCGCAGCAGGCGCGAGAAGCCGTAACGCACCTCCAGCGCCAGCACCACCCACAGGGCGACGACATACAGCACGGCGACGACATGCCAGACCGGGGCAATGACCGTGCGCATCCGCGCGGCCATGCCTTCGCTCCCCTCCGGCGGACGGATGCGCGCGGCGACCGCCTGTCGCTGTTGCAGGATGATCGCCACCACGAAGCCGGTCAGCACCATGACGATCAGCTTGATGAGCGCCGCGTGGGCCAGGCGGTACAGGCCGAACAGCAGGCCGGCCTCAACCGTCGCATAGCCGAATATGCCCACCGCCGCGCCACGGCGGGCCCAAAGACAGATGTAGGCGGCCATGTCGTCGGTGATCGGCAACAGGCGCAGCCGCGGCGCCAGCGGTGCCGCCACCATGGCCACCAGCCCGTTGACCACGCGATAGGCGGCATAGGCATTCAACGCCGCCAGGATCACCAGCCGTGCGGTGGGCTGGCGGCCCAGCCCGGTGCCGATCAGCGCATAGCCTGTCGCCAGCAGCGCCAGCAGCGGCAGCAGGTCGAGCGCCAGGGCGGCGAGGCCGTATGGCAGGCGCCGCAGCCATTGGCCGAGGCGGCGGGTGCGCAGCAGGATACGATCCGACTGCATGACCTCGCGGGCCGAGCGGGTGGCGGCCGGGCGGGCCATGGCGGGCGTGGGCGTTGCCGGCACAACCGGCGCGAGCGGCGCCGGCGGAAGCGGCGCGCGCACCTCCAACCGCCGCCGCAGCGGCCGCAACAGGCGCGTGAGCAGGAACTCGGCCGCCAGCCCGCTGGCCAGCACCACCGACAGGCGCCACAGCGTTTCCAGCAGCAGTGCCTGGCGCGCCGGGTCGCCGGCCAGTTGGACCAGCCACAGCACGATCAGGGGGAAGCTGGTGACCGACTGCGCCGCCTCCACCACATCGTCGGACAGTTTTTCGAGGAAATCGGAGATATCGACGATCACCTGGGCGCCGAGGCTGTCCGGGACCACCGGTGCCGCCGGGGCGGTGGCCGCGGGGACCGGGGCGGTGGCCGGGACGGGGGCCGGGACGGGGGCCGGGACGGGGGCCGGGACGGGGGCCGCGCGCGGCGTGGCCGGGGACGATGCGGCGGGCGCGCCGGCGGCGGGCGGATTGGCAGCGGAGGCATCGTCCACCGGGGCCGCGGCAGCAGGGGCCACGGCAGCAGGGGCCGCGGCGGCGCGCGTGGCGGCGGGGGGGCGGGTGCGGGCCAGCGCTTCCAGCACCGCGATCATCTCGGCCCGGCGTGCGGGATCGCGCAGCACCTCCAGCGCCTGCTGCGCCTGGTGCGGCGCCAGCGGCGGCTGGGGCGGGGGGGCGGCCGCCGGCTGCGCCAGGGTGGCGCATGGCAGGGCAAGCAGCAGCCAGGCAAGCGCGATCCATCTCATTCCGGCAGCCGGACCATGGCGGCCAGTGCGCTGTCAACAGGGGGCCGGCAGCAACCGTGCGGCCGCGATGGCGGCGCCCGGCGGCAGCGCGGTCCAGGCGGGGCTGCATTGCCGGTTTCGCGTAGCGCCAGGTGGCCCGGCGCGCCTAGCTATCGCCGTATGAAGACCGTCATGATCGTTCTGGTCGCCGCCGCCATGCTGGCCACCGTGGGCGTGCTGATCGCCGGGCTGCTGGGCTTGGCGCGCAACCCCGACAACGGCGCCCGGTCGAACCGCCTGATGCGCTACCGGATCGGCTTCCAGTTCCTCGCCCTGGTGCTGTTCGGGCTGCTGATGCTGCTGACCCGCGGCTGAGGCCATGCGGCGCGGGGGTGCGGCCCCCGGCCCCGGCGCTCGGCGCCAGCGTGCGCGCCGTTTGACAGCGCCGCGAGCCCGCACCTATGTTCCGGCCCGTCAATTTCGCAGGTGCGAACGTGCGGCCGGAAGCTTGCCCGCCGAGCGTCGCGGACGGCCCTCATATCCAGGAAACGGCACGCCAGCTCATGAAAATCCTCGTCCCCGTCAAGCGGGTGGTTGATTACAACGTCAAGGTGCGGGTGAAATCCGACGGCACCGGCGTGGAAACCGCCGGTGTGAAGATGTCGATGAACCCGTTCGACGAGATCGCGGTCGAAGAAGCCGTCCGCCTGAAGGAAAAGGGCGTGGCCAGCGAGGTCATCGCGGTTTCCCTGGGCGTTGCCGCCTGCCAGGAGACGATCCGCACCGCGCTGGCGATGGGCGCCGACCGCGGCATCCTGGTGGAATCCGACGCCGAGCTGCAGCCGCTGGCGGTGGCCAAGATGCTGAAGGCCATCGTCGAGAAGGAGGATGCCAGGCTGGTCATCCTCGGCAAGCAGGCGATCGACGACGACATGTCGGCCACCGGCCAGATGCTCGCCGCCCTGCTCGGCTGGCCCCAGGGCACCTTCGCCAGCAAGGTGACCATCGAAGGCGGCAGCATGACCGTGGTGCGCGAGGTCGATGGCGGGCTGGAGACCGTGGTGCTCACCCTGCCGGCCATCATCACCACCGATCTGCGCCTGAACGAGCCGCGCTATGCCTCGCTGCCCAACATCATGAAGGCGCGCAAGAAGACCATCGACACCATGAAGCCGGCCGATCTCGGCGTCGATCCGGCGCCGCGCCTGACCGTGGTCAAGGTGGAGGAGCCGGCCAAGCGCCAGGCCGGCCGCAAGGTCGCCTCGGTGGCCGAGCTGGTGGACAAGCTGCGCAACGAAGCCAAGGTGATCTGACCATGACCGCTCTCGTTCTGATCGACCACGAGGCCGGCGCGATCAAGCAGCCATCGCGTTCCGCCATCGCCGCCGCCGCCCAGCTGGGCGAGGTCCATGCCCTGGTCGCCGGCAGCGGCGTGCAGGCCGCCGCCGACGCCGCCGCCAAGCTGCCCGGCGTCACCAAGGTGATCCTGGCCGACGCGCCCGCCTATGCCAATGCGCTGGCCGAGCCGCTGGCCGCCCTGCTGGTGGCGCTCGCGCCCGCCTATTCCCACCTGATGGCCGCCACCACCGCCAACGGCAAGAACGTGATGCCGCGCGTCGCCGCCCTGCTGGACAGCCAGCCGATCAGCGACATCGCCGCCGTGGTCGATGCCGACACCTTCGTGCGCCCGATCTATGCCGGCAACGCCATGGCCACGGTGAAATCCTCCGACGCCAAGAAGGTCATCACCGTTCGCGCCGCCAGCTTCGACCCGGTCGCCAGCGAGGGCGGCAGCGCCAGCATCGAGGCCGCGCCCGCCGCCGACGCGCCGGCCACGTCGCGCTGGCTCTCGGCCGAACTCTCCAAGAGCGAGCGGCCGGAGCTGACCGCCGCCCGTGTCGTGGTGTCCGGCGGCCGCGGCATGCAGAGCGGCGACAACTTCAAGCTGATCGACCCGATCGCCGACAAGCTCGGCGCCGCCGTCGGTGCCAGCCGCGCGGCCGTCGATGCCGGCTTCGTGCCGAACGACTTCCAGGTCGGCCAGACCGGCAAGATCGTCGCCCCCGAACTGTATATCGCCATCGGCATTTCCGGCGCGATCCAGCATCTCGCCGGCATGAAGGACAGCAAGGTGATCGTGGCGATCAACAAGGACGAGGAGGCGCCGATCTTCCAGGTGGCGGATTACGGCCTGGTCGCCGACCTGTTCGTGGCGCTGCCCGAACTGGCGGCGGAGCTGGAGCGCGGCTGATGAACGTCCAGGCCCCGGCCGCCGACCCGGCCGTGGCCGGGCTTGCCTCGGTCACGCCCGCCATCGAGCGCATCGGCGTGATCGGCGCCGGCCAGATGGGCAGCGGCATCGCCCATGTCTGCGCGCTGGCCGGCATGCCGGTGGTGCTGCTGGACGTGACGGCCGAGGCGGTGGAAAAGGCGCTCGGCGTGATCGGCCGCAACCTCGACCGCCAGGTCAACCGCACCCTGATCAGCGAGATCGACAAGCTGGAGGCGCTGGCCCGCATCACCCCCAGCACCGACTACGCCGGCTTCGCCGACTGCGACCTGGTGATCGAGGCGGCGACCGAGAAGGAGGCGGTGAAGCGGGCCATCTTCGCCACCCTGGTGCCGCACCTCAAGCCGTCGGCGATGGTGGCCTCTAACACCTCCTCGATCTCCATCACCCGGCTCGGCGCCAGCACCGATCGCGCCGAGAAATTCATCGGCATGCACTTCATGAACCCGGTGCCGGTGATGAAGCTGGTGGAGGTGATCCGCGGCATCGCCACCGACGAGCCGACCTTCCAGGCGATCCAGGCGCTGGCCCGCAAGCTGGGCAAGACCACGGCGGTGTCCGAGGATTTTCCCGCCTTCATCGTCAACCGCATCCTGGTGCCGATGATCAACGAGGCGGTCTACGCCCTGTACGAGGGCGTCGGCTCGGTCACCGCGCTGGACACCGCGTTGAAGCTGGGCGCCAACCACCCGATGGGGCCGCTGGAACTGGCGGATTTCATCGGGCTGGATACCTGCCTGTCGATCATGCAGGTGCTCTACGAAGGGCTGGCGGACAGCAAGTACCGACCCTGCCCGTTGCTGGTGAAGTATGTCGAGGCCGGCTGGCTGGGCCGCAAGTCCGGCCGCGGCTTCTACGACTACAGCCAGAACCCGCCCCGCCCCACCCGCTGACACGGCGGCGGCGATGCCGCGGCCGGTCCTGATCGGCATCGGCGGCCCGGTGGTCGGCGCGCTGGTGGGTCAGCTCGGCGCGGTGCCGGGGCTGGCCGAACGGGTGGCGCTGCACCTGGCGCCGGAGTCGCCGCATGGCCGGGCGCGCGCCGACCCCGCCGCCCTGGCGGCCGCCGTCGTGGCGCTGGAGGAGGACGGCGCGATGGACGCGGCCGAGCGGGCAACGCTGCCGCCCGGCTGCGCCGTCATCACCCTGCCGCGCATGGAATTCATCAGCCTGTGGCCGGAAGCCGGCATCGCCACCGGCAGCCCGGCGCGGCTCGACCAATGGCACGAGGCGTCGGCGCGGGCGCTGTTCCGGCGCGAGGCCGGCTGCGACATCCGCATCGCCGCCTTCGTGCTGTCGCGGTTCCGCCACGAGCGTCTGTTCCACAGCGCGACCCGCCCGGCGGGGCCGTTGCTGCTGCATATGCTGGCGCAGCTGCTGGGCCATCCCGCGCTGCTGGCGCTGACGGCCCAGCCCTACGACCTCGCGCTGCGCGCCGTGGCGGGCGGCCTGGCGACGATCTTCGCCGAGGCCCGGGTTCCGGTGCACCCGGCGGTGGCGGCGCATTTCGCGCTCAACTGGTGGTCGCCCGCCGAA
>JADLHF010000249.1 GCA_020848935.1 Acetobacteraceae bacterium
CGCTGCGGTTCCATGACGAAACCGCCGGCTGGGTGGCCGCCGATCCCGGGCCGTTCGGCGACGTGGTGCTGGCGCGCAAGGATGTGCCGGCCAGCTACCATCTCTGCGTCACCCACGACGATGCGCTGCAGGGCATAACGCTGGTGGTGCGCGGCGTGGACCTGTTCGCCGCCACCCACGTGCATGTCCTGCTCCAGGCGCTGATGGGCTGGCCCACCCCCGGCTACGCCCACCACCGCCTGCTGAGCGATGCCACCGGCAAGCGCCTGGCCAAGCGCGACCGGGCCGCCACGCTGCGCGACCTGCGCGCCGCCGGCCGCAGCCCGGCCGACGTACAGGCGATGGTCGGCGTGCCGGGCGCCTAATACCCGGCGCTGCGGTCCACCACCTCGCGCAGCGTCTTGCCGTCGAGGAACCGTTGCAGATTGTCCACGAACAGCTTGGCCACGGTGGCGTCGCGCTGCGGGTGGCCGCCGCCGATATGCGGCAGCACCATGATCCCCGGCGCGGTCCAGAACGGATGCTCCTTGGGCAGCGGCTCGGTGCGGAACACGTCCAGGATGGCGCCGGCCAGGTGGCCGGAGCCGACCGCGGCGATCAGGTCGGCATCCACCACCAGCGCGCCGCGGCCGAAGTTCAGCAGCCAGGCGCCCTTCTTCATCTGCGCCAGCATCGCGGCATTCACCGAATTGTCGGTGGCCGGGGTGGAGGGCAGCAGCAGCAGCACGAAATCCGCCTGCGCCAGCACCGCGCCGGTCTGTTCCGGCGGATAGACCTGGGCCACGCCCTCCAGCGCGCCCGCGGTCCGCCGGGTGCCCACCACCCGCAAGCCGATCGCCGATGCCATGCGCGCCACATCCTGCCCGACCGCGCCCAGCCCGAGGATGCCCAGCGTCTTGCCGTTCAGCGGCATGGCCATGCGCCGGGTCCAGGTGCCGGTGCGGTTGTCATCGGCGATGGCGGCATAGGGCTTGGCGATATGGAACAGGGCGCCGAGGATGTTCTCCGGCATCGACTCGCGATGCGTCCCGCGCGCCGAAGTCAATGTCAGTCCGGTCGGCAGATCGGGCAGGGCGAGCCAGGATTCGATCCCCGCCGTCAACCCCTGGATCCAGCGCAGCTTCGGCATCTCCGTCAGCAGCCCGGGCGGGGCCGCCAGCGCCAGCATCGCCTCCACCTGCGCGCGCTGCTCGGCGCTGGGCATGGCGGTGCGCGCCAGGGTTTCCACCGTCACCCGCCCCGACAGCCCGGCCGCGGCGATCGCGTCCTGATAGGCGGCCGGCGTGTCGGTCCAGAGCAGCACGCGAGTCGGGCCTGGCATGTCGTGGGTCTCCTGTCGTGATGTCGCGAGTCTAGGCGCTGTGCGGCGGCCGGGGAAGCATGGCGGGGTGCGTTGTGCCGCGTATTCATCAAGCATCGGGCCGGAGAGCGTATTTCCACTTTTCGGCCGGCTACGGCCGGTTTTGTTGGTTGCGGCCGGGGCACACACCGCTTTGGCGCGGCGGCAAACGCATGCATGAGCGGCAGCGTCGGTGCGTTGATAGTGACGATTTTGCCGTGGGCAAGGAAAAAACTGCATCAGGCAGATTGCTTTCCCGCGATTCCATGCCTTATACAGCGCAGACACCTGATGAGAACAAAGCAATGAGCGATATTGCCAAAGACACACACATTCTTGGCCTCACCGCGCAAATCGTGTCGGCGCACGTGGCCAACAACGCCGTGCAACCGGAAGCATTGCCGGGGCTGATCCAGTCGGTCTTCAAGACCCTGGCCGGCGTTGGCAAAGAAGCACCGGAGCCGGTGAAGCTGGAACCCGCGGTGCCGATCAAGCGGTCGATCTTTCCCGATCACATTGTTTGCCTGGAAGACGGCAAGAAGCTGAAGATGCTGAAACGTCACCTGGCCACGTCGTACAACCTGACGCCGCAGCAGTATCGCGAGCGCTGGGGCCTGCCGCACGACTATCCGATGGTGGCCCCCGACTACGCCAAGCATCGTTCGGCGCTGGCCAAGGAAATCGGACTCGGCCGCAAGCCGGCGGTATCCGCCGACCCGCGCGCGGCGCGCAAGCCCGGCACCCGCGGCCGCAAGCCTGGCCGTCCCGCCGCCGGCTGAACTGCGCCGGCCCCGCCCGGCCGATTCGAGCGATGGGCCAGCCGCAACGGCATCGTTGCGGCTGGCCCTGTTTGCGTGCCAGGTCGCGGATCAGGAATGGCGCCATGGCGTCGGGGACTGCCATGGGGTTGGTATCGCGCGCGGGGCTGGCCGGCGGCCGCGCGCAAAGCAGGAACTCATGCCAGCCCGCGTTGGCCCATGCTTCTTGGGTCAACGCGGGCTGGTATGAATGGCCGCAGCGATGACCGCCAAGCGCCGCGCCATCGCCCGCCTCGCCCTGGCCGAGGTGCTGGCAATGTCGTTGTGGTTCGCCGCGACATCGGTATTGCCGCAATTGCGTGCCGCCTTCGCGATGTCGGCGTTGCAGGAAGCCGCGCTGTCCAGCGGGGTGGCGCTCGGGTTCGTGTTGGGCACGCTGGTCTCGGCCGTGCTGGGCTTGGCCGACCGGCTGGACCCGCGGCGGCTGTTCGCGATCTGCGCCGTGGTCGCGGCGCTGGCCAATGCGGCATCGACGCTGCTGGCGCCGACCTCGGCGGCGGCGATCGTGCTGCGCCTGGTGGTGGGTGTTTGCTGCGCGGGCATCTATCCCGTGGGGATGAAGCTGGCGGCCGGCTGGGCGGCCGGCGACATGGGCTGGCTGGTTGGCATCCTGGTGGGCGCATTGACGCTGGGCAGCGCCTCGTCATTCCTCGTCTCCGCCTTCGGCGGGCTGGATTGGCGGCTGCCGCTGCTCGGTGCGTCGCTGGCCGCTTTGGTGGCGGCCTGGCTGGTGGCGGGATTTCCGCTGGGGCCGAATCGTGCCCCGGCGCCGCGGTTCCGGCCGGGCATGGCGCTGCTGGCCTGGCGCACGCGGTCGTTGCGCCTGGCGAATTTCGGCTATTTCGGCCACATGTGGGAACTCTACGCCATGTGGGCCTGGGTGGGCGTGTTCCTCGACGCCAGCTTCCGGGCTTACGATGCCGCGCTGGCGGGCACGGCCTGGGCACGGCTGGCGACCTTTGCGGTGATCGGCATGGGGGCGGCCGGCAGCCTGTTCGGCGGCTGGTTCGCCGATCGCTGGGGGCGCACGCGGTTGACCATCCTGGCGCTGCTGACCAGCGGGGGCTGCGCGCTGGCGGCCGGGTTCCTGCTGGGTGCGCCGCCGGTGCTGGTGGTGGCGCTGTGCCTGGTGTGGGGGTTCGCCGTGGTGGCGGATTCCGCGCAGTTCTCCGCCAGCGTCATGGAGCTGGCCGATCCCGCCCTGGTCGGCACCATGGTCACGGTGCAGACCTGTGCCGGTTTCCTGCTGACCATCGTGGCGATCCACGTGTTGCCCGAGGTGGTCGCCGGCGCTGGCTGGCCGGCGGCGTTCGGGCTGCTGGCGGTGGGACCGCTGCTGGGGGCGGTGGCGATGTGGCGGCTGCGCCGGCATCCCGACAGCGTGCGGATTGCCGGGGGGCGGCGGTAGGAAGGAAGGGTGTTCTTTTTTGAAAAAAAGAACCAAAAAATTTCTATCCGTTTAGCCGCTGGTGCCACGCGCAGTCGACTGGACAAAAGTCTTTTTGCTTCTTTTTCTTCAGAAAAAGAAGACCTTCCTTCACCCTTGCCCCTGTTCCAGCAACGAAGCCAGCGCGGCGAAACCCTCATCGGGGTCGGCGGGGGTTTCGGTATCCTGGCGCAGGAAGTCGCCGAGGATGCGGTTGAGCGCCAGCATGCGGTCGGAGTCCGGGTCGGCTCCCTGGCGGTAGAGCCCCATGCGGGCGAGCTGTTCCAACTCCTCGGCCTCGGCCATTGCCTGGCGGGCCAGGCGCAGCGCCTCGCGCCGGTCGGGCGTGTGCCAGGCGGTGGCCACGCGGGAAAGGGAGCGGGGGATGTCGATGGCCGGATAGCGGCCCCGCTCGGCGATCTGGCGCGACAGCACGACGTGGCCGTCCAGGATGCCGCGCACGGCATCGGCCACCGGTTCGGTGATGTCGTCGCCATCGACCAGGACG
Source organism: Acetobacteraceae bacterium (assembly GCA_020848935.1). Taxonomy (GTDB): domain Bacteria; phylum Pseudomonadota; class Alphaproteobacteria; order Acetobacterales; family Acetobacteraceae; genus CAMDGX01. Next base: position 4,092 of record JADLHF010000249.1, read on the forward strand.
GTGAAGAAGCCGGTGATGCTGCCGATCGGGTGGCCGGGCTGTTCCTCGCCGGGGCCGGCGCGTTCCAGCAGGCTGGCCAGCTCGGCGAAGACGCTGGGCGGGTAGCCGCGGGCGACCGGGAGCTCGCCGGCGGAGAGGGCGACTTCGCGCACGGCGTGGCAATAGCGCGTCAGGCTGTCGACCAGCAGCAGCACGTGCTGGCCGCGGTCGCGGAAGTGTTCGGCGGCGGCCATGGCGGCGTGGACGGCCTCGGCGCGCATCAGGGCGGTGGCGTCGGCGGTGGCGACGAACAGGAGGGCGCGGTCGCGGCCCTGCACGCCCAGGTCGTCTTCGAGGAATTCGCGCACCTCGCGGCCACGTTCGCCGACCAGGGCGACGACGATGGTGTCGAACGCGGACCAGCGGGCGAGCATGCCGAGCAGGGTGGACTTGCCGACGCCGGGGCCGGCGAACAGGCCCATGCGCTGGCCCTGGCGGCAGGTGGTGAACAGGTCCATGGCGCGTACGCCGAGGGTGACGGCCGGGCCGATGCGCGCGCGCGTGGCGGCCGGCGGGGCGGGGCGGCGCAGCGGTTGCGGGGTGCCGAGCGGCAGGGCGCCGCGCCCGTCGAGCGGCTGGCCGAGGGGGTCCACCACGCGGCCGATCCACCCGGGGGCGATCGGCAGGGTGGCGGTGGTGGGGTGCAGCGGCAGGCGGGCGGGGGCGCCGGCGCCGAGGCCGCCGCCCAGGGCGGCGGCGTCACGGAACAGGGTGATGGTGGTGTCCTGGGCCGTGCTGGCGGTGACCTGGGCGGGCACGGCGGTGCCGTCGCGGCCGAACACCTCCAGCCGGTCGCCGACCGAGAGCATGCCGGGCAGCGGCGGCAGGGCGGCGCGCTGGCCGGTGGCGGCGGTGATGCGCGCCTCGATATGCTCGCAGGACAATCGCGCCGCGGCGTGGTGCGCGCGGGCGAGGCGTTCGGCGAGCGGGGTGGCATGGCTGTCGCGTGGGGGCATGGCTGGCGCAGTCTGGCCGCGATTGGTTACCCGAGTCCTGCCGAACGGGGAGCGATGCAATGGCGGCGACGATCCGCGCGGTGATGCCGGGGGATGGTGCCGCCCTGGGTGTCGCCGTTCACCGATGCCGCGCGGTTCGCCGCGGGGCTATTTCAGTCCCTTGGTCGCCGCCTCCAGCGCCGCCCAGGTGATCTTGCCGACGATGCCGTCGACGTCGAGCTTGTGGTCGCGCTGGAAGCTGGCGACCGCCACCTCCGTGCCGGCGCCGAAATCGGCGTCCACGGCCACCATGAAGCCGAGTTTGCGCAGCATCGCCTGCAATGTCGCCACCATGTCGCCCTTCGAATCCCGGCTCAGCACTGGCCGTCCGTCCGGCGGCGGCGCCGCGCCGGACAGCACGATGCCCTCCAGCCGGGCAATCGCGGACTTGGCGCGCGAGGTCAGGCGCCGCCGGTCGTCCAGGCCGTTGGTGCCGCCATTGATCCTGCGGGTGACGGCGATGAGGTCGTCGGCGTCGCAGAGGGCGTTCAGCCGGTTCTTCTTCCAGAACTCGCAGGCGATGACCAGCGAGAGGGCGGGCTCGGCGGCGCGTTCGGGCTGGGCGACGAGGTCGATCTTGAGGGTCTTGCCGAGGGCGGCGTAGTTGGCGCGGCCGGTCAGTTGCAGCAGGCCGCGGCCCTTGAAGCGGGGGCCGTCGCCGGGTTCGGTGTTGCCGAGGTCGCGGCGGCCTTCGTAGGCCTCGCCGCTGGCGAACTCCTCGGTGGTGCGGAAGCCTGCGGATTCGTGGCAGGTCTGGCCGAGGAAATGGGCGATGCGCAGGCGCGTGTTGATGTCGTAGCGGTCGAGCGTGGGGGCGAGGACCTCGCCGACCTCGGCGGTGATCTGGCGCTGGCGCTCGGCGAGGCGGCCGCTGAACTGGGGTGCGATTTCGCGCATGGTCTGGGCGTCTACGGGGATCATGGCGGTCTCCTCCTCTTGGATGGGGCATCGAAGCATGCCGGGGTCGTTCGTTGAAACGACAATTTGACCCCGTCTTGCGGCGGGGCGGGGCGGGTGCTAGGCAGATGGCGGGCCACGCCCCCCCACCGGGGCGCTTCTGTTCTGAAAGGGACAGCATCATGGATGCTTCCGCTGCTGCGGCTCTGCCGCGCGTGCCGCCGGTCACTCGTCCGGCAAATCCCAATTTCTCATCCGGGCCTTGCGCCAAGCGGCCGGGGTTCTCGCTGGCCGCGCTGGGCGACGCCGCGCTGGGGCGGTCGCATCGGGCGAAGGGGCCGAAGGCGAAGCTGGCCGAGGTGGTTGCGCGGTCGCGCGCGGTGCTGGGCATGCCGGCGGACTGGCGGCTGGGGATCGTGCCGGCCAGCGACACCGGAGCGGTGGAGATGGCGCTGTGGTCGCTGCTGGGGCCGCGGGCGGTCGATATCCTGGCGTTCGAGAGTTTTTCGCAGACCTGGGCCGATGACATCGTCAAGCAGTTGCGGCTGGCGGATGCGCGGGTGCTGAAGGCGGGGTATGGCGCACTGCCGGACCTGGCGCAGGTGGACCCGGCGCATGACCTGGTGTTCGCGTGGAACGGCACGACGTCCGGCGTGCGGGTGGCGGATGCGGATTTCATTTCCGGCGAGCGGGAGGGGCTGGTGATCTGCGACGCCACCTCGGCGGCGTTTGCGATGCGGCTGGACTGGCCGAAACTCGATGTGGTGACCTGGTCCTGGCAGAAGGTGCTGGGGGGCGAGGGGGCGCATGGGATGCTGGCGCTGTCGCCACGGGCGGTGGCGCGGCTGGAGAGCCACACGCCGGCCTGGCCGATGCCGAAGATCTTCCGGCTGACCTCTGGCGGGAAGATCGCCGAGGGGATCTTCAGGGGCGAGACGATCAATACGCCGTCGATGCTGTGCGTCGAGGATGCGCTGGACGGGCTGCGCTGGGCGCAGGGTGTCGGCGGGCTGGATGGGCTGGTGGGGCGCAGCGAGGCCAATCTGGCCGCCGTGCGCGAGTGGGTTGGCGCGAGCGGATGGGCGGGATTCCTGGCCGCGGATGTGGCGACGGTTTCCTGCACTTCGATCTGCCTGAAGATCGTCTCGCCGTGGTTCCTGGCGCTGGACGCAGCGGCGCAGGCCGAGGCGGCGAAGCGGATTGCCGCGCTGCTGGAGGCCGAAGGGGTGGCGTTCGATATCGGCGCCTATCGCGACGCGCCGCCGGGGCTGCGCATCTGGGGCGGGGCGACGGTGGAGACCAGCGATATCAAGGCGCTGTTGCCGTGGCTGGACTGGGCGTATGCGACGGTTGAGGGAGCCTGAGGGCGATGGCGAAGGTTCTGATCAGCGACCGGCTGTCGCCGGCGGCCGTGGCGATCTTTCGCCAGCGCGGGATCGAGGCGGACGTGAAGACCGGGCTGACGCCGGCTGAATTGCGCGCCATCATCGGCGGGTATGACGGGCTGGCGATCCGCTCGACGACCAAGGTGACGCGCGAACTGCTGGAGGCGGCGCCGCGGCTGAAGGTGGTGGGGCGGGCGGGGATCGGGGTGGACAATGTCGATGTGAAGTCGGCGACGGCGGCCGGGGTGGTGGTGATGAACACGCCCTATGGCAACGCGATCACCACCGCCGAGCATGCCGTGGCGCTGATGTTCGCGCTGGCGCGCCAGATCCCCGAGGCCAGCGCCTCCACCAAGGCGGGGCGGTGGGAGAAGAACCGCTTCATGGGGGTGGAGCTGACGGCCAAGACGCTGGGGCTGATCGGCTGCGGCAATATCGGCGCGATCGTGGCCGACCGGGCGATCGGGCTGCGGATGCGGGTGATCGCGTATGATCCGTACCTGACGGAGAAGCGGGCGCTGGATCTGGGCGTGGAGAAGGTGGAGCTGGACGAGCTGCTGGCGCGCGCCGACATCATCACGCTGCACACGCCGCTGACCGAGGCGACGCGCAACATCCTGTCGCGCGAGGCGCTGGCGAAAACCCGCAAGGGGGTGCGGATCGTCAATTGCGCGCGGGGCGGGCTGGTGGACGAGGCGGCGCTGGCGGAGGCGTTGGTGTCCGGCCACGTGGCCGGCGCGGCGCTGGACGTGTTCGAGACCGAGCCGGCGACCGACAATCCGCTGTTCGGGTTGGAGAACGTGGTGTGCACGCCGCATCTGGGGGCGGCGACGGCGGAGGCGCAGGAGAACGTGGCGCTGCAGATCGCCGAGCAGATGAGCGATTTCCTGACCTCGGGGGCGGTGGCCAATGCGATCAACATGCCGAGTGTCTCGGCCGAGGATGCGCCGCGGCTGAAGCCCTATATGGAGCTGTGCCGCCTGCTGGGTGCATTTGCCGGGCAGATGACGCAGGCGCGCGAGAGCGTGCTGCGCAGCGTGGCGATCGAGTACGAGGGGCTGGCGGCGCAGCTCAACCACCGGCCGCTGACGGCCGCCGCGCTGGCCGGGCTGCTGGCGCCGATCATGGCCGGGGCGAACATGGTCAACGCCCCGGTGCTGGCGCGCGAGCGCGGCATCGACGTGGCCGAGACGGTGCATGACCGGCCGAGCGAGTACCAGACGCTGGTGCGCATCACCGTCACCACCGAGGAGCAGACGCGCACCATCGCCGGCACGCTGTTCGCCGGCGCGCGGCCGCGCATCGTGGAGATCAAGGGCATTCCGGTCGAGGCGGATTTCGGCCGGCACATGCTGTATGTGACCAACCACGACAAGCCGGGCTTCATCGGCCGCTTCGGCGCCACGCTCGCCGGGGCGGGGATCAACATCGCCACCTTCCATCTCGGCCGCGATCGGGCAGGCGGGGATGCGATCTGCCTGGTGTCGGTGGACGAGAAGGTGCCCGAGGCGGTGCTGGAGATGGTGCGCACACTGCCGCTGGTGATGCAGGCGACGCCGCTGGAGTTCTGAGCGGGCGCGCGCCTTCTCGACATGGCGGCTGCGGGCATGGGACACCGGAGGTGCCCAAAGCGACAAGGACCCGCCGATGAGCCCCGATGGAACCGCTGCGCGCAACGCCTTTGGCCAGCCGATGCGCCGCAAGGAGGATTTGCGCCTGCTGCTGGGACAGGGACGGTTCACCGCCGACCTGGTGGCGCCCGCCATGGCGCAGGCGGCGATGGTGCGCAGCGCGCATGCGCATGCCGACATCCTGGGCATCGACATTGCGGCTGCCGCCGCCATGCCGGGGGTGCTGGCGGTGCTGACCGGGGCGGAGTACGCGGCCGATGGGCTGGGCGGGATTTCGCCGGGCGGGCCGCTGATCCGGCTGCCGGGCACGCCGGCGGAGCAGGGGTTCCTGTTCCGGCCCGAGCATCCCGCCCTGGCGCGCGGGCGGGTGCGGTATGTCGGCGAGACCGTGGCGATGGTGGTGGCCGAGACCGCGGAACAGGCACGCGATGCCGCCGAGGCGGTGGTTGTGGAATACGCCGTGCGGCCTTCGGTGACCGATACCGCGGCGGCGGCCCGGCCAGGCGCGCCGCTGGTGTGGGACGCGGCGCCGGGCAATGCCTGTTTTCGCTGGCAGGCCGGGGATGAAGCGGCGGTGGAGGCCGCGTTTGCCGGGGCCGCGCATACGGTGCGGCTGGAGACGCTGAACAACCGCATCCACGTCGCCGCGATGGAGACGCGCGGGGCGATCGGCAGCTACGAGGCCGGGCGCTACACGCTGGCGACCGGCACGCAGATGCCGCATGGGCTGAAGGAGGCGCTGGCCGACGAGGTGTTCCGGGTGCCGCGCGACGATATGCGGGTGACGGTGGCCGATGTCGGCGGCAGCTTCGGCATCAAGAACGCGCTGTATCCCGAACAGGTTCTTGTCCTTTGGGCGGCGCGGCGGACCGGCCGTACGGTGGCCTGGATCGGCGAGCGTGGCGACGGGTTCCTCAGCGACTACCAGGCGCGGGACAACGTGTATTCCGCCGAGCTGGCGCTGGATGGCGATTACCGCTTCCTGGCGCTGCGGGTTGCCTCGGTGGCGGCGATCGGGGCCTACCTGGCGCCGAAGGGCCAGCTTTCCCCCACCGCCAATACCCCGGCGCTGGCGGGGGTCTATCGGCTGCCGGCGATCCATGTCGCGGTGACCGGGGTGTTCAGCCACACCGCGCCGACCGAGGTGTATCGCGGCGCCGGGCGGCCGGAATCGGTCTATCTGCTGGAGCGGCTGGTGGACCATGCCGCGCGCGAACTGGGGCTGGACCGGCTGGAACTGCGGCGGCGCAACATGCTGCGGCCGGCGGAGTATCCGCATCGCACCGCGCTGGGCCTGACCTACGACAGCGGCGATTTCCCGCGCATGATCGACACCGCATTGCTGCGCGCCGACCATGCCGGTTTCCCCGCCCGTCGCGCCGCGGCGGAAGCACAGGGGAAAATCCGCGGCTTCGGCTGGGCGCATTACTGCGAGCGGGTGGCGGGAAGCTGGGGGGAGAGTGCCTGGCTGGAATTGCGGCCGGACGGGCGGGTGACGGCGCTGCTCGGCTCGATGTCCAACGGACAGGGGCATGAGACCGCCTTTGCCCAGTTGCTCGCCGACCAGCTCGGCGTCGATTTCAACGATATCGACGTGGTGCAGGGCGATACCGACCGGATTCCCTCCGGCCATGGCACCGGCGGCTCGGCGTCGATCCCGATCTGCTCGGTGGCGCTGCGCGAGGCGTCCATCGACCTGATCGCAAAGGCATTGCCGCTGGCGGCCGATGCGCTGGAGGCCGCACCGGTCGATGTGGCGTTCGAGGACGGCGCGTTTCGCATCGTCGGCACCGATCGCCGGGTGACCCTGTCCGCGGTGGCGGGGCGGCTGCCGGCGGACGCCATGCTGGGCGGCACCGGGGCGTGGAAGCCCGACGGCCCCACCTTTCCCAATGGCTGCCACGTCGCCGAGGTGGAGATCGACCCCGAGACCGGCGCCTGGACGCTGGAACGCTACACCATGCTGCATGATTTCGGCCGGGTGCTGAACCCGATGATGCTGGAGGGCCAGTTGCAGGGCGGCGTGGCCCAGGGCGTCGGCCAGGCGGCGATGGAGCGCGTGGTGCACGACCCCGAGAGCGGCCAGGTGCTGAGCGGCTCGTTCATGGATTATCAGATCCCGCGCGCCGACGAACTGCCGGCGCTGGTGCTGGAAACCCTGCCGACCAATGCGCCCACCCATCCGCTGGGCATCAAGGGCTGCGGCGAGGCGGGGGCCGCCGGCGGGGCGCCGGCGGTGATGAACGCGCTGGTCGATGCCATCGCCCATGCCGGCGGCGGGGCGCTGGACATGCCGGCGACGCCCGAACGGGTGTGGCGGGCGTTGCGCCGGGGGTAGGCGCCAGGGTCTTCCATCCCGGTGCCATACCGCTTAGTATGTCGTTCTGGAACAGGAGGGCGGCATGATCGGCACATTCGTCTGGCACGAGATTCTCACCACCGACACCGCCGCCGCGCGGGCATTCTACACCGATGTCGTCGGCTGGACGGCGCGGGATTCCGGCGTGCCGGGCATGGACTACACGCTGCTGTTGACCGGCGAAACGCGGGTGGCCGGGCTGATGCGCCAGCCCGACGGCGCCGGCCAGCCGGGCTGGGTCGGCTATGTCGGGGTGGAGGATGTGGATGCCGGCGCGGCGAAGGCCGTGTCGCTTGGCGGCGCCGTGCTGATGCCGCCGCGCGACATTCCCAATGTTGGCCGCTTCGCCGTGATCGCCGACCCGCAGGGGGCCGCCATCGCGATCTTCCGGGGCGACGGCATGCCGGCGAGGCCGGCGGCGATGGCGCCCGGCAGCATCGGCTGGAACGAACTGTCCGCCACCGACATGCCGGCGGTCTGGCCCTTCTACGCGGGCCTGTTCGGCTGGCGCGAGGAACGGGCGATGGACATGGGGCCGATGGGAACCTACCGGATCTTCGCCGCCGGTGACGCGGTGCTGGGCGGCATGATGACCCGCTCGCCCGGCACGCCGGGGCCGTACTGGGCGTACTACATCGCCGTGGCCGATATCGACGCCGCCACCGCACGCGCCACCGCCGGCGGGGCAAAGGTGCTGATGGGGCCGATGGAAGTGCCGGGCGGCGCCTGGGTGATCCAGGGCAGCGATCCCCAGGGGGTGATGTTTGCCCTGGTGGGGGGGCGGGGGAAGTGAAAGGGAAGGAAGGCGTTCTTTTTTGAAAAAAAGAACCAAAAAACTTCTATTCACTCGTGGTGGCGCTGCCAGGAGAATAATGGATAAAAGTCTTTTTGCTTCTTTTTCTTCAGAAAAAGAAGACCTTCCTTTTTTCTGACACCCGATCAGCCTGCCCCAAGCACCGCCGCATTATCCGCCCCCAGCGCCGGCGCGCCGGTTTCGTAGCCTGGGCGCACGCCGTCAAAGCTGAGCGGCAGGCCGATGGTGCGCAGCTTGCCGTCGGGGCTGTCCTGGAGAATGCCGAGGGCAGCGGTTTGCGGGTGTGCCACCACCTGGTCAAGCGTTTGCACGGGGCCGCAGGGCACGCCGACCGCCTCCAGCTTCGCCTGCCAGGCCGCACGCGTGTCGCCGGCGAGTTGGCCGGAGAGCAGGGCGATGATGACGTCGCGGTTCTCGACCCGGCCGGCGTTTCTGGCAAAGCGGGGATCGTCGGCCAGCTCCGGCTTTGCGACCACGGCGCAGAGCTTGCGGAACAGGTTGTCGTTGCCGGCCGCGACCATCAGGTGGCCGTCGCTGCACGGGAACGCCTGGTAGGGCACGATCATGCCGACGCCGGAGCCGGTGCGCTTGGGCAGCACCTGGCTGGCGAGGTAGTCGGCCAGGGGAATCGCCATCCAGGCGCAGGAGGTCTCGTAGAGCGAGGTATCGACGATACCGCCGCGTCCGGTGCGCGCGCGCTCGGCATGGGCGGCGAGGATGCCGATCACCGTCCACATGCCGGTGGCCACGTCCATGATCGAGACCGGCACGCGCACCGGCGGCCGGCCATCCTCGCCGAGCATCGACATCAGGCCGCCGAAAGCCTGCATCAACGGGTCGTAGCCGGGCAGCTGGGCGAGCGGACCCTTGGCCCCGAACGCGCCGATGTTGCAGAAGATCAGCGAAGGTTTCTCGGCGATCAGGCCCGCGGCGCCAAGGCCGAGTTTCTCCAGTGCGCCAGGTTTGAGGTTGTGCAGCACGACATCCATCTCGCCCAGGATCAGGCGGCGGACGCTGCCGCGCGTCGCGGCGTCGGACAGGTCGGCGGCAATGCCGCGCTTGGCGCGGTTCATCGTGTGGAACACGGTGGAAACGCCGTCGATGAAGGGCGGGCCCCAGCCGCGGGCGTAGTCGCCCTGGCCGGGATTTTCCAGCTTCACCACATCGGCGCCGAGTTCGCCCAGGATCATGCCGGCATAGGGGGCGGCGATCGAGTGGCCGATCTCCAGCACCTTCAATCCTGCAAGCGGCTTGGTTGACGACATGGGCATTCCTCCGGGTCCGGGCGCGGAGGCTAGGCAGGGCGGGCAGGGGGGTCAACGCGGCCTTGCTTGCCGCGGCAAGGTGGCGCCGTTATGGCGATGGTGAGGATGCTGGAGGGCGCGATGGACATCGAACAAGCCGACCTGACGATGGTGCCGGCGGGCAATGACTATCCCGAGCTGCGCGAGGCGGTGCGGCGCATCTGCGCCAGGTATCCCGGCGAATACTGGCGCGGGCTGGAGGAGCGCGAGGCGTATCCGACCGAATTCATCACCGAACTGACCGAGGCCGGCTACCTCGCGGCGCTGATCCCGGAGGAATACGGCGGCACCGGCCTGCCGTTGCGCGCGGCGGCGGTGATCCTGGAGGAGATCAACGCCTCGGGCTGCACCGCCAGCCAGGGGCATGCGCAGATGTACATCATGGGCACGCTGCTGCGGCATGGCTCGGACGCGCAGAAGAAGGCCTATCTGCCGAAGATCGCCAGCGGGGAACTGCGGCTTCAGGCGTTCGGCGTGACCGAGCCGACCAGCGGCACCGACACCACTGCGCTGCGCACGCGCGCGGTGCGCGACGGCGACAGCTATGTGGTGAACGGGCAGAAGGTGTGGACCTCGCGGGCCGCGCATTCCGACCTGCTGCTGCTGCTGGCCCGCACCACGCCGCTGGACGGCGTGGCCAAGAAGTCCGACGGGCTCAGCGTGTTTCTGGTGGACATGCGCAAAGCCGTTGGCAACGGCCTGACCATCCGCCCGATCAAGGCGATGATCAACCACAACACCACCGAGCTGTTCTTCGACAACCTGCGCATCCCCGCCGACAGCCTGATCGGCACGGAAGGAAAGGGGTTCCGCTACATCCTGGACGGAATGAACGCCGAGCGCATCCTGGTGGCCAGCGAGTGCATCGGCGACGGCAAGTGGTTCGTGAAGAAATCCGTCGCCTATGCCAATGAGCGCCAGGTCTTCGGCCGCCCGATCGGCCAGAACCAGGCGGTCCAGTTCCCCATCGCCCGCGCCTGGGCCGAGCTCGAGGCCGCCGACATGATCTGCCGCCGTGCCGCCGCCCTGTTCGCCGCCGGGCGCGACTGCGGGGCGGACGCCAACATCGCCAAGATGCTGGCCAGCGAGGCCACCTGGAAGGCCGCGGAGGCCGCCATGCAGACCCATGGCGGCTTCAGCTACGCCCGCGAATACGACATCGAACGCAAATGGCGCGAGGCGCGGCTGTACCAGATCGCGCCGATCTCGACCAACCTGGTGCTGTCCTATGTCGGCCAGCACGTGCTGGGCATGCCGCGCAGCTTCTGACCGCAGCGTTTTCCTTGCGCCCGGCCGGGCTTCTGCGCTGCACTGGCGCGGCAGGGGGGGCAGGGCATGCGGCGGCGCGACCTACTGGCGGCGGGCGGAGCCTTGGCGCTGTCGGCGGCCCCGGCGCGCGCCGGCGGCGAAGTGGATTTGCTGCTGGTCCTGGCGGTCGATGTCTCGCGCTCGATCGACGAGGAGGAGGCACGGTTGCAGCGCGAGGGATACCGCGCGGCGATGGCCCATCCGCGAGTGATTGCCGCCATCACCGGCGGGCCGAGCGGCGCCATTGCGGTGGCCTACCTGGAATGGGCGGGCATTCAGTACCAGCGCCTGGTGATCCCGTGGACCCGTCTGGCCGATGCGGCGGACTGTGCCGCCTGGTCCACCGCCCTGGCCGCCGCGCCGCGCGACAGCATGGCCTGGACCAGCCTTTCCGGCGCGCTGATGTTCAGCGGCCGGGTGCTCGCCGATTGCCCGTTCGACGCCGCGCGCCGGGTGATCGACGTGTCCGGCGACGGGGTGAACAACAGCGGGCCTTCGCCCGAGGCCGAGCGCGACCGGCTGGTGGCCGAGGGCGTGGTGATCAACGGCCTGCCGATCGTCAACGACCGGCCGAATTTCGGGCGCATGCCAACCCAGGAGCTGGAGCCGTATTACCGCGAGCGGGTGATCGGCGGCGAGGGCGCGTTCCTGGTGGTGGCCGACGATTTCGACCGCTTCGGCACCGCGATCCGGCGCAAGCTGGTCACGGAGATTGCCGGGCTGGGGAGCGATAAGAAAGTCTTCTTTTTCTGAAGAAAAAGAAGCAAAAAGACTTCTATCCGTTTGCACCGAGCGTGCTGATGCTGACTTGTGCTAAACGAATGAAAGTTTTTTGGTTCTTTTTTTCAAAAAAGAACCCTTCCTTTCTCACGCCGCCCAAAGCCGCGCAATCGGCGCCACCGACTCCGCGCTGTCGAACCCTTCCAGCGCCTCGCCCAGCGCGGCCCCGCGCGCCACCCCCAGCACCGGTGCCACCAGGCCGTCGAACTTGGCGCGGATGCGCAGGCCCTGGTGGCCCACCTCCGCGGCGGGAACTCCGGCGTCGTGCTCCGCACTCAGCGTGGTCTGGTCCACCAGACGAATATCCATCGCGGCGTGGGTCTGGCCGAAGCGGGGCACCAGGTCGATGCTCACCTTGTCACGCAGCGCCACCACCATGGGGTCGGCGGCGACGGCTTCGGAGAAGGTATCCAGCCGGCTCGTCTCCAGCCCCGCCAGGGCCATGGCGGCGGTCAGGCGGTGGGAGAATTTCGCCTCCAGCCCGGTCACCGGGGCGGCGATATTGCAGACGCGGTCGGTGGATTCGTCCACCCGCAGGGTGATCGCGGCGATCCGCTCTGGCGAGACGCCGGGCCGCGCGCGCAGCATCCGCGCCGCCTCGATCCCGGCATGGGTCAGGTAGCAGGCGGCGTGGTACTTGAAGAGATTGGCGCGGATGTGCCACCCGCCGGCCGGGTCTTCCAGCGCCTGTGCCGGGTGGAAATCCGGCGAGTGGGTGGCCGCGAAGCCCTGCACGCATTCCAGGCTGTCCGGCCGCGCGGTGTATCCCCGGGCCGCCAGCTTGGCTGCCAGCAGCCCGTTCTGCGCCGCCCGCCCGGCGTGCAGCGGCTTGCACATCGTCCCGAACATGGATTTCAGCCCGGCCGCCTGGGTGGCCGCGATGCCCAACGCGTGGAGCGTCTGTTCCTCGTCCAGCCCCAGCAGGTGCGCGCAGCCGGCCGCCGCGCCAAATGTGCCCACCGTGCCGGTGGCGTGGAAGCCCAGCACGTCATAGTGCCCCGGCGCGATCGCCCGTCCCACCCGGCAGGCGGTCTCGTAGCCAACCACGAAGGCCGCCATCACCGCGGCGCCCGACGCCCCGCGCGCCTCGCCCAGCGCCATCACCGCCGGCAGCACCGCCACCGAGGGATGGCCGGGCATCGCCAGGTTCACGTCGTCATAGTCCAGCGCGTGCGCCATGGTGCCGTTCAGCAGCGCCGCGGCACCCGCCGGCAGGCGCAGCGCGCTGCCCCAGACGCTGGCCTGCGGCGCGCCGCCCGCCTCCTGCATCTCGGCGCGCAGGATCTGCACCAACTCGTCCTCGCCGCCGGCCAGGGCCACGGCCACGGTATCCTGCACGCACTGGCGGGCCAGGGCGCGGATGTCCGCCGGCAACTCGGCATGCGTCGTCGTGCGCGTGCGGCGAACGATCTGGCGGGTAAGGTCGATCATGGGCAGCGTCCCTCGGCTGGGCTGCCCTGGTCGTCGCGCATATCCGCCGATCGGGCAAGCCTGGGCTTCACTCCGGCTTCGCTGGCGCCTTGGTCGCCGGCTTCTGCGTCACCGTTGTCGGGCGCAGAAACGGGGTGGCGGCGGAAGACGGCTTCTTGTCCGCCTTCGGCTTCTTCTTCTCGCGGCCCGCCTTGTCGCGACCCTTGGCCATGACGATCCCTCCGGTTGCGGCGGCGCGACACATGGCGCCGCCCATGAAGGGCAGCATGCCACGAAGGCCGCCGTTGCCATAGCGTC
>JADLHF010000250.1 GCA_020848935.1 Acetobacteraceae bacterium
CCATGCCGCTCATAGAACGCCCGCCCCCGCGCATTCACCTGGAAGCACCACAGCCGCAACCCACCCGGCCGCAGCCCCTTGGCATGGTCCAGCAACGCCGAGCCGATCCCCCGCCGCCACCATCCGGGCCGCAGATACAACTGGCTGACCCAATCCTCATGCAGCGCCACGAACCCCGCCGCCACACCATCCGCCTCGGCCAGCCAAACCTCCTCCTGCACCAGCAGGACATTGGCCACCCACGCGCGATCCTCCTCGGCGGTATGCGCCCAGCGCACCGTCGGCATCGCCGCGTGGCGGGACGCGGTGCTGATCTCCGTCACCACCGCCGCGTCCGCGGCGGTGGCCCGGCGCAGAATCACTTCTTCTCGACGCCCCAGAACACCGGGATCGTCGTCGCCCGCAGCCCCACCACGTTGCTGCGATACGCCGCCAGGGTGCGGAACTGCCCGCCATTGATGTACGGCAACACCTCATACGCCCGGGCATGCACCGCATCCAGCGAGGCCCGCCGCTTGGCCACATCGCCTTCCTCCCACCACGCCCGCCGCAGATCCTCCAGCTTCTGGTCGCACGGCCAGCCGGCCAATCCACCCTGGCAGGGACTGGCAAGATACAGATTGGTCAACGGCGAGCCGCCATCGAGCACGTTCGCCACGGTGACGAAGATGTTCCAGCCGCCCTGCTCCACCGGCTCCTTCTTGTTGCGCCGCTGGGTCAGCGTCGCCCAGTCCATCGTCGCCACATCCATGTTCAGCCCGCCCTTGCGGAACGCCTCGGCCATGGTCAGCGTCACCGCGTTGTTGATCGGGCTGTCGGCGGCATTGAGGAACACCACCCGCTCCCCGGCATAGCCGGCCTCCTTCAGCAGCGCCTTGGCGCGGGCGATATCCGCCGTCTTCAGCCCCTGCGCCCCGGCGGAGCTCTCCAGCGGCGTGCCGCACAGGAAATACGCCGGGCAGTACGGCACCTGCTCGCTGGCCCGGATGCCGGCGGCGTCCAGGTTCTCCTTCTGGTTCACCAGGAACAGCAGCGCCTGGCGCGCCTTGGCATTGTTGAACGGCGGCTGGGTATGGTTCAGCCGCAGCCAGATCATCGAGCCCACCGGATTGAGCGCCAGGGTGCGGATATTGGCGTTGCGCTCCAGCACCGGCAGCAGGTCGGGGCTCGGCTGCTCGATCAGGTCGATCTCGCCGGCCTGCAGCGCGGCCGCCGCCGTCGCCGCATCGGGCATCGCCCGCCACTCGATCCGGTCCAGCTTCACCACCTTCCCGCCCGCCAGCCCGTCAGGCGCCTCGGGCCGCGGCTTGTAGGCGGGATTGCGCAGATAGACCGCCAGGTCGCCGGCCCGCCACAAATCCTTCTGGAAGATGAACGGGCCGGAGCCCAGCGGATCGGTGAACGCCGTGGTCGCCGGCGTGCTGGCCACCCGCTCCGGCATCACGAACAGCGCACTCGCCGTCGGCCGGGCCAGCGCCTCGGTCACCAGCGCGAATGGCCGGCTGAGCTTGATGGTGAAGGTCTTGTCGTCCACGGCCTCCATGCTCGCCGTCGCCGCCGCCAGCGCCTTGCCCACCACGTCGCGCTGCGCCCAGCGCTTGACGCTGGCCACCGCATCCGCCGCGCGCACCGGCGTGCCGTCATGGAAGGCCAGCCCGTCGCGCAGGGTGAAGCTGTAGGCCATGCCGTCCGGCGACTTCGACCAGTCGCCCACCATCTGCGGCTGCGCCTCGCCCTTGCTGTCCAGCGCGAACAGCTGGTCGTAGTTCATGAACCCGTGGTTGCGCACGAAGGCGGCCGTGGACACCACCGGGTCCAGGCTGGCCAGGTCATTCACCAGCACCACCCGCAGCGTCGTTTGCGCCTGGGCGGCGGCCGGCAGCCCGACCATCGCGGCAAGCGCGAGGGTGCAGGCGAGGCGGGGCAGGCGGATTGGCATGGCGATCTCCAGGGTTGGACCAACAGCTTACTTGCGCGGATCGATCGCCGCCACCGCCACCGCGGCCCGCGAGCCCCACAGCAATTGCATCCCCACCACCGCGCCCAGCAACGCCAGGCCCAGCAGGTCGGTCATCCCGCCGGGCTTGATCAGCACCATGGCCGCCGCCAGCAGCAGCAGCCGCTCGGGCATGGTGGCGCTCCGCAGCAGGTAGCCGTGCAGCCCGCCGGCCAGGCAGACCACCCCGATCGTCCCGGTGACCGCCGCCAGCACCGATTCCGGCCACGGCGCCATCAGCATCAGCGCCGGCGAGAACACGCACATGAACGGCACGATATACCCGGTCGCCCCCAGCTTCACCGCCGCCACGCTGGTGTCCCACAGATTGCCGCCGGACAGCCCCTTGGCGGCGAACACCGCCAAGGCCACCGGCGGCGTGATCACCGACAGGCAGGAGTAGTAGAACACGAAGATATGCGCCGCCTCCAGCGACACGCCGAGCTTGACCAGCGCCGGCACCAGCAGGGCCACCTGGATGATATAGGCCGGCGTCGTCGGCAGCCCCATTCCCAGCACGATGCCGGCAACCGCCGTCAGCATCAGCGCGAGCACCAGCGTCTCGCGCGACAGCTCCACGATCAACCCGGTGAACTCGATCGCCAGCCCCGACAGCAGCACCACGCCGATCACGATGCCGGCGGTGGCACAGGCGGTGGCAATGGTCAGGCAGTCCTTGGCCGCCGCCACCAGCGCCTCCAGGATCACCTGCGGGCGCACCATGTCGCGCGTCGTGCTGCGCAGCGCCGCGGTGGGGAACACCGAGAAGATGCCGCAGAGCGCCGCATAGGGTGCGGAATAGCCCATGAACAGCACGGCGGTGATGATGACCAGCGGAATGAACTGGTGGCCGCGATCGCGGAACACCTCCCACGCCGCCGGCAGGTCGGCCAGCGGCATGCCCTGCATGCCGGTGCGCCGCGCCTCGAAATGCACCGCCGCATAGACCGCGACGTAGAACAGCACCGCCGGCAGGATGCACATCATCGCCACCGTCAGGTAGCCGACGCCCAGATACTCGGCCATCACGAAGGCCGCCGCCCCCATGATCGGCGGCATGATCTGCCCACCGGTGGACGCCACCGCCTCCACCGCGCCGGCGAAGGCCGGGCGGTAGCCGATGCGCTTCAT
Source organism: Acetobacteraceae bacterium (assembly GCA_020848935.1). GTDB lineage: Bacteria > Pseudomonadota > Alphaproteobacteria > Acetobacterales > Acetobacteraceae > CAMDGX01. The sequence continues at coordinate 3,128 of JADLHF010000250.1, forward strand.
CATCGGGATGGTGAACACCCCGGTGGTCATCACGTTGGACACCGCACTGCCCGAGATGGTGCCGAACAGGCCGGAGGTGATCACCGCCACCTTGGCCGGCCCGCCGGGCTTGGCGCCGGCAATGGCGATGGCGAAATCCATGAACAGCTTGCCGGTGCCGGTGCGCTCGACGAAGGCGCCGAAGATGATGAACAGCACGACATAGGTGGCGCTGACGCTGATCGGGATGCCGAAGATGCCGTCGGTTGTCATGTAGACCTGGTCCAGCAGCATCTGCGGCGACAGCGAGGTGAAGGCCAGCGCGTAGGCGATGAACACGATCGCGGTGATCGACATCGCCGCCCCCAGCACCCGGCGCGTCGCTTCCAGCACGCACACCGTCAGCATCAGCCCGAACACCCAATCGGCCGGGCGCAGGTCATCGACGGTGGCGAAGCGGGTGATGAAGTAGTCGTACTCGACGAAGACGTAGCCGATCGAGGCGATGCTGGCGGCGATGAACGCCCAGTCCACCACCCCCGTCGCCCCGTCGCGCGTCGGTCTGAAGCCGGGAAGCACCAGGAAGGCCAGCACCAGCATCGCCATCAGGTGGATGCCGCGGAAGATCTGCGGTTCCGGCACGCCGACGAAGGCGACGTAGAGGTGGTAGATGGTGAACCCCACCGCCACCATCGTCGTTGCCACCGGCACCCGCGCCACGCCCGGGCGGAGCGCGTACAGCACGAAGCCGCAGAACAGCAGCACCGGAATCGCCAGCACGAAGCGCGCGGCAAACGGGGTGTCGGGCAGGAAATAGCCGATGGTGGCGGCGAACGGCAGCGCCGCGAACGGCGCCGCCCCGAAGGCGAGGTGGATCAGTTGGATCGCGGCCAGGGCCGCAACGAGGATCCGGGCCGGCCGCGTGGAGGTCATGGGGAGCCTGACATGGCTGTAGGCGGGGATGGGACCGGCGCGGGAAGGCACGACGCGGGCGGGCGCGCGCAGCGCCCGCCCGATCGGCGATCAGAGCGCGCCGCGCTCCTTGAAGTAGCGCTCGGCGCCGGGGTGGAAGGGCACGCCGACCTTGGCGCCGAAATCCTTCACCGTCGCGCCCTTGAACACCGAGTTGACCGAGGCGAGCTCCGGCAGGGCCTCGGTCATCGCCTTGGCCATGTCGTAGACCAGTTGCTCCGGCAGCTTGCAGCTGACGATGACATGGGCGGAGAACTGGATGGTCAGGTTGTCGCGGTCCATGCCGGGGTAGGTGCTCTTGGGAAGGGTGATGCGGCTGAACCCGGCGTTCTTCGCCACCAGGACCTTGTAGATGTCGTCCGGCACGTCCAGCAGGCGGATCGGCCGGCTGTTGGCCATGTCCATGATGCCGCCGGTCGGCATCGTGCTGATGATCAGCGAGGCCGAGATCTGGCCGTCCTTGAACATGTTGGCCTGGTCGGCGATCGACACGAAGTTCATCTTCGCCGTGTCCTTGTAGGGCACGCCGGCGGCCTCCATGATCCAGCCCGCCACCACCTCGGTGGTGTTGCCGCGGGGCAGGGTGCCGACGCTCTTGCCCTTCAGGTCGGCCAGCGTGTTGATCCCCTGGTCGGCGCGCACGACGATCTGCTGCACCTGCGGATACAGGCTGGCCAGGTGGCAGACGTTCTTGTACGGCGCGGTGATCCCCTGGCCGATGCCCTTCAGCGCATCGACGGTGGAGATCATGTTGCCCATGCCGATCTGGGCCTTGTCCTCCTCGATCGCCTTCATGTTGACCAGCCCGGCGCCCGGCCGGTTCTCGATGGCGAGGCCGGGGATGGCCTTTTCCCAGATCGACTTCAGCGCCCCGCCGATCGGAATCCAGGAGCCGCCGGTCGGACCGGTGAAATAGGTCAGCCGGGTCTGCTGGGCCGCCGCCGGCGCGGCGCCCAGCGCCAGGGCCAGGCCAGCCGTGGCAAGCATCGACAGGCGGGCTGTCGCGGTCATGCGTCGCATCGCGTGAGTCCTCTCCCAAACAGGTCTTCTTGGCGGCCGGTCGGGCCGGTTGGCCGCGTTGCGCACGCGGTGGCGTGCCGTCCCAGCCTAGCCGGCGGCCCGCGGCGCCGCAACCTGGATCACGATTCGGCGAGGCCGCGGGCGTAGATCGCCTCCAGCGCCGCGCACAGGCCGGCGCTGTCGCAGGCCGGGCTGGCGCGCAGCCGCCGCCGCAGCCCGGCCCGCAACGCCGCCAGCCGGGCCGGCATTGCCGGGTCGCCCAGCAGCGCGATCCCGGTGGCGACGAACCCCGCGATATCATCCGCCACCCACTCCCCCAGCCCGGCGGCCAGCAGCAGCGAGCGGCTGGTCCGCCCGGCCCAGCGGTCGCCATTCGTGGTCAGCACCGGCACCCCCTGCCACAGCGCCTCGGTGGTCGTCGTCCCGCCATTGTACGGGAACGTGTCCAGCGCAATGTCGATGCCGTCATAGCAACGCAGGAAATCAAGATGCTCGGCCCGGCCCGACAGCGTGACCCGCCCTTCCGCCACCCCCCGCGCCGCCAGCCGCGCCAGCAGGTCGGCGCGGTTCGAGCTTTCGTCCAGCGTGGGGTTGCCGACATGCAGCAGCGCCCCCGGCACCGCGCGCAGGATCGCCGCCCAGGCATCCAGCGTCTGCGGCGTCAGCTTGTAGGCCGAGCCCAGGCAGCCCAGCGTCGGCACCCCGTTCGCCAGCCACGGCAACGGCGCCACCGCCGGCGTCGGGTACGGCACCTGGAACGCGAGGTAGCTGCCCGGCACGCGCAGGATGCGCTCGCTGTAGTGCTTTTCCTCCGCTTGCGGGATCGCCGCGGCATCGCCGACCAGCGCATCCATCCCCGGCACCGCCGTGGTGGCGAACATGTTGAACCAGCCGAGCTGGAACCGTGCCGGACGGTAGGCGAACACCCCCAGCCGGTCGGCCAGGCTGAAGCCGTTCAGGTCCACCAGCACGTCGATCCCGGCCGCGGCGATGGCACCGGCCAGCGCCCCGTTCGGCATGCCGCGCACCTGCCAGATGCCGTCCGCGTCGTGCTCGACATAGCCCGCCTCCGCCGAGGGATCGTCGCCGTCGGAGATCAGATGCACCTCGAACCGCGCCCGGTCGTGGCGGTTGATCACGCCGAATACCGGCTTCATCCAGTTGCGCGAGCCGAAGAACGCCGACAGGTAGCCCAGCCGGATCTTCCGCCCCGCCGGCGCCGGCCGCAGCGCCATCGGCGCGACCCGCCCGCCGGCCCGCCGCGCCCAGTCCGCCCGCACGCCACGCACCAGGTCATGCCCGGCCGCCGGGCTGCCCGGGATCATGATCGCCAGGCTGGCCAGCGCCGAATCACCCACCGGCGACGGCCCGGCGGCGATGGCCTGGCGGTACAGCCGCACCGCCTCGTCCGCCTCGCCCAGCGCGAACTGCGCCTCGGCCAGCATGCAGCGTGCCCCCTCGGCCCGTGGCGTCAGCGCCAAGGCCCGCACCAGCGCATCGCGGGCCGCGGCAAAGGCGCGGCGGGCCAGCAACACCCCGCCCAGCCCGTACCAGGCGTCGAACACGCCGCCGTCCAGCGCCAGCGCGGCGCGGTATTCCGCCTCCGCCGCGGCATGCCGCCCGGCCAGTTGCAGGGCATCCGCCAGCCGCAGCGCCACCGCGGCATGGCCCGGATGCGCCACCCGCGCCGCCTCCAGCCGCCCCAGCATCGCGTCGTCGCGCCCGGCGGCCAGCGCCCGCGTCGCCTCGGCGAACAGGGCGTCGGGGTCGGTCATGGCGTGCGCCCGCGCTGATGCGCGAACAGCGGCGCGGCGGCGGCCTCCCGCTTGTCCATGCTTGTCGCTCCGATGCCACGGCGCCACCATTGTGGCGCAGCAGGAGATCATGCCATGCCCAGCTTCGCCGCCATCCGCAAGCGTGCCGAGGCGCGCAAGGGGGGCGCCGCGGCACTCGCCGCGCTGCTGCCGCCGCCGCCCGACCCGGCGGCGCTGCGCGCCCTGCCCGACGACCGGGCGCTGGCCGAGATGACCAGGCGCATCTTCTGCGCCGGCTTCGTCTGGCGGGTGATCGAGCAGAAATGGCCGGGCTTCGAGGCGGCGTTCCACGGCTTCGACATCGCCCGCCTGTGCTTCGAGCCCGACGAATACTGGGAGGCGCTGGGCCGTGACAAGGCCATCGTGCGCCACGGGGCCAAGATCATGGCGGTGCGCGCCAATGCCCGCTTCGTGGCCGATATCGCCGCCGGGCACGGCAGCTTCGGCCGCTTCGTGGCCGACTGGCCGGCCGGCGACCAGCTTGGCCTGCTGGACGTCCTGGCCAGGCGCGGCACACGGCTGGGCGGGATGACCGGGCAATACCTGCTGCGCTTCCTCGGCCGCGACGGCTGGATCACCAGCCGCGACATGGTGGCCTGCCTGCGCGATGCCGGGCTGGACATTTCCGAAGCGCCGACCAGCCGGCGGGAGCTGCGCCTGGTGCAGGCGCAGCTCGGCGCCTGGGCGGCGGAGACCGGCCTGCCGCTCACCCATCTGTCGCGCATCTGCGCGATGTCGGTGGGCAGCAACAATGACGCGGCATCGGCGCAGGGTGCGGGAATTCAGGACGACCGGGAGTCTTAAGAAAAAATGAACCGCTGTAATCGCGATGAAAGGATTTCCCGGTAGGTTCCCCCTCGCCGCGAATGGCCGCGCCGGTGCAGCCGGCCAGCCGGAAGCGGATTGAATCGTTTCCCTCATTCAGCGAGATCGCATTACATGTACACCGTCGCCCTCCAGATCATCAAAAGCGCCATTGCCGACCGCCGTGGCGTCACTGCCATGGAGTACGGCCTGATCGCCGGCGTGCTCGCCGTGGGCCTCGCAGCCGCCTTCGGCGCGCTGACCAACCGCCTGACCAACGCCTTCAACGCGCTGTCGTTCTGACCCCCGCGCCGCGGCACGGCAGCGCCCGCGTCCCCCGGCCGCCGGGTCGGGACAGGGACCCGGCAGCCCCCAGCCACGCCGGTTGGGGGCTGTCGGCGTGTCCGGGCGCGTGGCGGGCTCCGGGCCGTGGCGTGAGGTTCAGAACAGCCCCTCGATCCCGCCGCGCGCGTTCAGCGTGATGCTGTTCGCCGCCGGCACGCGCGGCAGGCCGGGCATGGTCATGATGTCGCCGCACACCGCCACCACGAAGCCGGCGCCGGCCGACAGGCGCACATCGCGCACCGTCAGCGTATGGCCGACCGGCGCGCCGAGCAGGGTGGGATCGCTGCTGAAACTATAGGGTGTCTTGGCGATGCAGACCTCCACCCCGGCGAAGCCGGCCTGCTCGTAGCTCGCCAGCTTGTTCGCCACGCCGGCGGCGAGGTCGATGCCGTCGGCGCGGTAGATCTCGCGCGCGATCGTCTCGATCTTTTCGATCAGCGTCAGCTTCGAAGGGTAGAGCGGACGGTACGCCGCCGGCTTCGCGGCAATCCGCGCCACCACGGCGCGGGCCAGCGATTCGGCGCCGGCCCCGCCATCGCTCCAATGGGTGCACAGATGGGTCTCGGTGCCCAGGGCGGCCATGGCCTCGGCAATGGCAGCGATTTCGGCCGGGGTGTCGGAGGTGAACTTGTTCAGCGCGACAACCGCCGGCAGGCCGAATTTCTGCAGGTTCTCGACATGGCGGACCAGGTTCACCACCCCGCGCGCCACGGCACCGACATTCTCGGGGCCGAGGTCGCGGCGCGCCACCCCGCCATGCATCTTCAGCGCCCGCACCGTGGCCACCACCACGGCGCAGCTCGGCGTCAATCCGGCCTGCCGGCACTTGATGTCGAGGAACTTCTCGCCGCCCAGATCGGCGCCGAAGCCGGCCTCGGTGACCGCGACATCGGCGAGCTTCAGCGCCAGCCGCGTGGCGATCACCGAGTTGCAGCCATGGGCGATGTTGGCGAACGGGCCGCCATGGATCAGCGCCGGCGTGCCCTCGATGGACTGCACCAGGTTGGGCATCAGCGCGTCGCGCAGCAGCACCGCCATGGCGCCGTCGGCCTGCAGATCGGCGGCGGTGACGAAGCTGCCGTCGCGGCGGGCGGCCACCACCATGCGGCCGAGGCGCGCGCGCAGGTCGTCGAGGTCGCGGGCGAGGCACAGCACCGCCATCACCTCGGAGGCGACGGTGATGTCGAAGCCGTCCTCACGCGGGAAGCCGTTGGCGACACCGCCGAGGCTGCCGACGATGCCGCGCAGCGCGCGATCGTTCATGTCCAGCGCGCGGCGCCAGAACACCCGGCGCGGATCGATGCCCAGCGCGTTGCCCCAGTAGATGTGGTTGTCCAGCATCGCGGCCAGCAGGTTGTTGGCCGAGGTGATGGCGTGGAAATCGCCGGTGAAATGAAGGTTGATGTCGTCCATCGGCAGCACCTGGGCATAGCCGCCGCCGGTGGCCCCGCCCTTCATCCCGAAGCACGGCCCCAGGCTGGGCTCGCGCAGCGCGATCATCGCCCTTGTGCCGATGCGGTTCAGCGCATCGCCCAGCCCGACCACGGCGGTGGTCTTGCCCTCGCCCGCCGGGGTGGGGGAAATGCCGGTGACCAGCACCAGCGCACCGTCGGGCCCGGCGTCGCGCGAGCGGATGAAATCCCACTCCACCTTGGCCTTGGTGCGGCCATAGGGGATCAGCGCATCGGGCGGAATGCCGGCACGCGCGGCAATCTCGGCAATCGGGCGCAGCGTCGTGGCGCGGGCGATCTCTAGGTCGGTGCTCATCGGCGGGAGGCTTTGCGAAACCGGGGGGTGCCAGAAGGGCAGGGCAGGGCAGGAAGGCTGTTCTTTTTTGAAAAAAAGAACCAAAAAACTTTCGTTCCTTGGAGACCTTGCTCCGCCAGATGCCACCCCGCAAACGAACAGAAGTCTTTTTGCTTCTTTTTCTTCAGAAAAAGAAGTGCTTCCTTCCTCTATGCCGCGGCGGGCTGGGGCGAGCGGTTGCGCACCTGCATCTCCCCCAGCACCGCGTCGACCGAATCCACGAAGCTGCGCATGTCCTCGGGCGTGATGGCGCCGATGCAGCCGACGCGGAAGCTTGGGGTGGGGGTGTTGAAGAAGTTCGAGATCAGGAAGCCCCGGCGCTTGAGGCCATCGACGAAGGTCTGCAGGTTCCAGGCCGGATCGGCCGGGGCGTGGGTGTTCATCACCACCGGGCCCTGGTGGGCGCGCGGCGCGTAGGGCGACAGGCCGAGGCGCAGGATGCCGTCGTACAGCGTGTCGAGATTGGCGCGGTAGCGCGCCAGGCGGGCCGGCTGGCCGCCCTCGGCCTGGTAGATGTCCAGCGCCACGCGGAAGGCGGACAGCACCTGCACCGGCGGCGTGAAGCGGAAGCTGCCGGGCGAGCGCAGGCCCATTTCGTAGATCGACTGGAGATCGAAGCTCCAGCTGCCGGCGCGGCCCTTGTTCGCCTCCAGCCCGTCCAGCCGGCAGACCGCGAAGCCGAGGCCGGGCAGGCCCTCGAAGCACTTGTTGGAGGTGAACATCACCGCGTCGATCTCCGGCTGGGCGGAGACGTCCAGCGGCAGCGCGCCGAAGGCCGAGACAGCATCGACGATCATGCGCCGGCCGGCGGCGCGCACCACGGCGCCGATGGCGGCGGCGTCGTGGATCACGCCGGTGCCGGTCTCGCTATAGACCATGCCGACATGGCTGATGGCGGGGTCGGTGGCGAGCACGGCGGCCACGGCGGCGGGGTCCACCGGGATCTGGTCGGGCAGGTCCATGGACACCACGTCGCGCCCGGCCTCGCGCGCCAGGCGGGCCATGCGGTCGGCATAGGCGCCGATGGCGGGGATCAGGATGCGCCCCGCGCCCGGCTCGCCGGCGGGGGCGAGGAAACTGCGCAGCGCGGCCTCGGTGATGAAATGGCCGCAGCCCTGCAGCGCCAGCGCGGTGTGGGTTTCCGGCAGTCCGCCGGCGATGGCCAGCAGGCGGGTGCGGATGTCGCTGAGCACCGGGCGGAAATCGTTGTCCCACGGCGCGATGTCCTCGGCCATGGCGGCGCGGACCTCCGCGCGGGTGGTGACGGGACCGGGGATGAGCAGTTTCATGGCATCGGCACCTTGCACAACGCGCGCGTGATGGCACGGGATTGCGGCGAAATCCAGGGCTGGCATATTGGGCCATGGACCTGAACGCCCTTTCGCTGCCCGACTGGCTGCCCTGGTGGGCGGTGGTGGGCCTGCTGGTGCCGGTGGCGTTCTACCTGGCGCTGGTCCTGCTGATGCCGTTCTCCACCTTCGGCCTGCGCGGCCGGCTGCGCGAGATCGAGCTGCGGATCGACGCGCTGCACGAGGAGCTGCGCGGGCTGACGCTGCGGCTGCCGGATCGCGGGCTGGATCCCTACGACGACCGGGCATCGGTGCCGCCGATCCCGCCATCGCCGCGCGACGCGATGCGCGCGCCGATGCGGGACCCCAGTCATGACCGGGACGCGGACCATGAGCGGGACAGGCCGCGGCCCGGACTCGGCGACCCGGTGGCCGACAGGATGCTGGCCTATATGCGCGAAAAGGCGCAGGCCGAGCTGCAACGCGCCGATCCCCAGCGCCCGCCGGCGGCACGGGCGCGCGCCGAGCCGCGCTTCAACCCGCCGCCGCGTGCTGCCCCGCCGCCGGCGCGCGAGGCGGAACTGCCGCCGCCGCCACCCATTGCCGGCCTGCCGGGCGGCGGGGCGGAGGGGGACTATCCGCCCGACCTCCCGCCACCGCCGCCGCCGCCGGCACTGCCGCCACGGGTGCCGACACGATTCGGCCGCCGCCCCACCCCGCCCCACCCGTGACCGCCCCTTCCGTGCCCGCCCCTTCCGTGCCCGCCTCTTCCGTGACAGGGCTGCCGGCGGCTGGCCTCGCGCCGGCTGCTCCGGTAGGCTGCGGGTGGCCGCGCGCCGCATGCGGCCAGCAGGAGGCAGGCATGCATCAGCGCGTTACCCCGGGCGCCGCCGCCCGCCACGCCCGGCCGGACCGAGCCGCTTGGCGCTGATGCCGCTGTCAGGCGCCCCGCCCGTGGCCGTTGCGCCGGCCACCCGCTCCGCCCGCGCCGGGCATATCGCCTTCCTCGCTTCGGACGCCAGGCTGGCGCAGGACAGCCGCGCGCGGCTGGTGGCGCGCTACGGGGATTGCCCGCCCGATGCGGCCGAGATTGCCGTCAGCCTGGGCGGCGACGGCTTCATGCTGGAGACGCTGCACCGCTTCCTCGGCAGCCGCACGCCGGTCTACGGCATGAACTGCGGCTCGGTCGGCTTCCTGATGAACAGTTTCGACGAGGACAACCTGCCCGACCGCCTGGCGCGCGCGCAGCTGGCCGAGCTGCACCCGCTGCGCATGCGCGCCACCACCACGCGCGGCGAAGTGGTGGAGGCGGTGGCGCTGAACGAGGTGGCGCTGCTGCGCGAACTGCGCCAGGCCGCCAAGATCCGCATCACCGTGGATGGCCGGGTGCGGCTGGCCGAGCTGGCCTGCGACGGCGTGCTGGTCAGCACCCCGGCCGGCTCCACCGCCTACAACCTGTCGGCGCATGGCCCGATCGTGCCGCTTTCGGCCAATCTGCTGCCGCTGACCCCGATCAGCGCGTTCCGCCCGCGGCGCTGGCGCGGCGCCTTGCTGCCCAGCACGGCCGAAGTGCTGTTCGAGGTGCTGGAGAGCGACAAGCGCCCGGTGGCGGCGGTGGCCGACTTCACCGAGGTGCGCGACGTGCTGAGCGTGCATGTGCGCGAGGACCGCGCCCTGGCCGCCCAGGTGCTGTTCGATCCCGACCAGGGATTGTCCGAGCGGATCATCGCCGAGCAGTTCACCGTCTGAGCGCATCTGCGGCCCGGCATTTTCTGCCGGGCCGTTAACGGGCCGCTAAGCGTGGGCGCGCCACTGTCGCGATGCCGGCAGGACGCCGGCGGTGCGGGAGTTTCCTGGCCCATGCGGTCGGTTTTTCGATGAATGCGCTGTTGGAAGGGCTGAGGGCGCTGGGCGCCGCGCGGCTGGTTGCCATGGCCGTGGTGGGCGTGGGCCTGCTGGGCCTGCTGGGCATGCTGGCGCTGCGCGGCGGCAGCGAGCGGATGGCGCTGCTGTACGGCGAGCTGGACACGCGCGAGGCCGGGCAGATCGCCGAGCTGCTCGACCGCCAGAAGATCGCCCACCAGATCGGCGCCGGCGGCAGCCAGATCCTGGTGCCCGCCGAGCAGGTGGCGCGGCTGCGGGTGATGCTGGCACGCGAGGGCCTGCCGTCCGGCGGCTCCATCGGCTACGAGCTGCTGGACCGCGGCGACGGCATCACCGCCAGCCAGTTCCAGCAGAAGATGGCCGAGACCCGCGCGATGGAGGGCGAGATCGCGCGCTCCATCCGCACCATCGCCGGGGTCAAGGCGGCCCGTGTCCACCTGGTGTTGCCGCGGCGCGAGCCGTTCGCGCGCGAGAAGCAGGAGGCGCAGGCCTCGGTGATGCTGACCACCGCGGGGGCGGCGCGGCTGGACCGCGAGGCGATCCAGGCGATCGTCAACCTGGTGGCCGGCGCGGTGCCCGGCCTGCGGCCGCGCGGCGTGTCGGTGGTCGACAGCCGCGGCACCCTGCTGGCGCGCGCCGGCGAGGCGGCGGCGGCGAACGCGGCGATGGGCGGCGAGGAGCTGCGCCGCGCCACCGAGATGCGCCTGTCGCGCGCGGTGGAGGAGATGCTGGAGCGCAGCGTCGGCCAGGGGCGGGTGCGCGCCGAGGCCTCGGTGCAGATGGATTTCGAGCGGGTGCAGGAAACCTCGGAGAAGTTCGACCCCGACGGCCAGGTGGTGCGCAGCACGCAGAGCGTGACCGACAACAGCAAGACCACCGAACAGGCCGCCACCGTGTCGGTGCAGAACAACCTGCCCAACGCCGATGCCGGCAAGGATGCCGCCGGCAGCACCGAGGCGCGCCAGGAGGAAACCACCAACTACGAGATCGGCAAGACCGTGCGCACGCTGGTGCGCGAGCAGCCGCAGATCCGCCGCCTGTCGATCGCCGTTCTGGTCGATGGGATCGAGGAGAAGGGCGCCGACGGCGTGCTCGCCTGGAAGCCGCGGTCGGCCGAGGAGCTGGAGCGGATTGCGCGGCTGGTGCGCAGCGCGGTCGGCTACGAGGAGAAGCGCGGCGACCTGGTGGAGGTGGTGACGATGCGCTTCACCGGCGATGCCGACGTGGCCGGCCTGGAGCCGCGCGGCTTCCTCGGGCTGGGCATCGACACGGCCGACATCGCGCGCATGGCCCAGACCGCGGTGGTGGGGCTGATCGCGGTGCTGGCGCTGCTGCTGGTGTTCCGCCCGATGGTGATGCGGGTGACCGCGCTGGGCGCCAAGGGGCTGGCGGCGGGGGCGATTGCCGCGCTGCCGGGCGGCGGTGCCATGGCGGTGGGCGCGGACGGCACCATCACGGCGGCCTCGCTGGGCATGGCCGCCGATGTCACCCGCCTGCTCGAGGGCCCGTCGGGCGCGCGCGCGCCGGGCGGGGGCGGCGGCGCGGGCGATGACTTCGCCGCGGCCGAGGATGAAAGCCTGGTCAGCCTGCGCAACGTCGAAGGCCAGCTGCGCGCCTCGGCGGTGCGGCGGCTGGCCGAGATGGTCGATCGCCATCCCGAGGAGAGCCTGACCATCGTGCGAGCCTGGATGCAGGAGGGGAGCGGCTGATGGCGCGTGCCAATGATCTGCTGGCCCTGTCGGGGACGCAGAAGGCGGCGGTGCTGATGCTGGCGCTGGGCGAGGACCAGTGCGCCCGGCTGTTCAGCATGATGCACGAGGACGAGATCAAGGAGATCTCCTCGGCGATGGCCCAGCTCGGCGCCGTGCGCTCGGACGTGGTCGAGCGGCTGTGCATCGAGTTCGCCGAGCAGATCGGCGGCGCCGGCAGCCTGGTCGGCAGCTTCGAGAACACCGAGCGCCTGCTGCTCAAGACCATGCCGCGCGAGCGGGTGGGGCAGATCATGGAGGAGATCCGCGGCCCCGCCGGGCGCACCATGTGGGACAAGCTGGGCAACGTGCACGAGGCGGTGCTGGCCAACTACCTGAAGAACGAATACCCGCAGACCGTCGCGGTGGTGCTGTCCAAGGTGCGCGCCGACCACGCCGCGCGCGTGCTGGCGATGCTGCCGGACAGCTTCGCGATGGAAGTGGTGATGCGCATGCTGCGCATGGAAAGCGTGCAGAAGGACGTGCTGGACGGGGTGGAGCGCACGCTGCGCGCCGAGTTCATGTCCAACCTGGCGCGCAGCACGCGGCGCGATGCGCACGAGATGATGGCGGAGATCTTCAACAACCTGGACCGCCAGGCCGAGTCGCGCTTCATCGCCGCGCTGGAGGAGCGCAACCGCGAGGCGGCGGACCGCATCAAGGCGCTGATGTTCACCTTCGACGACCTCCAGCGCCTGACGCCGATGGCGGTGCAGACGCTGCTGCGCACCATCGACAAGGCAACGCTGCCGCTGGCGCTGAAGGGTGCCTCGGAGAAGCTGCGCGAACTGTTCTTCAGCAACCTGTCCGAGCGCGCCGGCAAGATGCTGCGCGAGGAGATCGAGGGGCTGGGCCCGGTCAAGCTGCGCGAGGTGGACGAGGCGCAGGCCAACATCGTCGCCCAGGCCAAGGAGATGGCCGCCCAGGGCCAGATCGAAATCGGCGAAGGCAAGGATGAGGAGATGGTGTATTGACCGTGACCCACGCAGCCGCCCCATCCCCGCTGGGCCGGTTCGCCCCCGACTTCGACTCCCCCGATTTCGACGCCCGCCACTTCGACGCCCGCCACTTCGACGCCCGCCACTTCGACGAGCAGGGCGTGATCGTGCTGGACGAGCCGGACCCCGCCGAGGCCGGCGCCGCGGCCGGGCCGGCGATCACCCAGCAGTTGCTCGACGCGGCCGCCGCCGGCCATGCGGCGGGCCTGGCGGCCGGGCGCGCCGAGGCCGAGGCCGCGCAGGAGGCCACGCGCCGGGCGCTGATGGCCGCATTGCTGGCCCGGCTGGACGATACCGCGGCGGCAATGGGCGCTGCGGTGGACGCGGCCGGGGGCGCGCTGGCGAGGCTGGTGCTGGCCAGCCTGGCGGCCGGGTTTCCCGCGCTGTGCGCCCGCCATGGCGCCGCCGAGCTGGCCCGCTTCACCGGCGAGGTCACCGCGCTGCTGGCCGCCGAACCGCGGATCGTCATCCGCGCCCATCCCGCCATGCTGCCGGTGCTGGACGACATGCTGGCCGGGATGGAGCCGGAGCGGCGGGCCGCCATCCTGGTGGAGCCGCGCGACAGCCTGGCGCCCGGCGATGCCCGCATTGCCTGGCGCCACGGCATGGCGGTGCGCGACACGGCCGCGCTGCGCGCGCGGCTGGACGCGATCCTGGCACCCCTCGGCCTCGGCCCGCCGGATGCCATCGCCGAGCCGCTGGCGGAACCGGCGGCAATCCCTCCGGCCCGCCCTCTGCCCACGGCCGCAAGCGTCGTTGAATCCGCGGCCGCCTGAACGCCTGCAACATGGAAGAACCCGCGATGCCCGACGACATGGATCTGGCCGAGCTCGCCGAAGCCGCCGCAGCGCCCGAGGCCGGGATGGTTCGCGGCGCCCGCGACCTGGAGGCGGTGTACGACATTCCGGTGACCGTCAGCGCGGTGCTGGGCAAGTCCACCATGCAGGTGGCGCAGCTGCTGAAGCTGGGCCGCGGCGCGGTGGTGGAGCTGGACCGCAAGCTGGGCGAGGCGATCGACATCTACGTCAACAACCGCCTGGTGGCGCGCGGCGAGGTGGTGATGGTGGACGACAACCGCCTGGGCGTGACGATGACGGAAATCGTCAAGGCCGACCGCGCGCCCTGATCCGCGCGCCCTGACCCCGCGGAGAAAAGCTCCATGCGATTGATGATCATCGGCGCCCTGGCGGGCGAACTGGGCGCAGCCGCGCGGATGGCGATGGACCGCGGCGCGCGCATCGACCAGGCCGACAGCCGCGAGGCCGCGCTGGCCACGCTGCGCCGCGACGGGCGCACCGACCTGGTGCTGTGCGAGCTGAGCCACGATGTCGGCGCCCTGGTGCGCGCCCTGGCCGCCGAGCGCATCGCGGTGCCGGTGGTGGCGTGCGGCGTGAACCCGGACCCCGACGCGGCGGTGGCGGCGATCCGGGCGGGGGCGCGCGAGTTCCTGCCGCTGCCGCCGGATGCCGAGCTGATCGCCGCCATCCTGGATGCCGTGGCCGGCGACGAGCGCGCGATGGTGGTGCGCGACCCCGCGATGCAGGCGACGCTGAAGCGGGCCGAGCAGGTGGCCGGCGCCGATGCCTCGGTGCTGATCACCGGCGAGAGCGGCACCGGCAAGGAGGTTCTGGCGCGGCATATCCACCGGCGCTCGCGGCGCAGTGCCGCGGCCTTCATCGCGCTGAACTGTGCGGCGATCCCCGAGAACCTGCTGGAGAGCGAGCTGTTCGGCCACGAGAAGGGCGCGTTCAGCGGGGCGGTGGCGCGGCGGGTGGGAAAATTCGAGGCGGCCGATGGCGGCACCCTGCTGCTGGACGAAATCGGCGAGATGGATATCCGCCTGCAGGCCAAGCTGCTGCGCGCGGTGCAGGAGCGCGAGATCGACCGCATCGGCGGCAGCGCCCCGGTGCGGGTGGATGTGCGCATCCTGGCCACCACCAACCGCGACCTGCTGGCCGAGGTGGCGGCCGGGCGGTTCCGCGAGGACCTGTATTTCCGCCTGAACGTGATCAGCCTAAACGTGCCGCCGCTGCGCCAGCGCCCGGGCGACATCCTCGCCCTGGCCGAGCATTTCGCCCGCCGCTTCGCCGAGGTGAACGGCCTGCCGTGGCGCGCGCTGAGCGAGGCGGCGCGGCGGCTTCTGGCCGGGCATGGCTGGCGCGGCAATGTGCGCGAGCTGGAGAACGTGCTGCACCGCGCCGTGCTGCTGGCGCAGGGCGACTGCATCGACGCTGACTCGATTGAGGTGGCGCCGGGCCGGGTGCCGGCGGCGGCGCCGGTGGAGGGCGGCCCGGCGGAGTCCGGCGGCGGCGTGGCCGGGCTGGTCGGCATGCGGATGGAGGAGGTGGAGCGCGACCTGATCCTGGAGACGCTGGGCCACACGCTGGGCAACCGCACCCATGCCGCCACCATCCTGGGCATCTCGATCCGCGCGCTGCGCAACAAGCTGCGCGACTACGGCGCCGCCGGGCTGCGCGTGCCGCCGCCACCGGCCGGGCTGGCCGCCTACAGCGCCGCGGGCGAGGGCGCCTGATCCATGGCGCAGCCGGGCGTGGCAACACCGTTTGCCGAAACACTGGGCCTGCTGGGCGCGCGGCTGAAGCCGTTCACGCCGGGCACCGATATCGGGCTGGCGATCGGCGTCATCGTGCTGCTGTCGGTGCTGGTGCTGCCGCTGCCGACCCTGGTGCTGGATATCGGGCTGGCGCTGTCGGTCACTTCCGCGGTGCTGGTGCTGATGGTCGCCGTGTTCCTGCTGCGGCCGCTGGATTTCACCAGCTTCCCGACCCTGCTGCTGCTGACCACGCTGCTGCGCCTGTCGCTCAACGTGGCCACCACGCGGCTGATCCTGTCGAACGGGCAGGAGGGGCCGCTGGCCGCCGGCCATGTGGTGGCCGCCTTCGGCGGCTTCCTGATGGGCGGCGACATCGTGATCGGCCTGATCCTGTTCGCCATCCTGCTGGTGGTGAACTTCATGGTCATCACCAAGGGCTCCGGGCGCATCGCCGAGGTGGCCGCCCGCTTCAGCCTGGATGCCATGCCGGGCAAGCAGATGGCGATCGACAGCGATCTGTCGGCGGGGCTGATCGACGAGAAGACGGCCCGAAAACGCCGCTCGGAGCTGGAGGAGGAAAGCGGCTTCTACGGCGCCATGGACGGTGCGGCGAAGTTCGTGCGCGGGGATGCCATCGCCGGGCTGATCATCACGGTCATCAACATCGCCGGCGGGCTGACCATCGGGCTGCTGCGCCACGGCATGGGTTTCGCCGACGCGGCAACCAGCTACACCACGCTGACCATCGGCGACGGGCTGGTCAGCCAGATCCCGGCGCTGCTGGTGTCCGTCGCCGCCGGCATCGTGGTGACCAAGGGCAGCACCGAGGGCTCCGCCGATGCCGCCCTGATGCGCCAGTTGGGCGGCAGCCCGAAGCCGCTGGGCATGGCCGCGGCGGCCGCCGGGGCGCTGGCGGTGATGCCCGGCCTGCCCGCCCTGCCGTTCCTGATGCTGGCGGGCCTGGCCGGCGCGGGGGCCTGGATGCGCCACAAGAACCCGCCGCGCATGCAGGGCGAGGTGCCGGAGGCGGTGGCCGCGGTGGCCGCCGAGGCGCCGATCACCGAGGCGCTGCGCATCGACATGGTGCGGGTGGAGCTGGGCTACGGCCTGCTGGTGCTGGCTGGCGGCGAGGCGCCGCGGCTGACCGAGCAGATCAAGGGGCTGCGCCGGGCGATTGCCGCCGAAATGGGATTTGTCCTGCCGCCCGTGCGCATCCAGGACAACATGGCGATGGCGCCGGATGCCTACAGCGTGCGGATCAAGGAGATCGTCGCCGGCCAGGGCGTGGTGCGCCCCACCATGGTGCTGGCGATGGACCCGGCCGGCGGCATGCCCGACTTCCCCGGCGAGCCGACCAACGAGCCCACCTTCGGCCTGCCGGCGATGTGGATCGATGCCAGCCTGCGCGACGAGGCCAATTTCCGCGGCTGCACCGTGGTCGATCCGCCCAGCGTGCTGACCACCCACCTGACCGAGCTGGTCAAGCAGAACATGGCCGAGCTGCTGTCCTTCGCCGAGACGCAGAAGCTGCTGGACGAGCTGCCGCGCGACCAGCAGAAGCTGGTGGGCGAGCTGATCCCGGCCCAGATCGCCGTCGGCGGCGTGCAGCGCGTGCTGCAAGGCCTGCTCGCCGAGCGCGTCTCCATCCGCGACCTGCCGACCATCCTGGAGGGCATCCAGGAAGCCTGCGCCGGCCAGGCGCGCGCCATTCCGGCAATCGTCGCCCATGTCCGCAGCCGCCTCGCCCGCCAGCTCAGCGACGCCCATCTGGGTGCCGCCGGCTACCTGCCGCTGATCACCCTGTCGGCGCAGTGGGAGGAGGCGTTCCACGAATCGCTCGTCGGCAACGGCGAGGAACGCCAGCTGGCGATGGCGCCGACGAAACTGGCCGAGTTCATGCAGCGCCTGCGCAGCGAGTTCGACACCGCGGCCGGGGCGGGCGAGGCGCCGGTGCTGCTGACCAGCGCCGCGCTGCGCAGCCATGTCCGCGCCATTGTCGAGCGCATCCGCCCGGAGACCCCGGTGATGGCGCAGACCGAGATCCATCCGCGGGTGCGCATCCGCACGATCGGCAGCATCTGATGAACGGCGGCACCTGACATGCGGCTGAAGCTGTACCGCGCGCCGGCGATGGCCGCTGCGATGCGCCAGGTGCGCGCCGAGCTGGGGCCGGAGGCGCTGATCCTGTCCAGCCGCCGCGTGGCCGACGGGGTGGAGATCACCGCCGGGCTGGAAGCGGACGACCCGCTGCCCCCAACCGCGCCCCCAACCGCGCCGCCAAACCCGCCGCCAGCCAACCCGCGCGCACCGGCACCGCGAACCCCGGCACCGCGAACCCCGGCGCCGCGAACCCCGGCGCCGCCCCCCGCCACCCCCCAGGCGCTCGCCCTGGCGTTCCACGGCGCCTCGCCGGGGTTGCAGCGCAAGCTCTCGGCCGGGCCGCTGCCCTTCGCGCTGGCCGCCGTCCTGCGCTTCGCCGATATCCCGCTGGCCGCCGGCAGCCCGCCGCTGCTGCTGGCCGGCCCGCCCGGTGCCGGCAAGACGCTGAGCATCGTGCGCCTGGCGACACGGCTGGTGATGGCCGGGACCATGCCGCTGGTGATCACCGCCGATGGCCAGCGCGCCGGCGCGACCGAGCAGCTTGCCGCCTTCACCCGCGTGCTGGGCCTCACCCTGCTGGTCGCCAGCCAGCCGGCCGCCCTGGCGCGCGCGCTGGCCCGCCGCCAGGACGGCGCGCCGGTGCTGATCGACGCGCCGGGCGCCGACCTGTTCGACCCCGCGCAGCGTGACGCGCTGGCCGGGCTGGCCGCGGCCACCGGGGCCGGCATCGCGCTGGTGCTGCCGGCGGGCCTGGACCCCGGCGAGGCGGCGGAGATCGCCGCCGGCCATGCCGACCTGGGCGCCAGGCTGCTGGTGGCAACCCGGCTGGACACCGCGCGCCGGCTGGGCAGCGTGTTGGCCGCCGCCGAGGCCGGGCTGGCCCTGGCCGAGGCCGGCATCGGCCCCGGCGCCGCCGACGGCATGGTGAAGCTGACGCCGGACCTGCTTTCCCGCCGCCTGTTGCAGCACCCCGCCACCGCCCGCCGCATTGTGGAAGAAGTCACATGATCGCCGATCCCGTGCTGCTGACCCGGCCACCGGCCACTGCCCGCGACGGCCGGATCGTCGCCGTGGCGTCCGGCAAGGGGGGCGTGGGCAAGACCTGGTTCGCCATCACCCTGGCCCACGCACTGGCCCGTGCCGGCCGGCGCGTGCTGCTGTTCGATGGCGACCTCGGCCTGGCCAATGTCGACATCCAGCTTGGCCTGGTGCCGGCGCATGACCTGGCCGGAGTCGTCGCCGGCCGTCGCAGCCTGGCGGCCTCGGTGGTGCACCACCAGGGCGGCTTCGACATCCTGGCCGGCCGCTCCGGCTCCGGCGCGCTGTCGGCGCTGGACGACGCGGCCCTTGATGCCGTGCTGGCCGCCCTGCGCGACGCCGCGCGCGCCTATGACCACGTGGTGCTGGACCTCGGCGCCGGCATCGAGCGCGCCACCCGCCGCCTGTCCGGTGCGGCCGACCTGCTGCTGGTGCTGGCCACCGAGGAGCCGACCAGCCTGACCGACGCCTATGCCGTGCTGAAACTGCACCTGGCCGACGCGTCCGCCGGCGAGGCCCGGGTCGTCGTCAACCAGGCCAGCACGCCGGCGGCCGGCGAACGCACCTATGCCACCCTGGCGCGCGCCTGCGCCTCGTTCCTCGGCCACACCCCGAAACTCGCCGGCATCATCCGCCGCGACGACCGGGTGCGCGACGCCATCCGCCGCCAGACCCTGTTGCTGCAACGCCACCCGAACGCGCCGGCGGCGGGGGATGTCGAGCGGGTGGTGGCGGGGCTGGCATGAAGAAAGGAAGTCTTCTTTTTCCGAAGAAAAAGAAGCAAAAAGACTCTCATTCATTTACTTCGGGCGGCGCCAGCGCGCTTAATGATTGAAAGTTTTTTGGTTCTTTTTTTCAAAAAAGAACGCGCTTCCTTCCTTGCCCTCAAGCCGCGTCGGTCAGCGTCCAGGGCTCGCCGGGCTCGCACAGCATCGGCCAGGCATTGCGCGTGCGCACATTCGGCGCCAGCCCCATCTCGGCGCGCAGCGCGCGGAACAGCGCCCCGTGCGCCACCACCAGCACCAGGCCCGGCCGCGTCAGCGCGCGGTTCACCGCCGCCAGGGCCCGCGCGCGCAGCATGGCGAAGCTTTCGGCATCCGGCGGCGTGTAGGTGCCGTCGACCCAGTCGGCGAACCAATCGACCATCGGCTGGCCTTCCTGCGCGCCGAACGAGGTCTCGCGCAGGCCCTCGTCCAGCTCGACCGGCAGGCCGAGCACCTCGGCCGCCGCGCGCGCCGTGTCATGGGCACGCGACAGCGGCGAGGCGACGATGCTGGCGATGCCGCGGCCGACCAGCAGCGGGGCGGCGGCCTGCGCCTGGGCGATGCCGGTGGCGTTCAGCGGAATATCGACATTGCCCTGGCTCAGCCCGCGGGCGTTCCAGTCGGTCTCGCCGTGGCGCAGGAACCAGAAGCGTTGGCGCGTGAGTTTCATGGGCGGCACCTTCTCAGTCGAACAGCGAGCTGACCGACTTCTCCTCGTGGATGCGCGCCATCGCCTCGGCAATCAGCGGCGCGATGGTCAGCTGCTTGACATTGCTGGCCAGGCGCACCGCCTCGGTGGCCAGGATGCTGTCGGTCATCATCATCATCTCCATCGGGCCGGAGGCGATGCGCGCCACCGCACCGCCGGACAGCACGCCATGGGTGACATAGACGCTGGCCGACTTGGCGCCGTGCTCGATCAGCGCGCGCGCCGCGTTGACCAGCGTGCCGCCGGAATCGACGATGTCGTCCACGATGATGCAGTCCCTTCCCTCCACCTCGCCGATCACGTGCATCACCTCGGACACCCCGGCGGCGGCGCGGCGCTTGTCGATGATGGCCAGGTCGCTGCGCAGCCGGGTGGCGATCGCCCGCGCGCGCACCACGCCGCCCACGTCGGGCGAGACGATCATCACGTTGCGCCCGGCATAGCGTTCCTGGATGTCGCGCGAGAACAGCGGTGCTGCCTGCATGTTGTCCACCGGGATGTCGAAGAAGCCCTGGATCTGCCCGGCATGCAGGTCCATCGTCAGCACCCGGTTGGCGCCGGCCTCGGTGATCAGGTTGGCCACCAGCTTGGCCGAGATCGGCGTGCGCGAGCCGCTCTTGCGGTCCTGCCGCGCGTAGCCGAAATACGGGATCACCGCGGTGATGCGCCGGGCCGAGGCGCGGCGCAGCGCGTCGATGGTGATCAGCAGTTCCATCAGGTTGTCGTTGGCGGGGTAGGAGGTGCTCTGCACCACGAACACGTCCTCGCCGCGGATGTTCTCGTGGATTTCCACGAATACCTCCATGTCGGCGAAGCGGCGCACCGAGGCGCGGGTCAGCGGCTGGCCCAGGGCGGCGGCCACCGCTTCGGCCAACGGGCGGTTGCTGTTGCAGGCAACGATCTTCATCGGCCGGGAGTCTTCATCGGAGGGCATCCAGATGCGGCGGTCGGGGCGGGCGGCGGGCGGTAGAGGGCGGGGGCGGGCGGCGGGCGCGGGCGTTCTAGCAACGCCTCCGCGGCCTGTCCAACGACCCGCCGCGGCGCAGGGCGGTCACCGCTTCACCCCGGTCTGGTTGCGGATCACGTCGCGCACCCCGCCGGCCGCCTCCTGCGCCACCACCATGGCGACATCGGCCCACAGCCCGGCCAGCGTGCCGCGCGGCACCTGGTTCAGCTGCGCCACCTGGCCGGCCTCGGCGCCGCGGCCATCGGTCACCTGCCAGCGGATTTCCACCCGCTGCTGGCCCGCGCCGGCATCGGCCACCGACACCGCGCCGGCCACCACGTAGTCGGCGCCGGCCTCGCCCTCCTGCACCACCATGCCGAGCTTGGCGATCTCGTCGCGCATCTGCCGCGCCAGGGAGCGGTTGCCGTCACCGGGCGCGCCGACCACCGGGCGGATGTGCACCCGCACCGGGCGGTTGACCAGGCTGTCGGGATCGGCATCGCGCCGCGCCGCCTCGATGCCGGCCAACAGGGCGGCCACGGTGGGCGCGGCCTGCCGCCCGGCGCGGCGCAGCGTCTCCGGCGCCGCCGCCTGCCACGCCGCCGCCGGCACCGGGGCGGCCTCGGCATGGCCCTTCTCGGCGCCGGCGGGATCGCGCACGCGAAACCCCGGCACCACCTCGCCGCCGCGCAGCTCGGCCAGCAGTTCCAGCTGCCAGTCGCCGGGCTTGACCGGCTCGGCCACCGCCGGCAGCGCCTCCTCGCGCATTGCCTCGGCCACCATCGCGGCGTATTGCGCGGCGGCATCGCTGGTCAGCAGCGCCTGCGCCGGGGCCGCCACCGCCAGCCGCGCCGGCGGCGGCTGCACCAGCCGGGCGGCCAGCGAACCCGGCCGCCCCTCGAACGGGCGCGGCAGCGCGC
Organism: Acetobacteraceae bacterium; assembly: GCA_020848935.1. Lineage (GTDB taxonomy): Bacteria > Pseudomonadota > Alphaproteobacteria > Acetobacterales > Acetobacteraceae > CAMDGX01. The sequence goes on from JADLHF010000250.1 coordinate 24,818, forward strand.
CGCAGGCGGCCAGCACCAGCGGCAGCAGCAGGGCGAGGCTACGCCACAACACAGGACACCAGCATTGCCACCACGATCATCACCAGGAACATCCAGATATAAGGCATGCGGCGTTCTATAGCGCGACCACGGACAGCTGGTGGCCGATCGCGCCACCGCCGGCCAGGGTGCGGCGGCGATGGCTGAAGAAGCGCGCCTCCTCGGCCAGCGTGTCCAGCCCCAGCACATCGACCGCGCCAACCCCCGCGGCGCGCAGCCGGTGGCCGCAATAGCCGGCCAGGTCGAACTGCCAGCGCGCCGCCCGCCGGCCGCCGGCGAAAAACCGCGCATCGGCGGCATCGCGGGCCAGCACGGCGTCGCGCAGGTCGGCGGCCACCTCGTAGCTCGCCTGGCCGATGCAGGGGCCAACGGCGGCGGCGATGCGCTCGCGCCGCGCCCCCAGCGCCTCCATCGCCGCCACGGTCGCCTCCAGCACGCCGGCCACCGCGCCGCGCCAGCCGGCATGGGCGCCGCCGACCACCCCGGCGGCGGGGTCGGCGAACAGCACCGGGGCGCAGTCGGCGGTGACGATGCCGATGGCGATGCCGGGCCGGGCGGTCACCGCGGCATCGGCGCGCGGGCCCTGGCCGGGCGCCCAAGGCGCCTCGACCCGCACCACCTCGGCGCCGTGCACCTGCGTCAGCCCCACCAGCAGCGCCGGATCGGCGCCCAGCGCGCGGGCGGCGCGGGCACGGTTCTCCAGCACCGCGGCGCGCGAATCCTGCCCCGCCAGCGCGCAGTTCAGGCTGGCATACGGCCCCTCCGACACGCCGCCGCGGCGGGTGAAGAAGCCGTGCCGGGCGGGCAGGGCGGGCGAGGCGACGAACTCGGCGGATGTCATGCGGCAAATCCCGGCAACGGCGGCAGCCCAGGGTGGCAAACCGCCATCGCCTTGAACAGCCGGCCCATCTGGTGCGGCTCGGCCAGCCGCGACGCCGCCTGCATCAGCGCCCCGGCGCGGGCCGGCGGCTGCGTGCGGGCCAGCGCGCCGCTGCGCTGGAACAGGCCGAGCCGGGTGAGGAACACGCCCTGCGGCACCGGCCCCTGCACCGCCGCCCCCGCCGCCCGCGCCACGCCGGCCAGCGCCGCGAAATCGACATGGGCGGTCAGGTCGGCCTCGCCGGGATCGGCCAGCGGGTCGGCCGGCTTGCCGTCGCGCAGCGCCTGCAGGCTGTCGCCGGGCGCCGAGTGCTCCGGCCCGTAATCGACCAGCAGCGCCACCCCGCCGCGCGAAGCGATCCGCGCCGCCAGCCCCTGAACCGCCGCGCGCCCCGCCGGGCTCCACTCCACAACCGCGCCGTCGCCGGCATCCACGGTGGGCGGCGGCGGACAGGGCAGCTCGACGAATTCGCCATCGGCCACGTGCCGCTCCATCCACCCCCCGCCGCGGCGCACGCATTGGCGGATCGGCAGCGCGTCGAGGAACTCGTTGGCCAGCAGCACCAGCGGCCCGGCCGGCAGCTCGTCCAGCCGCGCATGCCAGGCGGCATCCGGCAGCACCGCGGCCTGGCGCGCGCGCAGCGTGGGCGAGGTCTCCACCAGGTGCACCCGTGCCGCCAGCGCCGGCGCGGCACGGCGCAGCACCCGCAGCGCATCGGCCATCAGCGTGCCGCGGCCCGGCCCGGCCTCGGCCAGGATGGCATCGGCCGGCGCCCCCATCGCCTGCCACGCCACCGCCGCCCAGGCGCCAAGCAGCTCGCCGAACACCTGGCTGATCTCCGGCGCCGTCGCGAAACCGGCCAGCGGGTCCGCCCGCGCGTAGAACGCCGCATTGGCCCGCGCCATGAACGCGTCCAGCCGCTCCGCCGCCGCCGTCACTTCGCGCGAACGATCAGCACCAGCCCGGCGATGAGCATCGGCAGGCTCAGCAACTGCCCCATCGTCGCCCCGGCATACAGGAAGCCCAGGAACGGGTCCGGCTGGCGGAACAGCTCGCCCACCGAGCGCGCGACGGCATAGCCGGCCAGGAACACCCCGGCCAGCATCCCGGCGCGGGCGCGAATGGCATCCCGGCGCGCCAGCACCACCATCACCACCAGCAGCAGCAACCCCTCCAGCAGCGCCTGGTAGAGCTGGCTGGGATGGCGCAGCACGTCGCCGCCGCCGGCAAAACGCATCGCCCACGGCAGGCCCGGCGGCGCCTCGCGCCCCCACAGCTCGCCATTCATGAAATTGGCAACCCGCCCCAGCCCCAGCCCCACCGGGGCCACCACGGCAATCCGGTCGGCGAAGCCCAGCAGCGGAATCCCCTGCCGCCGGCAGAACACCACCAGCGCCACCGCCACGCCCAGCATGCCGCCATGGAACGACATCCCGCCGTGCCAGACCGCGAAGATCTCCAGCGGCGCCTCGAAATACCGGCCCGGCTGGTAGAACAGCACGTAGCCCAGCCGCCCGCCCAGCACCACGCCGGCAGTGGCCCAGGTCAGGAACTCGTCCACCTGCAACGGCGTGGCCACCGCCGGCACCCGCTGCGCCAGCGCGCGCACCCAGCGCCAGCCGATCACCAGCCCGCCGATATAGGCCAGCGCATACCACCGCAGCACCAGCGGGCCGACCGCCAGGAAGGTGGTGCTGTCCGGGAAGAACGTCACCCTGGCCGCCCCCCCCCGCCCGACTGGCGCAGCAGGGCGGCATAGCGCGCCACCCCTTCCTCCAGCGAGGTGAACTGGCCATTGTAGCCCGCCGCCCGCAGCCGCTGCATCGGCGCCTCGGTGAAGCTCTGGTAGCGGCCCCGCAACGCCGCCGGCATGTCGATGAACTCCACCGCCGGCGCCACCCCGCTGGCGCGGCACACCGCCTCGGCCACCGCGCGGTAGCTGCGCGCGGCGCCGGTGCCCAGGTTGAACAGCCCGCTCACCTCGGGATGGTCCAGCAGCCACAGCATCACATCCACGGTATCGCCCACCCAGATGAAGTCGCGCCGCTGCTCGCCATCGGCCACATCGGCACGGTCCGAACGGAACAGCCGCGGCACCAGCCCGGCGGCCACCTCGTCCAGCTTCACCTTCACCACCGAGATCATCGCCCCCTTGTGCCCCTCGTTGGGGCCGTAGACGTTGAAGAACTTCAGCCCGGCCCATTGCGGCGGCGGCTTCTCGCCGCGCGCCACCGCACGCGCCACCCACAGGTCGAAGGCGTGCTTGCTCCAGCCGTACAGGTTCAGCGGCCGCAACCGCTCCAGCCCCGCCAGCCCGTCCGCAAAGCCCAGCCCGTCCGCAAAACCCAGCCGGTCATCGAAGCCCTGGCTGCCATCGCCATAGGTGGCCGCCGAGGAGGCATAGACCAGCCGAACCCCCCGCGCCGCGCACCACCGCCACAGCATCTGCGGCAGGCCGACATTCACCCCCCAGACCAGGTCGCCGTCGCACGCGGTGGTCGCACTGATCGCGCCGAGATGGAACACCATCTCCAGCGGCGGATGGTCCGCCAGGAAATCCTCCAGCGCCTCGGGCGCGACAATGCGCGCCGGCGGATGGCCGGACAGGTTGCGCCACTTGCCGCGGTCGCGCAGACGATCCGCCACAACCGTCTCCAGCCCCCGTCGCACGAGGGCCGCGTGAAGATTCGAGCCGATGAAGCCGGCGCCGCCAGTGACCAGGATCATGGCATCGCGGTATAACGACCCGGCCCCCCGGCGCAAGGCGGCCCGGCCGCAGGGCAGTTGGGCCGCAAACCAGACAGGAGACCCGATATGGCCGACCGACCGCGACTGCTGGACGACCTGGCCGGAGTGGCCGGCGGCGCCGTCTCCGCCCTGGTGGGCCTGCGCGACGAAGCCGAAGCCCTGGTGCGCGCCCGCGTGGACGAAACCCTGCGCCGCCTCGACCTGGTGCGCCGCGACGAGTTCGAGGCAGTGGCCGAAATGGCCGCCCGCGCCCGCGAAGGCCAGGAAGCCGCCGAAACCCGGCTGGCCGCGATCGAGGCGAAACTCGCAGACCTCACCCGCAAGCCCGGCGGCGGCGGACCAGGGATGATCGCATAGGCCGCGCCCGCTGATGGCGGGAGTTCCTTCAAGCCGGGCACAAGAAAGCAAGAATGTTCTTTTTTGAAAAAAAGAACCAAAAAACTTTCAATTTTGAGCTTTTTGGGGCACGCACCTGCCCCCCGAAGAACAACGAACGAAGTTTTTTTGCTTCTTTTTGTTCACAAAAAGAAGGCCTTCCCTTTCTCTTCCCGCCCGCAAAAACCCCTTGGCGCGGTCGGGTGCGGTGGATAGAATTCCTAGCAATGACCGATCTCGCCACCTCCTTCCGCGCCATTCTCACCGGCTTGCGCGCCGCCATTGCGGCCCATGCC
>JADLHF010000251.1 GCA_020848935.1 Acetobacteraceae bacterium
AAGCCCTGGTTCTGGACCGTGCTGAAATATACCGTCTCCGACGTCGTCGATGCCGACCGCGTGATCGTGAAAACCAGCGTCCCCACACCCTCGCTCACCGTCGTCGACGCAGGCGTCATCGTGAAGGCCATCGGCGATCCCCCAGCCCCGTAGATGTAAGAGGTCAAATGGTCGCTCAACTTCTACGGCTCAGCAACCAATCAATCGAAGATGCAATGTCAGGACAGTTCTATCTAAGGTTGCGGCTGAAGTCAGCGCACCACTTAAAGTTGAGATAGGGTGATGCGTCTGCGGTGGGTCCCGGCGCGCGTGGTGGTGAGGATGCACACCCGGGTGCTGATGGCTTTGGCGTCGGGGCCCGGATTCGGCAAGCCCCAACTCGTCTCGTTGGCGATGGTCGACCGTCCCGGCAGGCGGCGAAGGGCTGGCGCAGACTACCGCCGACGCGACCAGATCGTTTGCGCCGAGCATGAATGGTCAGGCTAGCAAAGTGACAGTCATTTCCTCCGTCAGCAGCCCGGCGGCGACCAGCGCGGCGTGCACTGCCGCGGTCGTCGGGACATCGAGCTGGATATGCCCATCGCAGCCGATGATGCTGAGCCGCGCGGTCCAGACGGACATCCTTGGCCGCGAGCGCCGCTGCTGCCATGCTGGATCGCTGATCGCGGATCAGGAGCGCATCGATGACCGTCGAGGCAAGGACCACGCTGCACAAGCGCACCCCCGGCCGCAAGCCAAGCCCGGAGCACCTCGAAGAAATCGGTCGTGTTTGGCACGCCGTCGATGACGACGCACGCAAGATGATCCTGTACTTCGTCCGCGGCGTCGCGCGCGAGCGGGGCTTGGTCGCGCCGGATACGCCGCTGATGATTACGGACCGGGTGTTCTGACGAACGCGGTGGCGCCCTCGCTGCCGACGCTCCAACGAAAGCCTCGACACCCACAGTTCCACGCTGAACCCCGGCTCGTTGTGCACTACGATGCAGACCGTGTTGTTCGTCCCGCATGCGGAGCGACCTGGACGACGATGTCGCACCGCCTCGATCTCCATCCGCCGGTCGAGCGTCCCCTGAACGCAAACAGCCCGCCCCGGCTGCGGCTGGGGCGGGCTGCTGGCTATGATGAGGCAGGACGCTCAGCCGAGCACCTCCGCCCTCCTCTCCGCCGTGAGCAACCCGGCTGCGACGAGCGCATCGAGCCCCGCCGTCGTCGTCGGCGCATCGAGATCGATCTCGCGCGCGAAGCGTGCGTGGTCGATCCAGTCGGCGAGTTCGGGACTGATGGCGGCCGCGGCGCGGATGGCGGTGCGCTCGGCGGCGGTGAAGCGCAGCAGGAACTCCAACGGCGCGATCACTCGAGGTGATGCGGGATTGGCTGCCGCGGTCCAGGCGTCGAGCCATGGCTGGAAGTCGTCGACGTCCCGCGGCGAAGAACCTGCCGTGGTTTCAGCAAATCCGACCTCGCCGTCCCAATGCATCGCACGGATGCCGGGAGGCAGAGGTAGCGCCACTGCACGTGCCTCGCCATCGACCAGCACGATGCCATCCGGGGTGACGCTGATGCGCATAGGTCAGGTCTTGATGACGTAGGTGGCGACGAGGCTGGGCTGCAGGTTGGGATGCGCCTCGCCGCCGCCGGCCGAGGAGGTGGTGCGGCTAGTCGAGATGCGGGCGACCACGGCCGAGCCGAGGGTGCCGGCGAGTTCGTCGAAATTCTGCGGTGCGGTCACGGTGTGGGTGTGGGCCGGCATCTGCGCCGCCGACAGCGTGTGCCGGTCAGTGCCCCCCGCGTTGCCGATCACGCCGGTATCGAGACCAGGATTGCCGGTGCCCGCGTTCGTCACGCGCCCCGCGGCCGAGACGCCGCCCATGGTGCCCTGGCCGATCGGCACGCGGTCGCGCAGGTCGGGCAGGTTGAAGGTGCTGGCACCGTCGCCGATGCCGAAGGCGGTGCCGATGGCGGCGAACAGCGCGGCGTAGGTGGTGCGGCTGACCGGCTGGCCGTTGCACCACAGGAAGCCTGACGGCAGCGCCGACCCCGCGAAGGGTAGCATGACGCCTGGGGGCAGCGCGGCGTTGGCGGCGAGCTTACTGGCATCAACCGCGCCGGCCGCGATTTTGGCGGTGGTGACCGAGCCGTCGACCAGGTCGGCGGTGCCGACATTGGCCCTGGTCGCCATGGCCTGGAGGCCGAGCGCGGAGCGCACCGAGGCGACGGTGCCGCTCGATCCCAGCGTATCGCGCAGGAAGTCGAGGACGTCGTTGAGCTTGGCCTTGAAGCCGCCCTCGGTGACGCCTGCGCCGGTCATGTCGGCATTGGCGGGTAGCGATGCCATGCGTGGGCCTCCTCAGTATCCGGTGATCACGGCATCGACGGTCGCCGCCACGCCGGTGCCGGCGCTGTCGAAGCACTGGAGCAGCGGTCCGAGGGTGGGGTTCTTGTCGATGATCTTTGCGGAGAGCGCGGTGCTGCCTCCCTGGAGGGTGACGGTCACCGCGCCGACGCCGCGATAGGCGTGTGCGATCAACAGCCGGGTGCCACCGGCGGCGACAAAAATGTCGGCGAAGGCCTCGTCGATGCGGGGTGCGTCCAGCGCGGCTTGGAGGCGACGGATCGCGCCACGATTCTGGCCACCAGCGATGCTCATGCGCAGTTCGAGGCCACCGGTTGGATCGACCAGCACGCCGGGCCAGGGCAGCCAGTCAGAACGGCCGGTGCCGAACATCGGGGCGGCGTCGGAGTGCCACATCAGGTCGCTGCCCGATCCCCACATCGGGGGCGCGACGCGATAGGCGATCTCGGCGCCCTCGCCCTCGATCGTGTGGCGCAGCAGCACGCGCGCGGCGGGCGGCGGATCGGTGAAGGCCAGTTCGTCCTGGTAGGCCATGGGAAGGTAGCCGCCGCCGGCGAACATTTCTGTTGCTGCATCGCCCCACATCGGCGCGGCTTCGGAAACCCACATCAGGGCACTGGGGTCGCTGTCGGCCAGCAAGTCGCCGCCGACGACGCTGGCCCCGGTGATTGCGCCGGGGAAACCAAGAACCCTGAAGTCGACCAGGGCGGCCTCGGTGCCGGTGATCGGCGCATCGCCCAGGTTGGTGACGATCCGCGCGGCGCTGGCGCTCTCGTTGCCGGAGGTGTCGACCGCCTTGATCAGCAGCGTGACCGAGCCGGCCGGAATCGCATCGAGTTCGAAGGGCGAGGCGGTCAGCAGGCCGCCATGCGCCGGCTGCGCCTGGCCCCAGGCCACGGAGTTCCCCGGCGCCCAGCGAATGCGATAGCCGGCGAGGTCCAGGTCGGGCACGGCCTGCCAGTCCAGCCGCCGGCCGCTGATCACGAAGTTCTCGACGTCCGACGGCGGTTCCGACTTGCCCCGGACCTGATGCTCGACGACCTGGGTCCAGGCACCGGCGAGGCCCGATGGCGTGACGCTGCGCGCCTGGAGCTCGTAGGCAGCGCCGTCCGCAACGGGGCCGGTGAACAGGGTTGGGCCCGGACCAGCGACCGCCTCCCACTCGGCGAACCCCAGCCGCCGCCAGCACAGTTGGAATCCGGCCGAGAATGCATCTTCGTCGGCCTGGCGAAGACGCACACCGATGCGGGCCAGCACGGTGCCGTCGCTGCCGCGGGCGAGCGCCGCGGTGCCGGAGAAGATGTCAGCAACCACCGGCGCCGCCGGCGTTGCGCGGGCCGGCACGACCGGCAGCGTGAGCAGCGGGTCGAACGCCGGGATGGGCCCGGCATCGGCGGCGTGGATGTCCGGCGCGGCATCGACCAGCGTGAGTTTCGCGGTGAGGTTCGGGCCCGGCTCGATCGATTTCACGATCAGCGCTGCGCTCTCGCGGTTCACCTCGCCGACCATCACCAGGTCGCCCACCACAGGTGCGGCCGATGGCGCGCGCGGGTTGGGGAACGTGAAGGTGCTGGTCTCGAAGTCGATGCCGGTGGCGGCGACCGTCACCGGCGCGATGTCGCCTGCGGCGTCAGCCGCGCGCCAGCGCACCACATAGGCGCGGTCGTCGCGCACCGGCACGCGCTCGTCCAGCACCACAGCAGCCACATCCGGGCCGCTCATGGTCAAAGCTTTCACCCTGCCCCAGCCTGACCCCAGAGCGGTACGTCGTGGGTGACGCGCACCAGGTCGCCGCGGGTGCAGAGCAGGTTCTCGACGTCGCAGTTCAGCTCGTAGAGTTCCGGCCTGAGCGTGGCGGCCGCCAGGTGGTAGCGGCCCTCACGCAGGGCCTGGGCGCGACGGGTGCAGCCGAACAGGTCCAGCGTGTCGACGCGGCTGGCGTTGGTCTCGTCGAAGCCGTCGGCGTAGACCACCAGCTCGGCCTGCTGCCAGTCGCGGTCAGGATCGACAAAGCGCACCCGCACGCCGTGCCAGGTTTCCGAGAACACTTTTGCCCCGACGAAGCCCCAGGAGTTGCGCGGCGTGAAGTGCTGGATCGGGACGGTCTGCGGGATGTCCTCGACGATCGAGAATTTTCCGTCGCGCATCGCCGGGGCCGCCCGGCCCGCGGTGGCGATGTCGCGCAGCGTCTGGAACACCGTGCTGCGGGTGTCGATCACGCCATCAAAGGTCTGTTTCGGACCGCCATCGGGCTGGATGGCATCGGTGCGGGCGGCCCAGGCCAGGAAGTCGGCCAGCTGGATGCGGTCGTCGGCGACGGGGAACCGGTTGGCGTTGCCACGCAGCACGTCGAGATAGGCCCAGGCCGGCGTGCGGGTCTTCTGGTAGGCCCACGTGGTGCCGTTCCAGACCGGCAGCAGCGCCTCAGAAATTGCGGACAGGTCCTGGATGGTGCCGTTCAGCTGGTCGGTGGCGCGGATCCTGAGGCCGAGCAGGCAGCGCCCCTTGGCCAGCACCGGCCGGCCAGGCTGGACACTGCGGAGCGCGGTCACGAAGAACGTGCTGCGCACCTCCTGACTGGCCTCGGTGTCCGGCGTGGTGCGGGTGATTTTTACCTCGTAGCGGCCGGGCGTGCCCACGGCCTTGCGGAAGCTCTCGGTATAGGTGCCGGTGGTCGGTGCCGGCGTGATCACGTCGTCGGCCCAGGGCGACCAGGCAGGCTCGCCCACCCGGCGGTATTCCAGGCGCACGCCGGCGCTGGTCGGGTACGTGTTGCCGTCGCCGCGATCGACCCGAAAAATGCCGTTGAAGGTCAGGTCGATGCCGAGCTCGACGGTGTTGTCGCGGCTTTCGATGATCTGCGGACCGCCGGCGGCCGACACTTTCAGGCTGAAGGAGTCCTGGCGGATGGCGGAGGGATAGAGGCCAACAGAACTGTCCTCGCCTGGCCAGCCCTGGAGAATTTCCGTCTCGACGCCCTCGAACTGGGTGATGGGCGTGGTGCCGATGCGGATGTCGCTGAGCTCGAGCGGCCCGTAGCCGAAGTCGAACAGGCAGCGCAGGTAGGTGGTGTTGCCGACGGTCTCGGAAACGTCGCGGGCGGCCTTGGGCGGGGTGACGCGGTTCCGGCCGTACACGCGCGGCACCGGCTGCCAGGGGCGGGCCGCGTTGGAACTGCCGGTGAGCGTCGGCGACGTTCTTGCGATCTCGCCGCTGCCGGTGCCGTTGAGGTCGGCGAGGCGATGCCGCAGCTGGCCCAGACGCTCGCCGGCGAACTCGGCCTCTCCGTCGGCGAACTGCGCAAGGCCGGTTCTGAGGGCCGCCTCACCGCCGACCAGGTATTTCCTGCCCTGCTGCGAGCCTCGGAGGGCGTGCAGCGCCAGCTGGCCGGCCTGCCGATCACCCTCGAACAGGGCACCGGCATCCTCACCGCGGCGATGGACCGCTTCCTGGGGCAGCTCGACCAGGCCATCGGCGGCTCGCGCCGACTGGCCCAGGGGCTTGCCGCCGCCGGCCAGGCATTGGACGCCACCCGCCAGGCGTTGCTCGGTCCCGGCAGCCAGGACGAGCGATTTTCTGCCAACGCCGCGCGCATCCGCGATTTGCAGGCTCGCCGTGAGGCGCTGAACGACCCATCGCAGAACCCCACCCCGCTGCTCGGCCAGGCCGAGGCCGAGCGCGAGCGCCTTGCCCGCATCCGCGTGCTGGATGACGAGATCGCTCGCCTCACCATCGAGCAGGACGATCTTGATCGCGACCGGACCTCGCGCCGCCTTTCCGAGCAGGCGGAGGCGGAGCGCCGATCCCGTGAGCAGCGCCGCACCGCCGCGCAGGCCGCCTACAACGAGCTGCGCGAGCAGACCGACCGCGAGTACAAGCTGCGCAAGGAGTTCGCCGAACGCTCAGCGCTGCTGGACCGTGCCCGCGCCGGCGCTGCGATCTCCGAGGACCAGTACATTTCTGACAGCGTCCGGCTCCAGGCACAGCTGCAGGCCGACCTGGACAAGCTGCGCGAGGGTGCGGTGCGTGCTGTCGCGGCCGCCAGCAACGAATTGGCAAAGTCCCTCGAACGACTGCGGGACCAAAAATTCCGTGAGCAGGCTTCCGAGGCCCAGAAGATGTTTGAGCAAACCCGCACGCCCGCCGAGCGCTATTCTGAGACCATCCGCCGGCTCGGCGAGCTGCTGCGTGCGGGGGCCATCGACCAGGACACGTTCAACCGCGCCACCGACCAGGCCAACCGCACGCTCGACCAGGCCGGCGCGACCTCATCCGAGGTCACCGGCGCCATCGAGGCGCTGGGCGAGCGGCTGGATGGCGCCGGCAACGAGGCGGCCCGCACGCTCGCACGCATGGCGGTGGGCGTCGATGGTGTCCGGTTCAGCCTGAAGGGGTTCGTGCAGGACCTGGCGTCCGGCGTGCTGGAGCGGCTGATCCGCGACCAGATCACCGCGCCGATCAGCAACGCCCTGCTGCAGCTCGCCAAGCTCGGCATCCAGCAGATCGGCTTCGCCTTCTCAGGCGGCTTGACACCCGCACCAGGAAAGGTCGTCTCCGACGGTGGCCTCAAGAGCGCGCGCGGTAACATCTTTGATGCCGGCCGGCTCGTGCCGTTCGCGGCCGGCGGTATCGTCCGCCGCCCCACGCTATTCCCCTTTGCCGACGGCACTGGGCTGATGGGAGAGGCTGGCCCTGAGGCGATCCTTCCACTCGCCCGCGACAGCCACGGCCGGCTCGGCGTGCGTGGCGGTGACGGCGGCAGCACCGTGGTGGTCAACGTGATCGACCAGCGCGGCGCCAACGTCGGTCCGGTCGAGACCCGCGAGACCACCAGCCAGGGCGGCGGCCGCCAGATCGACGTGCTGATTTCCGACCGGGTCGACGCCGCACTCGCGGCCGGCCGCTTCGACCGCACGCTCGCCGGCGCCTTCGGCCTCCGCCGCCGAGGTTTTGCATGAGTGGCGGGGCCACTGCCGGCGCCATCACCTGGCCGATCGGCCTGCCGCAGCGGATGAATGCCAGTGGCTTCACCGAGACGCTGCCCGACCTGGCGCTGCGCACCGAGATGGATGCCGGGCCACGCAAAGCACGGCGGCGCTTCACGACAGGGCCGACCACCATCGAGGGCACCGTCACTCTGCGTGGTTCGCAACCGACGCTGCTGGACACATTCTACCGAGATATCACCGCCGGCGGCACGCTGCCCTTCGACTGGACCCATCCCCGCACCGGCGCGCTCGCCACCTTGCGCTTCACCGCGCCGCCCGCCTTCGCGCCGGTCGCCGGAGATGTCTGGCGGGCAACGCTCAAGCTGGAGGTATTGCCATGAGCTGCTCCGCAGCAGGGTTGCCATGAGTCGCGCCCTGTCGCTGGCTGCCCGCCAGGCAGTCACGGCCCAGGAGACGGCCGAGCTCTTCCTGATCCTGCTGGCGATCGATCCTGGCACAGGGGAGGCACCAACCCGACTGGTGAACGACACCGCAGACCTCGTCAGCCGCGGCGAAACCTACCTGGCCTTCCCGTTCGAGATCGACCTGCCGGCCGACGATGCCGAGACGCTGCGCCGCGTCCGCCTGCGCATCGACAACATCCACCGCAGCCTGGTCGGAATCCTGCGCGGCATCACCGCGCCGCCCGGCGTCACGCTCGAGATTGTCCGCCACGCCGAACCCGACATCGTCGAGGCGGGTCCCTTCGCCCTGCAGTTCACCGCGGTCCGCTACGACGCACGCGTGATCGAGGTCGAACTCGGCGCCGAGGACATCCTCAACGCCCGCTTCCCAGCCGGCGACTATTCTCCCGCCGACTATC
>JADLHF010000252.1 GCA_020848935.1 Acetobacteraceae bacterium
AGGCCCCAGGACACCCCGCCGCGAAGGCTGGCGGCGCCCAGCCGACCGGATGCCGGATCCGGTCGCCCTGGATGAGCGCAATGGCGGCCACGGCGGGACCGTTCGCAGGAGACCGTTACGGTGCACCAGGGGCGGAGCCTTGCCATTTCGCCGTTGACAGGGGCGGCGCCAGAGGGGAGGCTGAATTGCATATAAGGCATGGGGTTTCCGGGGATATCCGGCGCCGAACCGCCAGGAACGCAACAGGGAGAGGCTGCGACATGAACCGTACCATCGGGGGCGCGCCCGGCATCGGGCGCCGTGCATTCCTGCAATCGACGACCGCCGGCGTGGCGATGACGCTGGCTGGCGGGGCGCCGGCCTGGGCGCAGGGCACGCCGTGGGCCGACGTGCCGAAGAGCAAGGTGGACAAGCTCAACTTCGTGGTTTGGACCTATGGCGACATCTACACGAAGATCGCCGCGCGGTTCAAAGAGGACTGGGGCGTGCCGGTCGACTCGACGATCTCGGCATTCAACGACCACCCGCCGAAGCTGCTGTCGATGTTCGCCGGCGGCGAATCGATCGACGTGTCGCAGTCCTCGCCGTACTCGTTCTGGAACTTCGTCGCCCAGGGGCTGGTGGAGCCGGTGCAGGACATGCCGGGGGCGGCGGCCTATGTCGCCGACCTGACCGACATGATGAAGACGGTGGCGGTGCACAACGGCAAGCTGATGGCGCTGCCGTATTTTTCCACCACCTGGATCTGGAACTACTACGAGCCGCTGCTGGAGAAGGCGAACGTCACGCCGTTCAAGACCTATGACGAGCTGATGGAGCAGTCGCGCAAGGCGAAGAAGGACAAGGTCGCGGAATATCCGATCTTCTGGGTGGCGGGCGTGGGGCTGGAGCAGCTGCCGGGTACCTGGATGCAGATGACCTGGAACAAGGGCGGGGTGTTCTTCGACAAGGCGGGCAACCATCAGCTGGGCGCAGGGTCGATCGCGCGGGAAACCCTGAAATGGTGGGTGCAGACGTTCAAGGAGGACCTGGCCGACCCGGAATCGCTGAAGCAGCAGTTTGTCGGTTCGGCCAAGGCGTTCAGCGCCGGCAAGAACCTGTATCGCGGGCCGAACCATCATTATACGTTGCAAGTGGCCAACGACCCGGCGCAGTCGCCGAATGCCGGCAAGATCAAGGCGCATGGCTCGCCGGGTGACGGGCGGACGATCGGCACGGCGCATGTCTATTTCGTCACCACGGCCAACCGGAACAAGGAATGGGCGTGGAAGCTGTTGCAGTATCTCGGCGGCAAGACCAAGGACGGGGAGTACACCCAGGCGATCGCCCTGGCGAAGGATGCCATGCTGGGGTCGGGCTATACCTCGGTGATGAACAGCGACGCAATCAGCAAGGGCTGGGCGCCGTATGGCAACGTGCCGCTGATCCTGGACATCTGGAAGAAGTCGACCTTTGTCGGCGAGGTCTGCAACTCGATGTACCAGCCGTGGCATTTCCCGTGGAGCGACCGCCTGAACATCGAGGTGCAGAAGGCGCTGACCGGGCAGATTACCGCCGACGCCTGCTGCGACAACCTCATTGCGGCGATTGCCCAGGTGAAGCGCGGCTGAGCGGGGACAGCGCAGGGTGAGCGATGGCGCCGTGACGGCGCGCGGTGGGGAGGTGCGCCCGCCCCACCGCTTCGGGCGGGAATTGTCGCCGCGGGTGCTCGGCGTGGCGATGAACCTGCCGACGCTGCTGACGCTGACCCTGGTGCTGGCCTATCCCATCTACTATGCCGGCTACCTGTCGATGCATAAGGTCTCGCTGGTGCAGTTGCGCACCGGTGTGTTCCCCTTCGTGGGCTTCGACAACTACGCCAAGGTGCTGGACGATCCGCTGTTTTTGCTGTCGCTGGGCAATACGCTGCTGTTCACCGCCTTCACGGTGTTCTGCGAAGTGGTGCTGGCGGTGGCGATCGCCATCCTGATCAACCAGCAGGATGTCTGGACCAGCCGGATCACGCGGTTCCTGATCCTGTTGCCCTATGCGGTGCCGCCGATCGCCAACGGGCTGATCTGGTCGTTCATCTACAACGGCAAGCTGGGGTTCCTGAACCGGCTGCTGTATTCCGTGGGCGCGATCGACGGGCCGATCGACTGGAGCGGCAATGCCGACACCGCGCTGTACGCAGTGGCGGTGCCGTATATCTGGCGGACGCTGCCGTTCGCCATCCTCTTGGTGCATGCCGCCCTGCAGGGGATCAACAAGGAATTGTTCGAGGCGGCGTCGGTGGATGGCGCCGGGGCGTGGTACCGGTTCCGCCACATCACGCTGCCGCTGATCATGCCGGTGATCGTGGTGCTGCTGGTGCTGCGCACGTCGTTTGCCGTGGCGGTGTTCGACGAGGTGCTGGCGATCACCCAGGGCGGGCCGGGCGATGCGACCTGGGTGGCCTCCTGGTACAGCTACAAGAAGGGGTTTGCGCCGCCATTCGATATCGGTGCGGGGGCGGCTTCGGCGTTCCTGCTGGCCTTGCTGGTGGCGACGCTGGCGCTGATCTACATCAAGCTGCTGTACCGGCGGGTGGACTGAGCGCCATGCGCAAGACGCCGTTGCAGAAGCTGCTGCTGCATTTCGCCAACCTGCTGGTGATCGGCTTCATCCTGTTGCCGATGTCCGCCGTGGTGATCGGCTCGCTGCTGGCCGAAAAGAACCTGGCCGGGGATACGCGGGCGATCATTCCCGGCGACATCACCTTCGACAATTTCCGCGTGATCATCTCGCGCGGCGAACAGCGCGGGCAGGTGTTCGAGCAGGCGACCTACCTGCCGGACAACGTGAAGAAGATCTACCACGCGCTGGCCAATTCGGTGGTGATCTCAGTTTCGGTGACGTTCCTGACGCTGATCTTCGCCTCGCTCTCGGCCTATACCATCGTCAAGCTGGGGCTGCGCTGGGTGGCCTGGCTGCTGAGCGTCAACGTGTTCGCCCGCTTCGTGCCGATCATCGTGCTGATGATCCCGCTTTACGTGGTGTTCCGGAAGATGGGGCTGCTGAACTCGATGTGGGGCGTGATCATCGCGCTGACCGGGTTCCTGCTGCCGTACGGCATTCTGATCCTGGTGCCGTATTTCGCCTCGATTCCCAGGGAACTGGACGAGAGCGCGCGCATCGACGGGTGCACGCGGTTCACCGCGTTCCTGCGCATCACCCTGCCGCTGTCCACGCCGGCACTGGCGAGCTACGGCGCGATCGTGTTCATCATTGCGTGGAACGACCTGTTGATTCCGCTGATCCTGAACAACCGGGCGGAGTTCATGACGCTGCCGGTGGTGATCGCCAGCCTGGTGGGCGATGTGTTCGTGGTGTTCAACCTGATGATGGCGATCTGCCTGATCGCGCTGACGCCCTCGGTGCTGCTGGTGCTGCTGCTGCGCAAGTTCGTGGTGGAGGGGCTGACGGCGGGCGGGGTGAAGGGGTAGGGAAGGAAGGTCTTCTTTTTCTGAAGAAAAAGAAGCAAAAAGACTTTTGTTCATTGGGGTGGGTGTTAGGGCGGTATCTTATTAGCAGAAGTTTTTTGGTTCTTTTTTTCAAAAAAGAACATCTTTCTTTCCTGCTCAAATGGCGCGCCCTGCTGGACTCGAACCAGCGACCCACAGCTTAGAAGGCTGTTGCTCTATCCACCTGAGCTAAGGGCGCGTGCCATCGCCAGCGTATCCGATCGCGCGGGTGCTGCCGAGGGGATGTCAGCCTGCGGCGATGCCAGGTGGGCGGCATCAACCGGGCATCGAGCGACCGCGAACTTTGGCCGGACATGGCAAGCTGGTATCCCGTACGGGATTCGAACCCGTGTTACCGCCGTGAAAGGGCGGTGTCCTAGGCCTCTAGACGAACGGGACAGGAGGCGTGGGCCGGTGGGTAGCGGAGGGATCGGGGGCGGTCAAGCCGGTTGCGCTGGGGGCCGGCGGTTCAGGCTTCGGCGAGGTCGGTGATGATGAAGCTGGTTGCGACGCGGCCGTTCCATTCCTCGGCGCGCAGGTGGCCGGCGACGTGCAGCGGGGCGGCGTGGCGTTCCAGCAGGGCGGCGGCGAGCGCGCCCTCCTTGGCGCGGAACATCACCGCCTTCAGCCGCGAACCGCCACCCTCGCCTTCCAGGAAGGCGCGGACGGTGGCCAGTTCGCGGCCGATGCGCTCGGCGCGGACGATGCGGCAGCGTGGCAGCACCAGGATCGGCTCCTCGTTGCCGTTGCCGAAGGGCGCCAGGCGGGACAGGCTCTCGGCCAGTTCCAAGGTGCAGCCGGCGACGGATGCGGTGCCTTCCACCACCAGGTCGGCCGCGCGGGGATAAGCGGCGGCGGCGGCCAGGCGGGTATCGAGGAAGGCGTGGAAGGCGTCCATCTGGCGGGCGTCGAGCGAGAAGCCGGCGGCCATCGGGTGGCCGCCGCCGGTGGCCAGCAGGCCGGACTGGCGCGCGGCGATCACCGCCGAGCCGAGGTCGATCCCCGCCACCGAGCGGCCGGAGCCCTTGGCGATGCCGTCGGCGATGCCGGCGACCAGGGCCGGGCGGTTGAAGCGTTCCTTGATCCGCCCGGCGACGATGCCGACCACGCCGGGGTGCCAGTCCGGCCCGCCGACCAGCACGGTGGCGTGGCCGGCGGCCAGTTGGGCCTCGGCGGCATCCAGGGCCGCGGAGAGCATGCCGGTTTCCACCACCTGGCGCTGGCGGTTGACGCCGTCCAGCGTGGTGGCCATGGCGCGGGCGTCGATCGGGTCCTGCGACAGCAGCAGTCGCAGGCCCAGGCCGGCTTCGCCGATGCGCCCGCCGGCATTGATGCGCGGGCCGAGCGCGAAGCCCAGGGTCATCGCGTTGACCCGCTCCTTGGCGGCCGCCACCTCCAGCAGCGCGGCGATCCCGGGCCGGTCGCGGCGCTGCATGACCCGCAGCCCCTGGGTGACCAGGGCGCGGTTGACGCCGACCAGCGGCATCACGTCGCACACCGTGGCCAGGGCCACCAGGTCCAGCAGCGCCATCAGGTCGGGTTCGCCGCCGCTGCCGAAATGGCCGGCGCGGCGCAGGTTGCGCACCGTGGCGATGGCCGCCATGAACGCCACGGCCGTGGCGCACAGCATCTTCTGGCCCGAGGCGCAGTCCAGCCGGTTCGGGTTCACCGTGGCCACGATGCGGGGGGGCGGGCCTTCGGCGGTGTGGTGGTCGAGCACGATGATCTCGGCGCCGTCCACCGCTTCCAGCACCGCGCCGGCGGCGGTGCCGCAATCGACGCAGACGATCAGCGTGGCGCCCTGTGCCACCAGCGCCTGCAATGCCGGCAGGTTGGGGCCGTAGCCCTCGGCGATGCGGTCGGGGATGTAGGGCAGCACGGGGCAGCCGAGGTCGCGTAGGAAGCCGGACATCAGGGCGGCACTGCAGGCGCCGTCCACGTCGTAATCGCCGAACACCGCCACCGTCTCGCCACTGCGCACCGCGCCGGCCAGGCGGTCGGCGGCGGCGTCCATATCGACCAGCAGCGACGGGTCGGGCAGCAGGGCGCGCAGCGTGGGCTCCAGGAAATCCGCGGCGGCCTCGATGCTCACGCCCCGCGCGGCGAGCAGGCGGGCGACCACCTCGTCCAGCCCCAGGCGCTGGGCGATGGCCAGGCCGGTGCGCGGCTCGCCCTCGCGCCACAGCCAGCGGCGGCCGGAGATGCTCTGGTGGATGCCGAGGGCGAGTGAGTCGGGCAGGAGCTCAGATCCTAAAGGAAGGCCAGGGGGCTCGGCCCCCTGGTCTTGCTGGCTAGCTAGCGTTCGGTCCAGGTCTTGGTCGCGAAATTATGGTGCGCCTCGATGTAGCGCACCGTGCCGGACTTGCTGCGCATCACCACGGAATGGGTCATCGCGCCGTGGCCGTAGCGGCGCACGCCCTTCAGCATCGCGCCGGTGGTCACCCCGGTGGCGGCGAACATCACGTCGCCGCGCGCCATGTCCAGGATTCCCAGCACCTTGTGCGGGTCGGCGAGGCCCATCAGCTTGGCGCGGGCAATCTGCGCCTCGTCCTCGAACAACAGCCGCGCCTGCATCTGGCCGCCGATGCAGCGCAGGGCGGCGGCGGCCAGCACGCCCTCGGGCGCGCCGCCGGAGCCCATGTAGATGTCGATCTCGCTGTCGAGTTGGGCGGTGGCGACCACGCCGGCCACGTCGCCGTCGGAGATCAGCATGATGCGCGCGCCGGCCTCGCGCACGCGGGCGATCAGCTCCTTGTGGCGGTCGCGGTCCAGGATGCAGGCGACCAGGTCGCCGACCTCGCGGTTCTTGGCGCGGGCCAGGTTGCGCAGGTTGACGTGCACCGGAGATTCGATGTCCACCACCCCCTCGGGCAGCCCGCCGCCGACCGCCAGCTTGTCCATGTAGATGTCCGGCGCGTGCAGGAAGTTGCCGTGCTCGGCCAGGGCGACGACGGCCATGGCATTCGGCCCGCCCTTGGCGGTCAGCGTGGTGCCCTCCAGCGGATCGACGGCGATGTCCATGCGCGGGCCGCCGGCGCCGACGCGCTCGCCGATGAACAGCATCGGCGCCTCGTCCATCTCGCCCTCGCCGATCACCACGGTGCCGTCGATGGCCACCGTGTCGAAGGCGCGCCGCATGGCGGCGACGGCGGCGCCGTCGGCCTCGTTCTTCTGGCCCAGGCCCATCCAGCGGCTGGCGGCCAGGGCCGCGGCCTCGGTGACGCGGACGAGTTCCAGCGCCAGGTTGCGGTCGAAGACCTGTTCGGCCGGGGTGCGTTCGTCGTTCATGTCGCCCTCATTCCTCCCTGGATCGGATCGCGGTGTGTTCCCGCATCCCGTGTCTGGCAGAAGCCGGTCGCCTTGCAAGACTTATCGCGGCAACCCGGCCACGGTTCAGGCCGGCTCGATGCGGATCAACGCCGGCGGCTCCAGCACCGCGCCGAGCTCGGCGATGCGGGCCAGGGCGCCGCGCATGGCGGCCTCGCCGGTTTCGTGGGTGACCAGCACCACGGGCACTGCCTCGCCGGGCGAGCGGCCGCGCTGGAGCATGCTTTCCAGCGAGATGCCGGCGTCGCGCAGCACGGCGGTGACGTCAGCGATCACGCCGGGGCGGTCCACCACCATCAGGCGCAGGTAGTAGGCGCCGACATGGGCGGACATCGGCACCGAGGCGGCGGCGGAGAGCGCGTCGGCGGCAGCGCCCCAGACCGGGGTGGCGCGACCGCGGGCGATGTCGATCAGGTCGGCGACGACGGCCGAGGCGGTGGGGCCGGCGCCGGCGCCGCGGCCCTCCAGCATCACCCGGCCGACGAAATCGCCCTCGGCCACCACCGCGTTGAACACGCCATCGACGCGCGCGATCGGGGCGGCCTGGGGCACCATGCAGGGGTGGACGCGGGTTTCGATGCCGGCCTCGGTGGCGCGCGCGATGCCCAGCAGCTTGATGCGGTAGCCCAGTTCGCCGGCGAAGGCGATGTCGAGGGCCGAGACCTGGCGGATGCCTTCGACATGCACCGCGGCGAAATCGACCGGGCGGCCGAAGGCCAGGGCGGCCAGGATCGCCAGCTTGTGGGCGGCATCGATGCCATCGACGTCGAAGGCCGGGTCCGCCTCGGCGTAGCCCAGCTTCTGGGCGTCGGCCAGCACCTCGGCGAATTCGAGGCCGCGCTCGCGCATCACGGTCAGGATGTAGTTGCAGGTGCCGTTCAGGATGCCGGCCACGCGGCTGATGCGGTTGCCGGCCAGGCCCTCGCGCAGCGCCTTGATGGCCGGGATGCCGCCGGCGACGGCGGCTTCGAAGGCGAGGGCCACGCCGTGTCTTTCGGCGGCGGCGGCCAGGGTGGCGCCGTGGACGGCGAGCAGCGCCTTGTTGGCGGTGACCACCGGCTTGCCGGCGGCCAGGGCGGCCTCGACCAGCGCCTTGGCCGGGCCGTCGGAGCCGCCGATCACCTCGACCACCACATCCACCCCGGCATCGCCGGCCAGCGCCACGGGGTCGTCGTACCAGCGCAGGCCGGAGAGCGGCACGCCGCGGTCGCGCGAGCGGTCGCGGGCCGAGATGGCGGTGACCGCGATCGGGCGGCCGGCGCGCGCGGTGATCAGGTCGGCGTTCTGGCGCAGCATGGTCATCACGCCGCCGCCTACTGTGCCGAGGCCGGCGATGCCGATGGACAGCGGACGGGTCATGCAAGCTTCTCCGTGAGGCGGGTGGGTAGGGGCGGTCGGGCGTGATGCGCGGGAGACACTTAGCGCCTTGCGCGGCGGCGGCCCAGGGGCAGGGAGTCCAAAGGGGCGGCCGGGGTCAATCGGCGATGCGGGCCACGCCGCCGCGGCCGAGCGCCTCGCCGGTCACGCGCAGGGCGCTGGCGGGCACCCCGGCCTGGCCCAGCACGGCGGCGGCGGCGCGGGCGCGGGCGAAGGCGAGGCCCAGGGTGTCGGCCTGGCTGGCGGCGTCGGTGCCGGTGCTCTCGCCATAGCCGGTCACCCAGATGTCGTGGCCGCCGCGCGTGGCGGCGAGTTGACGCAGCCGGATGGCGGCGCCTTCGGGCAGCACCGCCGAACCGGTGGCGAAGGCGATGGCGACCGGAGCGCCGGGGGTGAAGGCGGCGGGTGGCGGCGGGGTGGGCGGCGGGGCGTGCCGTGGCGGGGTGGGGGCGGTGGTGGCGGCCACGCCGGGCAGGCGCGGCGCGGGCGGAGGGCCGGCGGGCAATGCCAGGGCGGCGACGGCCAGTGCCGGCAGCGCGGCCGGCGGCGGGCTGGGCGCGGCGGCGACCGGGGCTGGACGTGGTGCGGGAGCCGGAGCCGGAGTTGGAGCGGGCGCTGCGGGAGGCGCGGAGGCGGCGGCGAGCGATGCGCCGATGCCCCCCGCGGGGGCCGGCGCCGGGGCAGGGATGGGGGCTGCCGGGCGAGGGGGGGCGATCGGCTGCGTCACCGCAAAGGCGCCGTCGCGCTGGTCGGCGGCCAGGGCGGCGGCGATGCCGGCACGCGTCGCCGCCGCCGTGGTGGCCGGGCGGGCGGGGACGCTGCCGAGATTGGGATAGGGATCGTCGGCGCGGGGGGCCGGTGGCCGTTCCTCGGCCAGGCGGCCGCCTTCGAGCTGGCGCCACCAGGCGATCGGGTCGGCGTTCGGTCCGCTGGTGCAGGCGGCGAGGGCGAGGACGGTGCCGGCCAGGATGCAGGCCCGCGCCGCGCCGATGCGGCCTTGGGCTGGCGGGGGATCAACGCTATATATCCGCGCAGTATATGACTCAACGCACCGGGATCGCATAGGCTGCACCGACTCCCCACCCGCGCCCCGCCGATCGCGCGGGTGCCGCGCGCCGGTGTAGCAGCGCAGTGCCGCCCACGGAAAGGACGACGCCATGGCCGACCCGCAGAAGCCCGATCCGGCCGCCTTCAAGATGCCCGACCCTGAACAGCTCGGCCGCTCGATGTCCGACGTCGCCGAGCGCAGCCAGCGCCTGGTGGGCGAGTGGCTGAAGCGGCAGGGCGAGGAGAGCGCGGCGCCGAATACCGATCCGCTGAACATCGGTTCGGCCTTCATGGAGATGACCACGCGGCTGATCGCCAATCCGCAGAAGCTGGCCGAGGCGCAGATGGGGTTCTGGCAGGACTACATGTCGCTTTGGCAGAACACCGCCCGGCGGATGATGGGCATGGAGTCCAAGCCGGTGATCGAGGGCGATCCGCGCGATCGGCGCTTCAAGGACGAGGCGTGGAAGGACAGCGATGTCTTCGACTTCATCAAGCAGTCCTACCTGCTGTCGGCGCGCTACATCCAGGACGTGGTCAAGCACGCCGACGGGATGGAGCCGGCCACCGCGCAGAAGGTGGATTTCTACTCGCGCCAGTTCATCGACGCGATGAGCCCGAGCAACTTCCTGATGACCAATCCCGAGGTGCTGCGCAAGACGGCCGAGACCGGCGGCGAGAACCTGATCAAGGGGCTGAACAACCTGCTGGGCGACCTGGAGCGTGGCAAGGGCAAGCTGCGCATCTCGATGACCGACATGGAGGCGTTCACGATCGGCGAGAATGTCGCGGTCACGCCGGGCAAGGTGGTCTACCAGAACGACCTGATGCAGTTGATCCAGTACACCCCGACCACGGAGAAAGTGCTGAAGCGTCCGCTGCTGATCATCCCGCCATGGATCAACAAGTTCTACATCCTGGATTTGCGGCCGCGGAACTCGTTCGTGCGCTGGGCGACCGCGCAGGGGCATACGGTGTTCATCGTGTCCTGGGTGAACCCGGACGAGGAACTGGCGGCGAAGAATTTCGACGACTACATGAAGGAAGGCGTGCTCGACGCGCTGACGGCGATCGAGCAGGCGACCGGCGAGAAGAACGTCAACGCGATCGGCTATTGCCTGGGCGGCACGCTGCTGTCGGCCACCCTGGCGTGGATGGCGGCGCATGGCGATGACCGCATCAAGAGCGCCACGTTCTTCGTCGCCCTGATGGACTTCCGCGAGAGCGGCGAGCTGAACGTGTTCATCGACGAAGAGCAGATCAAGATGCTCGAGGACAAGATGAACAAGCGGGGCTTCCTCGAAGGCAGCGAGATGGCCACCACGTTCAACCTGCTGCGGGCCAACGACCTGATCTGGTCGTTCGTGGTGAACAACTACCTGCTCGGCAACGACCCGTTCCCGTTCGACCTGCTGTACTGGAATTCCGACTCGACGCGGATGCCGGCGGCGATGCACAGCTTCTACCTCCGCAACATGTACCTGGAGAACCGGCTGTGCCGGCCCGGGGGGATCACGCTGGCGGGCACGCCGATCGACCTGGGCAAGGTGGATGTCCCGGCGTATTTCATCTCCACCCGCGAGGACCATATCGCGCCGTGGCGGGCGACCTATCGCGGCACCAGGCTGCTGCGCGGCGAGAACCGCTTCGTGCTCGCAGCCTCGGGCCACATCGCCGGCGTGGTGAACCCGCCCGAGGGCGGCAAGTACAGCCACTGGATCAACCCCGAACTGCCGGAGGACGCGGAAGCCTGGTTCCAGGGGGCGACCGAGATCGCCGGCTCGTGGTGGCCGGATTGGCAGCGCTGGATCACCGCATTGGACAAGCGGCAGGTCAAGGCGCGCGTGCCCGGCGACGGCAAGCTGCCGGTGCTGGAGGATGCGCCGGGCAGCTACGTGAAGGTTCTGCTGAGCTAAAGCCCATGCGTGCCGATATGGCCAAGGTGATCGTGGAGCGGCCGCGGCGGGTGGAAGGGATCACCCGGCGGGGCCGCGTGCCGCCGGTGGACCATCTGCCGGCGCAGGAGGGCATGCGGGCGCGGCATGTGCGCCATTTCGGCGGCAAGGCGCTGAACGAAAACCTGCAGCCGCTGCGACGGTTCCTGGCGAAGCAGGTCGGCCGGCCGTGGAACAGGATCTATGCCGAGATCTCCGCCCATCTGCGACCGACCAGCGCGGTGCAGCAGCATGTGCGCGACCACCTGCATGACTTCGTGGCGATCACGCCGCGGCGGCTGGCCAACCAGATGCGCCAGCGGCCGGGCGACGATCTGTGGTTCCAGCCGTTCTATGTGCACCCGCGCACCGGCCTGCTGTGCCGGACCGATCGGCTGAGGAAAGCAAAAACAAGCGGCAGAAAGTAAGAAAGCCTCTTTTTCTGAAGAAAAAGAAGCAAAAAGACTTCTTCCGATCAAAGTTTTTTGGTTCTTTTTTCAAAAAAAGAGCCGCTTACTTGAGTCTTTTGGCGCTCCATTGCGCGGAGCCGAACTGGGCGAGGTTGACCGGCCCCTGGTGGTGGTCGGTGGAGGTGCCGAGCTGGACGGTGCCGGACATGGCGCCGGCTTCGGCGTCGCCGGCGAAGTTGTAGCGGATGTTGCTGCCTTCGTAGCGGGTGCCGAAGCTCATTGCCACCGTGGCGCCCTCGACCTGGCCGGTGACGCCGCCGTCGAAATGCGGGGAATGCTGTTCGCCGGAGATCATGTTGCCCTGCTGGGCGAGCCGGACCTTGTGGACGCGTTCGCCGTGCAGGAAGCGGACGCGGACCTCCCATTCGCCGGAGAGGTCGAAGGCGGCGGGGGCAAGGGGTTTCGGGGTGGCGATGCGGGCGGATTCCAGCGCGCGGGCGATGGCGCGGCCGACTTCGGTGGCCTCGCCGGGCTGCAACTGGAACGGGTCGATGGTGATGCGGTCCTCCTTGGCGGAGTGGTCGTCGAGCATGATGCGCGGCGAGCCTTCCAGCACGGCGAGGCGCAGGCCCGGGCCGTCGAGGCCGATGCGGGTGCGGTCCCAGATGATGCGCAGGCCAGGGACCATCACCACGCCCTCGGGGGCCACGGTCTCGGTGCGCACGCCGGGGATGGCGGTGACGAGGCGGGTGATCTCGGCGTTGGCGCCCTGCCAGCGGGCGATCTCCTCGCCGAGGTCGCGCTGTTCCATCCAGTATTCCAGCGCGGCGAGCAGGCCGATGACGTCTTCCTTGGAAACCTTCATCGGGCGGCCGAGCGCCTGGTGCGGCGAGGCGTTGCGCCAGGCGGCCTGGACCAGGTCCTTGCGGCCGAGCAGCAGGCCCGAGGTCTGCGGGCCGCGCAGGAATTTCCCGCCGGAATAGATGACGAGGTCGGCGCCGCGGACCAGCCAGGGGGAGGGCTTGGCGATGTGTTCGCTGGCGGCATCGACCATGATCGGCACGGAGCGGGGCTTGGCGCGGGCGACAAGGTCTTCCATGCGCACGGCGGATTCGTGCTCGTGGGTGCCGAGGACGGCGACCATGGCGACGGGTTCGGCGAAGGCGGCGTCGAGTTCGGCGAGGGTTTCGATCTCGACGATGTGGGTGCCGCTCATGCGGATGGCCTGGTCGTAGGCGAAGCGCTGGTTCTTCACCATGACGACACGGTTGGGCATGCCATCGGTGTTGGGCAGGCGGAGCATCTTGATCGGGTCGTTGCCGGCGACACAGGCCATGGTGGCCAGCGCCACGGCGGCGGCACTGCCGCAGGTGACCAGGCCCCATTCGGCACCGGTGAGTTCGGCGATGCGCTCGCCGGCCTTTTCCATCAGCTCGTCGAGATTGACGAAGTGGCGGCTGGCCTCGGCCATGGCGGCGCGGACCTGGGGCAGCATCAGGCTGCCGCCGTGCATGGTGCGCACCGAGCAGCAGTTGATGAAGGGGCGGACGCCGAGGGCCAGGTACGGGTTGTTGCTGGTCGCCAGGTCGTTCATGGGGGGCTCCGGGGTGGGGCGGTGCGGTATCTGAACGCCGGGGTGCGGGCGGGGTCAAGCGGGGGTGATTTAAATTTCGATATCGTAACGAAATCGACGCGGCCGGGCCGGATGGGTCAGGCGGGTTTTTTGCGCCAGGCGCGGACGGCGGCCAGGACGTAACGCGGCAAGGGCCGGGGGGGTGGCCGGTCGAACGGACGATCGGGGGCGGCGCTGGGTTTCGGGGCGCGGGGTTTCCCGTCGGTGGCGGGCCGGGCCGGCAGGTCCAGGGCCGGG
The DNA here is from genome assembly GCA_020848935.1 of Acetobacteraceae bacterium. Lineage (GTDB taxonomy): Bacteria > Pseudomonadota > Alphaproteobacteria > Acetobacterales > Acetobacteraceae > CAMDGX01. The sequence goes on from JADLHF010000252.1 coordinate 13,448, forward strand.
GGCAGGGGGGCGATGGCCAGCATGTGGCAGAGCGGGCGCAGGATGCGGCCGGCCTGGGGCGCAGCGGCGACGAAGGCCGCGAGGTCGGGCCGGGCGAGCAGATGCTGAAGCTGGCTGGCGTGGTTGCGGACCTGATAATCGGTGGTGCTGGCGAGCCAGCCGCGGCCGGCGGGGAAGTAGGGGCGCGGGCGGGCGGCAGTGGCGCGCGGCCGGCCGGGGCGCGGGGCGCGGGGGCGCGGCAAGGTGCCGGCCTGCCAGCGCGCGTACAACGCGGCCAGGCGGGAGGCGGCGCGGCCGATGCGGGTCCAGGCAAGCAGCAGCACCGGCGTGCGGGCGCGGTCGCGGTCCACATGGGGGGCGACGGCGGCGCGCAGGTCGGCCAGGATGTTGCCGAGCAGGATGATGAATGATGACATTGATGTCATTATCCATAACGGATGGATCGCGTCAATCGATTTCGCGGGCGCGCTGCCATTCCGCGCGCAGCCAGTGGGCGACCGCCACGCTGTGGTCGAAGATCGAGTAGCGGTGGCCGAAGCCGTAGTCGATGCCTGGGATCATCTCGACCGTGACCTGTTGCAGGCGGCTGCCGGGGTCGGCGGCGTGGTGGGCGAACATCTGGCGCACCACGTCCTTCCACGGCTCCAGCGCGGCTTCGTGCCAGTCGCTGTGCCACTCGCCGGGCCGGGGCTGGATGAAGGGATACTGCACGCCGCGGCCGGGGCTGCCGTCGGGGTGGGCGGCCCAGAGGTTGCGCGGGTTGTTGGGCACCGCCGGGCGGGCATGGGCGTGGCGGACCCAGTTGTTGGCGATCCACTGGGCGCAGACATTGCCTGGCTTGCCCGGCTGCAGCACCAGTCCGGCGGCGAGGTCCTCGCGCAGGCCCTCGATATCCAATTCGGCCTGGTTGTCGATCTTGAAAATCACGTGGCTGTGGTCGAGCGTCATGTTGAAGGCGACGCCGCGGGCCTCGACCAGGCGGGCGACCCTGGCCACCCGGCTGAGGCGCTCGGACCACATGTTGATGTGGACCTCGAAGCACGGCACCACGCCGAGGCGGTCGCCCAGTTCCGCCGCCCAGAGGTAGAAATCGGCCACCTGCTGGTCGGTGACGCGCGCACCATTGGCGCCACGGAACGGCACCTGGACGTTCTGGACCCGCATGCCGCATTCGGCGCCGATGCGCAGGTGCCATTCCAGCAAGGGCTCGTCGCGGCCGAGGGCATAGAAGAAGCCGCCGGAGAGCAAGGGCACGCCATGCGTTTGGCTGGCCTTCTTGTACGCGTCGAGCAGGCCGGGCAATGGCGTGCGCTCGAAATAATCGAAGGCGCCGGACTCCTTCACCATGCGGAACTGGGTGTCCACGTCCGGGACGTGGGCGTCGGTGTGCAGGACGCCGCCGCCGCTGATGCCGATCAGGATGTCACGGGTCATGGTGTGGTTCCGAGCAAGAAGGAAGACAGGAAAGGCGAGGGGCTCTGCCCCTCGACCCCGCTGGGGCCATCGGCCCCAGACCCCATTCGTTTGCCCGCCTTCGGCGAGAGGGGCCTGGCAGGCCTCTCTCGCCGAAGGCGAAAATGGTTGAGGGTCCAGGGACCTCGGGTCCCTGGTAGGGTCCAGGGGCAAAGCCCCTGGCCTTGCCTTTCCTTCTTCACCCCTCAGTGCCCCGCCAGGATGGCATCGGCGATTTTCTCGGCGGTCATGAGGGTGGGGAAATTGGTATTGGCGCAGGGGACGACGGGGAAGATGGAGGCATCGCAGACTCGCAGGCCCTCGATGCCGCGGACGCGGCCGGCTGGGTTGGTGACGGCCATGGGGTCGTCATCGGTGCCCATGCGGCAGGTGCAGGAGGCGTGCCAGACGCCGACGGCGGCTTTGCGGACGAAGGCTTCCATGGCGTCTTCGTCGGCGAGGACCTGTTCGAGGGTGAATTCCTCCATGACGAGCTTGCGCAGGAGGTATTTGCGCAGGGCGGCGGGGCCGTCGAGCAGCCTGGCCATGATGTCGGTGAGGAGTTTGTTCTTGGCGTTGATGACGCCGACCTGGCGGACCTTGTCGCTGTAGCTGGCGGGGAAGGGGTCGTCGGTGACGGCCTTCATGGCGTCGAGCATCTGGAGCGCGGCCATGCGGCGGAAGCCGTCGGCGAGGCGGGAGAGGTCGCGGGAGTCTGAGAGCAGGTTGAAGGCGACTTCGGGCTCGGCGCGGGGGTCGGCGGATTGCAGCTTGACTTCGCCGGTTTCGGAATAGGTCTTGTTGACGAAGAGGATGAGGGCGGCGATCTGCTCGCCGACGGCGTGCCAGGAGGACTTGGTGGCGGCGGTGACGAACATGTCGCCGGCCGGCGCGTCGTGCAGGTTCGAGGAGTAGCGCCAGCCGATCATGATGTGGCGGCGGGTGGTGTCGTTGACGCGGGCGAAGGGTTTGACGAAGGCGGCGAGTGCGATGGAGGGGTGGTCCATCAGGCGCTGGCCGACGCCGGGGAGGGCGGTGCGGATGTCGATGCCCATGTCGCGCAGGTGGCCGGCCGGGCCGATGCCGGCGCGCAGCAGGTGGGCCGGCGAGTGGATGGCGCCGGAGGAGAGGATGATCTCGCGGCCGCGGAAGGTTTGTGGCTTGCCGTTCACCAGGGCTTTGACGCCGGTGCAGGTGGTGCCTTCGAACTCCAGGGCGGTGACCTGGGTGAGGGCGGAGATGGTGAGGTTTTCGCGGGCGCGGGTGGCGGGGTCGAGATAGCCGATGGCGGCGGAGACGCGGCGTTCATAGGCGTTGGAGATGGTGATGGGGAAGTAGCCTTCCTCGAAGGCGCCGTTCTGGTCAGGCAGGTATTTCATGCCGGACTGCTTGAGGGCTTCGCCGAGGGCGCGGGCGTGTTCGGGCCAGAATTCCGGCCAGATGCGGCGGACGGGGATGCGGCCGTCGCGGCCGTGGAATTCGTCGTCGAAATCCATGTCGCGTTCGATCTTGCGGAAATAGGGCAGCACGCTGTCCCAGTTCCAGCCGGACGCACCGCGGGCGTGCCATTCGTTGTAGTCGGTGGGGGCGCCGCGGTTGGCGAGCTGGCCGTTGATCGAGGAGCCGCCGCCAAGCACGCGGGCCTGTTCGTATTTGCGCAGGCGGGGCTTGGGGGCTTCGGGGTTGTTGTGGGAGATCACCTCGGTGGTGACCTTGAGCTCGTTCCAGAGGAATTTCTGGTTGAGGTAGGCGGTGCCGGGGTAGGAATCCAGGATTTCGGCGGGGATGCGGCCGTGCGGGGTGTCCTGGCCGGCTTCGCAGAGCAGGACCTGGTTGGCGCTGCGCGCGGAGAGGCGATTGGCCAGGACCGAGCCGGCGGAGCCGCCGCCGACGATGATGTAGTCGTATTCCATCCTGGGTGTCCTCCGCCGGTGTGCCGGTTGGCCCCGGCCTTGGCGGCGAGAGTAGCGGGAATGGGGCGGCGGACAACCGCGGTGCGCAAGGGGGCCTTGCCGCGCGGGCGGGGGGCCGCGATGCTGGCGCGGTGCGGATGGAGGCGGGGATGCGGCGTTGGGTTTTCGCGGTGGTGATGGCTGGGGCGCCGGGGATAGTGCTGGCCCAGGGGACGGCCCAAGGGACGACCCAGCGCGCGGGTGGCGATGCGGTGGCGGGGCGCGCGGTGGCGCAGACCTGGTGTGCCAGTTGCCATGGCGTGGATGCGCGGCCGGCGGCGGCATCGGACCAGGCGCCGGGCTTTGCGGCGATTGCCGGGCGGGCGGGGGTGACGGCGGACGGGCTGCGCGTCTTCCTCACGAAGCCGCATGGAAGGATGCCGGATCTGTCGCTGTCGCGCGCGGATATCGCGGATACGGTGGCCTATATCCTGTCGCTGCGGGGGAAGTAGCGGTCAGTTCGGCAGGGGCGCCACCTTCAGCGGGCGCGGGTCGAACGCCTCGATGCGCAGCGTGTCCTGGCGCAGGATGACGACGCGGCGCAGCGGGCCCTGCTCCGTGGTGCCCTGGGGGCCGCGGCGCACGGCGTATTGCCAGGCAGCGATCTGACCGTCGGCGATAAGCTTGCGGCCCAGGGCGTCGATGTCGATGGCGGGCAGGCCGATGACGATCTCGTCGCGCGGGGAGACGACCTTGAACAGGCTGGGCGCTGTCTGGGCGGCAGCGGGCAGGGTGGCGGCGGCGAGGATGGCGGCGAGGAACAGGCGGCGCATGGCGTGGCTCCCGTTTGGATGGGGCAGGGTGCGCGGGCGGTGGCGCCATTTCAATCGGGCTTCGGGGGTGGCCAAGGAGGGGGATGGTGCAATAGCCTTGTCCAGTTCCTCCGTTCCGCCCCCCCTCCCTGCCGAAGGTGCCCGCCATGGACACGATGCCAAGTCTCGACACCGATGCGATCCGCCAGGCCAAGATCGAGCTGGCGGCGACCTGCCGCTGGGCGGCGCGGCTGGGGTTCCAGTCGGGCGTGTGCAACCATTTCTCGGTGGCGGTGCCGGGGCGGCCGGACCTGATGCTGATCAACCCGGAGGGGTATTTCTGGTCGGAGGTGACGGTGGGCTCGCTGGTGATGGCGACCCATGACGGGACCATCGTTTCGACCAACGGGCATACGGTGGAGCTGACGGCGTTCTGCATCCATGCCCCGATCCACCGGCTGCTGCCGCAGGCGACGGCGGCATTGCACACGCACATGCATCATGCCACCGCGATATGCACCCGCAAGGGCGGCACGGTGGCGCCGACCTATCTTTCCAGCATGTCGTTCCTGAACTCCATCGCCTATGACCGCGGCTTCACCGGGGCGGCGGTGACCCCGGCGGAGGGCGAGCGGCTGGCCGGGGTGATTGGCAAGGCCACCATCCTGATGATGGAGAACCACGGGCCGCTGGTGATCGGCGCGACGCTGGGCGAGGCGCTGCTGCGGCTGATCTACCTGGAGGATACCTGCAAGATCCAGATTCTGGCCGAGGCCGGCGGGGCGGAGTTGCAGCATATCCCGCCGGCGATCATCGCGACCTACCCCGAGGATTCCGAGATGTTCCGGAATTACGGGCGGGTGTTCATGAAGGCGGTGATCCGCAAGCTGACGCGCGAGGAGCCGGATTTTTTGAGCTGAGTTCAAGGAAGGTAAGGCAAGGGGAGGGCGCTGCCCTCCACCCGCTGGGGCCGAGGGCCCCGGACCCCCATGCATGAGGGTGCAGGGGGCTCGGCGCCCTGCTGGGGTTCAGGGGCGACGCCCCTGGTTCTCAGCCTATGTCGGCAGCGACCTTCATGGAGATGATCTTGTCGGGGTTGCTGACCATGCCGCTGCCGCCGGCGCCGCGCTTGATGGCGTCGATGTGTTCCATGCCTTCGGTGACCTGGCCCCAGATGGTGTACTGGCCATCGAGATGCGGGGCGGGGGCGAACATGATGTAGAACTGGCTGTTGGCGCTGTTCGGATCGCCGGTGCGCGCCGCGCCCACGGTGCCGCGCACGAAGCCGCGGGCGCGGGTGAATTCGGCCGGCAGGTTGCCGA